>DBFVGT010000059.1:0-20047 GCA_048524725.1 Collinsella sp. | reverse complement strand
CTGGTAGCTGTAGCCGCCCTCGCGCTGCAGGTAGCACACGGTAGCCGGGTCAATGGAACCACAACGGGTGCCCATCATCAGGCCGTCGAGCGGCGTGAGGCCCATCGTGGTATCGCGGCATACACCGTCCTCGATGGCGGCGAGCGAAGCGCCGTTGCCCAGATGACACGAAAGCAGACGGTGGCAGCGCGAACCCAGGATCTCCTTGGCCATCATCCACTCATAGCGGTGGCTTGTGCCGTGGGCGCCGTACTTGCGCACGTGATACTTGTCACGCACGTCCTTGGGCAGGGCGTAGGTGTAGGCGACCTCGGGCATAGTCATGTGGAACGAGGTGTCGAAGACGGCCACGTTGGGCAGCTCCGGATACTTCTCGCGACAATACTCGATTGCCGCTGCCTCGCCGTAGTTGTGTAGCGGGGCAAGCGGTGCCACCTCGAGGATCTTAGCCATGACCTCATCGTCAACGACCGCGGAATCGTCAAAGTACCAGCCACCCTGAACAATACGATGCCCAATGCCATCGATCGTAAAGTCGGTCTTCTCGAGCTCTTCGAGCACGCGTGCGATAGCCGAACGGTGATCCGGGAAGGGGGCCTCCTCGGTTTGCTTGGCACCACCGTTCTCGGAGTGGCCAAAGATGCCCATGTCCGAGCCGATACGCTCGCAGTTGCCCTTGGCGAAAACCTCGCGGGTATCGGTATCCAAAAGCTGATATTTAAGGCTTGAGCTACCGGCGTTGACAACAAGTACGTTCATGAGACTCCTTTGCAGTGCGATACGGTCGGCGCAGACCCCTTAAGGCGGCCGCATGTTAATAAGAAGTTATCACAACTTAATAAATAACTATCAGGCATATCGCCCAACGAGTACAAAAGAGGGGCCGAACGGCGCTCGGTCGTCCAGCCCCTCCCCTTTTGCAATTACTTGCCGTTGACGATGCGCTCGACGTCGGAAGCGATCATGAACTCCTCGTCCGTGGGGATAACGAAAATCTTAACCTTGGAATCCTTGGCAGACAGGCACCATGCGCCGTCACCACGCAGGGCGTTGCGGGCATGATCCATCTTGACGCCCATAAAGGCCAGGCGGTCGGCCACGCCGGCGCGGACGGCAGGAGCGTGCTCACCGATGCCGGCAGTGAAGACCAGGGTGTCCATACCGCACATGGAGGTGGCCATCTCGGCAGCCTTGGCGGCAATCTTGTAGACGAACATATCGAAGGCAAGCTGGGCCTCGGGGTCACCGGCAGCGGCGAGCTCCTCGACGTTGCGGCAGTCGTTGGTCTTGCCGCCGGTCACAGCCAAAAGGCCGGACTTCTTGTTCATCATCTCATCGACCTCGTCGAAGGTGTAGCCGCCCTCGCGCTGCAGGTAGCACACGGTAGCCGGGTCGATGGAACCGCAGCGGGTGCCCATCATGACGCCGTCGAGCGGGGTCAAGCCCATGGTGGTGTCCATGCACTTGCCGTCCTCGATGGCGCACAGGGAAGCGCCGGAGCCGATATGGCACACGACGACCTTGCGGGCCTCGCCGTTGGTCATCTCAGCGACCTTCTTGGAGATATAACGGTAGCTGGTGCCGTGGGCGCCGTACTTACGGATGTGCAGCTTGTCGCAAACATCCTTGGGCAGAGCGTAAGTCTTGGCGACCTCGGGCATGTTGAAGTGGAAAGCGGTGTCATAGACCGTGACGTTGGGCAGGTCGGGATACTGCTCCAGGCAGTACTCGATAACGTTGGCCTCGGGGTTGTTGTGCAGCGGGGCGAGCGGAGCGACCTCGCGGATCTTGGCGAGGACATCCTCGTCGACGAGGGAGGAATCGCCAAAGTACCAACCGCCCTGAACGATACGGTGGCCGATACCCTCGATCTTGACGCCGTTGGCCTCAAGGTCCTTCAGGACGACCTCGATGGCGACCTTGTGGTCGGGGAACTCGATGTTCTCGGTCACCTTCTTGGAGCCGTTGGCAGCGTGGGTGAAGGTGCCGCCGGTAAAGCAGACGCGCTCGCAGGAGCCCTTTGCGGACACCTTGTGGGACTTGGTATCGATGACCTGATACTTAAGGGTCGAAGATCCTGCGTTGACGACCAGAACGTTCATGTGTCTCCCTACTAACAGGCGGTGTGGCGCCGCCAGGTTACATACGCTTCAATAATAAACCCAAACGCCCTCGCGCTCGGGTTTATTGCGTTGATATATAAGTTATCGGTGCCCAAATACTCATGACCTTTGGCGTGTAAGACGAAAGAGCGCGGGGATATACACAAGGGAAGAAATCCCGAGCGCGACAAGCAATACGACTCGAATGCCCGCAACGCTACTCAACACAGCGTTGAGCAGATAGAAAAGAACGGCACCCACCGCCACCATCTGGCTTTGAACCGAAATCAGTGAACAGCGCATCGAAGAATCGGCTGCCTTTTGAAAAATTGAGTATTTAATTGGAGCAAATAACGAGTACGCAACCGTCTGCAGCACATAGAACACGGGCAGCAAATTAGCCGGAGTAAGGGGAATCAAAAACAAAGCTGTCAGGAAAAGGCGCACGATGCCGCAAATACGCGCAAAACGGCCCTTGTCGACACGAGCAATCGCACAGGGCACAATAAGTCCCATGGAGGCCGAGGCAAGGAGCTGGACCGCAATGGTGACACCCGAAGCGACGGCATTCATTCCGCGACCCGCAAGCAGCAGTGAGAAAAAGTCTTCCAGGGCGACAAAAGCAAATGCCTGAGAACAGTCCATGATGAACGCTGAACGAAGAATGCCATTACCCGCAATAGCGGCACCGATCATCTTCGGGCTAATCCCATGTTCAGGTGTCGTCGCAGTGCCCCCTCTTCGCATCTCAGGAATGCAGACAACGACAACCAACGTCAACACCATTGCGATGATATCTGCCGAAAGACCAATGAGATATGCACCGACGGACGAAATGAAACCGCCCACGCAAGCGGAGATGGCATAAGAGGCATAGAAAACAAATCGCTCAACGACATTAAGTCTTACGAGCTGGTCCTGAGAGACGCTGTCAATGTAAATCGCTTCGATGGATCCGCTCACACACGCAACGGCAAAACCCTTGAGAGCGAACGCACCGATTAAAAGCAGGGGAGAACGGACGAGAAGCAGGGCGGCGTAGTATCCAAGCATTCCCACGACGCCAACGAGACCGCTTGTCTTTCGTCCAAACCTATCAGCAATATAGCCAGTGGGAACTTCAAGGATGAACTTGCTCACTTGATATGCAATCATCATGCTAGAAATCGCCACCATCGAGAATCCGACGAATTCAAGGTAAACCGTCAGAAAATACAAAATGGTGCTGAAGTTCGAAAGAAAAACGAACGTCATATAAAGCAAAACCGTACGGTTTTTCATGCTCCGCCCTCCAAGAGTCAGCAATCTAAATCGGAATCTTGGAAAAGCATGAGGGCAAAGCTGTCAGCTATGTGTTGCAGGGCGTCAACATTCACTTGACGACACGAGGCCAAATGGCCTCACGAAGCGAGATGACGCAATAGGTGAAGAAATACCGTCTGGTGTCGATCGGTCCAGGCATTTTGTCGATAGCAAAAGTAGATGGGCAAGGCTACGTCATGTGAGGCTTCAATGGAGCACTCGCTCACTTCCGATCCACCCGATGCGAGAGAAGAGCCAGAAAAACCCAATATCAATCCCCCGCCTTGAAGAAACTCAGCCTGCGCCCTGTTTTCGTATTCGACATCACGGAAGCGAAAATTGACGAGCTGGGCTTCAGGGCATTGGTTAATCGCATTGAGACAGGGTGACAAATTAATGGGAACAGCGAGCCTGCCGCCCAGTAACTCACGAATGGTCATAGCGTCAGCAGATTGATGACCCGCTGGGCATGAAAGAACCTTGAGCTCTATTTCACCCAAATATTTTGAAGAAAGGACACTGTCCCGTGGTTCCTCGAATGAGATAGCCGCATCCGAAATGCCAAGCACAAGTGATTCAAAGCATGTAGCCGTTGGCTGATGCCACACATCAAGGTGAATCTGAGGGTGCGAGCGTTCAAACGAGTCATACCAGCTTTCGGCAAAAAGGCGCCCCCGCCCATGAAGGCAGGGGGCGTAAAGACGAAAGTGGCCATCGGGCGAAACGCCGTCGCCCCTCGATTGAGCGTACTTTTTGAGATCGTCGACTTGTGCCAGGATCACGCGCGCACGACGCGCAAATTCTCTGCCCGCCGGAGACAAAACAGCCTCCCCCGCCGATCGGTCGAGCAAAACAATCTGATACTCAGATTCCAGCTTTTTGATTGCCGACGAAACGGCCTGCGGACTCACATGAACGGCGCGAGCTGCTTTGCGCACGCCGCCATAGTTCGCTACCGCTTGAAGGTATTCGAGTTGAGAAAGCTGCATAGATTACTCCAAAGGCAGCCAAGTCGACGGGCCAAGCGCCCTCAGATGAGGTTCTCGCCCAGGTTTTTGCCGCCGAGGACGTGCATGTGGAAGTGCATGACGGTCTGGCCGGCGTTGACGCCCTTGTTGGAGATGACGCGGAAACCGTCCTCCAGACCCTTGGCCTTGGCGACCTCCTGGATGGCGTGAGCTATGGCGCCCATGGTCTCGGCGGGTACGTTGTCGGCGATGTCGCTGTAGTGCTTCTTAGGGATCACGAGCGTGTGGACCGGCGCCTGCGGGTTGAGGTCGTCGAAGGCGATGACCTGGTCGTCCTCATAGACAACGGTCGAGGGGATCTCGTGGTTGGCAATTTTACAGAAGATGCAATCGCACATAGCTGGTTCCTTTCTTACAGACCAAGGTAATTATATTTGGTCGAGATGCTTAGAACGAAAGGTTATCATCGGTGTTGGCGGCCTCGCCGTCGGCGAGCACGTCGTTGCCGTCGACGTCCTTAAGGAGCACCGAGACCTTCTGCTCGGCATCGGACAGGCGGGTGCGCAGGCTTTTGAGGAGCTCGACGCCGCGGGTGTAGCTCTCGAGCGACTCCTCAAGCTCCATATCGCCCGACTCCAGGCTGCGGATGATGAGCTCCAGCTCCTGCGAGGCCTGCTTGTACGTAAGCTGCTCTACCGGGGTCTTCTCTACCATATCTGTTTCCTTTCCTAAGGGTCTATCACTGTGAAACGCGGCCTACTCGACCGCGTTGACGGTTGCCGACACGTTACCGTCCGCCATGCGCACGCGGATGGCGTCGCCCGGCTTAAAGGTCTGGGCACTTATAGCCACACCATCGTCGCTGTACGCGATGGAATAGCCGCGGGCAAGTACCTTAAGCGGCGACAGGGCATCGAGCGAAGCCGCTGCACGGCCCAGGTCGGACGCTGGTTTGCTGAGCATCGTGCGCCCCTGATGCTCCAGACGGGAACTCGCAAGCGTGAGCGCATGGCGTTTGCCGTCGAGCCCTGAGGTGCTTGCAACCAGACGCTCGGGCAGACGCTCGAAGTTGGAGCGGAAGACCCCGACTGAGCGTACTATGGCGCCCGACAGGCGATCGGCAGTCAGTGCAAGCTCCGATTCGCGACGTTCGACCATAAATGTGGGGTCGTTGAGGCACGGGCGACACGCAGCCGCATCGAGCGCATCGCCAAAGCGAGCCGTATAGGTATCCCAGGCGCGGCGACCGCGCTGATCGAGCATCTCCAGGTCGACCTGGGCCGACCCAATCATCGAAGCCATCGCGGCGCCCAGACGCTGATGACGCGCCTCGAGCACGTCGGCCAACTCCGTCATAGCCGGCGCCACCGATTCTGCCGCCGCCGTTGGCGTGGAGGCGCGACGGTCGCTCACCATGTCGCAGATCGAGGTATCGGGCTCATGCCCAATGCCCGTCACCACGGGCACGGGACAGGCCGCCACCGCACGGGCAAGCCCTTCGTCGTTAAAGGTCATAAGGTCTTCGAAGGAGCCGCCGCCGCGCACCAGCAAGATACAATCGGGCGCCGGCGTAATGGCGGCGGCGCGGCGCAAGCCTTCAATAAGCTCCGCCGGCGCACCCTCGCCCTGGACCTTTGCACCCACGCAGACAAGCTCGACGAGCGGGTTGCGACGGCGCAGCGTACGCTTGACGTCGTCGATTACGGCGCCCGAAAGCGAGGTGACGACCGCCACGCGCAAGCAAAACACCGGGATGCGACGCTTGCGTGCCTCGTCCATCAGGCCCTCGCGGCGTAGCTTTTCGGCCAATTGCGCCACCTGTTGACGCAACAGACCCTCCCCCGCCAGCGAAAACGAGCGAGCGACAAAGCTCATGCGGCCCGTGGCCTTATAGAGATTGAAGCTGCCCTTAAAGCTCACCTGCATGCCGTCACGCAGATCGAAGGTACGCTTGAGATAGGCGCCCTTCCAGATGATGCAGTCGACGGCCGCCGAGTCGTCCTTGATTTGGAAGTAGCAGTGGCCGCTTCGGGCATTGGGACCGCGGAAACCCGTGACCTCGCCCAGAACGCTCAGCTGCGGAATGGCATCGAGCGCACCGGCAGCGATCTCCACCGCTTGGCTCACGCTGAGCTCTTTGCGCTCCTGCTCGTCCGATCCGTCGAACTCGGCGGAAACGGCATTGCCGGTTAGATTCCAGCCTGCCACGCAGCCCCCTTTCGTCATCGTGCACATGGGCTCCGGCCCTGCGCTAATTCAAATCCAACACATAGTACAGCGCCGCGGGGACACAAATCCCCGCGGCGCCCGTCGGTCCCACTTGTTATCGGTTGGAGTTTCTGTTGTAACGAGCCATAAGGTAGAGCAGCTGAATAATCGAGGTGAGTGCCGCAGCCACATAGGTAAGCGCGGCTGCCGTCAGCACTTTTTTGGCACCGTTGACCTGCTTGGAACTCATGCCCGACTGCTCGATATACGCCACGGCGCGTCGGCTGGCATCGATCTCAACCGGCAGCGTAACCAGCTGGAATAGCACGCTAAACGAGAAGAAGATCAGCGCGAGGGTCGTGAGCCCTGCTATGTTCATAAACAGGCCCATGAGCAGCACGATGGTCCAAGTGTTCTGGGTAAAGTTGACGACCGGCACGAGGGCGGTGCGTACCTTCATCATGGCATAACCGCTTTGACGCTGGGCGGCATGGCCCGCCTCGTGGCAGGCGACGGCAACGCTTGCGACCGACCCGCCAGAACGGTTGGCATCCGACAGATACAGGTTGTTGTCCTGCGGGTTGTAATGATCAGTGAGCTCACCGGCGACGCCCTTGATACCCACGGCGTTGCAACCGTTGGCGTCGAGCATGCGGCGAGCGACCGTGGCACCCGTGTCGCCGTCCGAGCGAACCTTGGACCAGGTCTTGTACGTCGAGTTGATATAGCTCTGCGCAGCAAGGCCAAGCACTGTACAAACAAGAACAACCAGCAGGTACAGCGGGTCGATGCCAAAGCCGTAACCATAGTAATAGGGCATGCGAATTCCTCCGAATCGAGTTACACGTTGGAGGCATTCTACCCACTCGCCCAGCAGGCAAGTCAGCATCGATGTTTAGGCATTGTCAGCGAAAACGGCCGAGGGCGAGCAAGGTGACGTGAAAGAGAAGCGACGCGTACTTTGGTACGCAAGCGACGATTGAACGTCAGATTGCCGCTCTCGGCCGTTTGCAGCGTCGAGCTGTTACGCGGTTTGGTAAAACCGCGTAACTATAAAAGCTCGATTTTGCCGTCCTTCACGGTGAGTCCCATATTGCCGGAAAGCAGATCGTCCAGGCGCGAGCCCACGAGCTCAAAACGCCAGCCTTCGCGCAGGGGGCTTTGCTCAGGATGCTCGATGTAATCGGCCAAGTCATCGCGCGAGGCGATAACCGAGGTCGCCACGCCCGAGCGCTCGGCAACCAGGCGAATGAGCGCATACATCAGGTCCGTCACGCTCTCAAGCTCCGGCGAGATCTGGCGATGCCCGCGCACCATGAGCGGCAGGCGGTCGTGCGGGCAGCTCGCGCCGCGCTTGATGGCCATGAGCGCGCCGTCCACGTCGCGCTCCCCCAGCTGGTCGGTGCCGCGGATGCTGCGGAACTCCTCGACGCGCACGGGATTGCGCTTGACGAGCGCCAGCAGCGTATCGTCGGACATGACCCACTTGCGCGGGATGTTGCGGCGCTCGGCGCGGTCCTCGCGCCAGGCGGCGAGCTCGCGCGCGATACCCAGTTGGTGACGACTACACGAATTGATACGTTTGACCTTGCGGAACGCCTCGTGACGATCGGCGCGATAATGCGACTCGTCGGCCAGCGGACGCAGCTCATCGAGCACCCAGTCCACCCGGCCCAGCTCGCGTAGGCGACTCATCATCTCGGTATAGGCAACGATCAGATACTTGACGTCATCGATCGCGTACTCGATCTGTTTGTCGGTCAGCGGGCGGCGCGACCAATCGGTCAGTGACTCGGTCTTGGGCAATGAGACACCGCAAAACGTCTGCACGAGCGCGCCGTAGGAAATCTGCTGGCGCTCGCCCAAAAAGGCGGCGGCCACCTGCGTGTCAAAAATGGGACGCGGCAGCGCGCCCACGGTATGGAGCATAACCTCCATATCCTGCGAGCAGGCGTGAAATACCTTGGTCACGCTCTCGTCGGCCATGAGTTCGGCCAAGGGAGACAGGTCGTCGATCACCAGAGGATCGACCGCGACGCTCTCGGCAGGGGTGGCAATCTGAACCAAGCACAGGCGCGGGTGGAACGTGCGCTCGCGCAAAAACTCGGTATCGACGGCAATCGCGTCGAACTCGCGGGCGCGCTGACAAAAGTCGAGCAGAGCCTGATGTGTGGAAATGTACATATCAACCCATCGAATAAGGTTAGGCCCGAAAAACACGGGTAGGATATCGGCATTGCCCTACAACTATACTCGGTTAGTCACAGAACGGGAACGTAAGTATGCGCTGCCTTATCATCCACAACCCGGCATCGGGCCCCAGCTCAGATGAAATCTACGCGTTCACGCACGCCCTCGCGCAGGGCGGCGACGAGGTCGTGATGCGTTTTATCGGCGATGGCATGGAACCCGAGGACGCCGTGGCAGACGTGCGCGAGTTTGATCGCGTGGTGATTTCGGGCGGCGACGGCACCGTCTCCAACGTGCTCGACCAAATGCGCGGATGCGGCGTCCCCACGCTCGTCTTCCCCTCCGGCACAGCCTGCCTGTTCTTTAACAACATCGGTAATGCCCCCGAGGCCGCGGCGCTCGCCAAGGCCTGCCGCGTCGGCCGTACCGTCAAGGCGGATATGGGTGAGCTCTTTTGGCTCGACGAGAACGGCAACGAAAAGCGCCACGGCTTCATCATCATCGCCGGCTCGGGCTACGACGCCGAGATCATGATGAAGGCCGCCCCCACCAAAAACGACATCGGCGAGATCGCCTACTTCCTATCCGCGCTCGCTACGCCCAACCCCACGGTGGCGCACTTTACGATTGAACATGACGGCATTGTCGAGGAGCTCGATGGCATCTGCTGCATGGCCGGCAACACCTCGGTCATCCAAAACGACATCAACCTGTTCCCCGACTGTCGCATGAACGACGGCATGGTCGACATCGCGGTCATCGAGCCCGTAAAAACCGTGCAGCTGCTCCCGACCGTGATCACCGCCGCGCTCGACCCCGCCGGCAAGGTGCTCGGCCGTCCGCAGTTTAAGATCATCCAGACCAAAGAAGCCAAGATCACCTGCACCCCGTCGCTGGGCATGCAGTTCGATGGCGAAATCATCTCCAGCAACTCGGGCGTCTTTGGAGCCCGCGCACTTCCGCAACGCCTCGACCTCATCGTCGACGAATTCTCCCCACTCGGAAAATAGGAGGACCCCATGAACGACAATCCCCTGCTCGGCTTTATCGTCATCGTTTTGGCCATGCTCATCGGCTATGCGATTAACGTTATCCACCGCCGGAAGAAGTAATTCCACATTGGTATGATATTCATCCAATCATCGTCTCCACCGTTGTTTATGCATTTGCCAAACAGCGGGGGATTTTTCTTTGCGCCCCGTGCAAGGTGCTTTATTCAGGTAGAGTAATTGCAGGGTGCCTTTATTTAAGTAAAGCTACATAATGAGTATTCTTATCCGTTCATCGCATATTTTAGGACGCTCATCGAGTATTTCATCGAAATAGATGAATACTCTTTAGACTTCCTATAGGCTAATAGATGTATTTATTAGCTGAGATTCCACATAGCTTTGCGGGGTCTCAACAGTTGGGAGGGATTATGAGGTTTACTCATCCCGTCAACACGCTCAAGAAGCTTGGCTGCGGCCTCGCATTCGGAGCTGCGGCCATTATGGCCATGCCGACCTCGGCGCTCGCTTGCACCCAGATCTACATGGGCAGCAAACTCACGGCGGACGGCAACACGTACTACGGCCGCGCAGAGGACTTTAGCCCGCGCTATATCAAGCACTTTGGCATTGAGCCTGCGCACAAGGACGGCAGCGAGTATAGCTCGCTCGAATCCGGCTTTGAGTACAAGTCCAAGGGCGCGACCTACCGCTACACCTTCGTTCGCGACAACCCCTCTCAGTGGGAAGATCGCTATGACGCTTATTCCGAGGCTGGCATCAACGAGAAGGGCGTCTCCTGCTCTGCCACGCTGAGCACCTCCTACAACGAGAAGGCTGAGGAGGCCGACCCCATTACCGAGGAGACCGGCATCGGTGAGTACAATTACGCCAGCGTCATCCTGGGCGAGAGTGCCACGGCCCGCGAGGGCGTCGAGCTCCTCGGTAGCCTAGTCGACGAGCAGGGCATCTGCACCAACGACCAGGTCATCATCGCCGACAACAACGAGACCTGGCTGTTCGCCGGACTTTCTGGTCATCAGTGGATTGCCATGAAGCTCACCGACGACATCGCCTCGGTCAACCCCAACATCGGCAACCTTAACTACAAGGTCAACCTCGACGACACCGAGAACTGCCTCCACTCCAAGGACATTCAGACCATGCCCGAAGAAAAGGGCTTTGCCAAGTACTTCGAGGACGGCCAGTTCGACGTTGCCCAGACCTACGGTGAGGAAATTAGCGATAAGGCCATGCATTCTTGGTCTCGCTATATCCAGGGCCGCGATTATTTCATGGCTCCGCTTGCCGAGGGCACCGACTACGAGATCGTTAAGGACGAGCGCGAAGATGCTCGTGCCACGACCGGCGCCCTGGTCCACGAGATGCAGCCGCTGTTCTTCCAGCCCGGCAAGTCCGACTGGAACACCTTTGAGATGATCCGCAGCTTTGCCACTCGTGGCGAGAATGTCGCCGGCCTCAACGCCAACACCGACGGTGCCTATGCCATCGGCTCCAACCGTAACACCGAGATCCACACCTTCCAGATCCGTCAGGGCATGGACCCCGAGATCGCGACCATCCAGTGGGAGATGCTCTCCAACGCCGAGTTCTCCGTCGCTATTCCCTTCTACTCCGCACTGCTCACCGAGGTCAGCCCCTACTTCAGCGATCAGGATGTCTCCTTCGATCACTGTGAAGAGGAAGACGTCGTGAACAACGAGGAGCCCAAGAACTCCATCAATTACGTCCTCATGGACATCAACACGCTCGCCGAGGAGAACCGCGACAACTGCGCCACCGGCGTCCGCGCCTATCTCGACGCTCTGCAGAAGGAGCTCATCGAGCAGAACCTGACCGTCGACGAGGCCATGCAGGCCGAAGAAGGCACCGAAGCCCGCACCGCCCTGGCCAACAAGGCCGGCAAGGCTGCAACCAAGAACACCTATGTTAAGTGCAAGGCCATGCTCGAGGAGATGCGCGACTACCTCCAGGAGGGCGATTTCTCCGAGGAGTTCGTCCCGAGTGACTACGATGCTGACAACGACTGCCTGGTCGAGTCCATCACCTACGCCGACGAGGCCCTCTCCGATGAGGACGTTGCCGAGCCCGAGGTTAAGGAAGAGGCAACCGAGGAGAAGTCAGAGGGCAACAACATGGCCGCCATGGCTGTTGGTGCCGTCGTCATCATCGGTGTCTGCGGCTTCGTGCTCTATCGTCGCAAGAAGGCCTAAGACCCTCACGTTCTAAAGGAGGGCGAGACAGCGTGAGCGGCCTTGCCCTCCTAGCCCGTCATCTGACCGGCGGGAAACGCCGCTGAAATCTTTTCAAAAAAGATTTCCCTGCACATATATCGCTGTGCTATAGTGCAGCGCAACAGCAACTAGGTGCGACCGCGCCACGGCATCACGAAAGGAGCCACCAACATGAAGAACACGATGAAATCTCTCAACAACTGGTGGTGGCGTGATGCGAATACGATCGGTCGACAGTGAGTCCCTCACGCCTGTTTTTGCGCTCTAGGTGATTGGAAGGCCTCCGGTTTCGACCGGGGGCCTTTTTCTATCTCGAGCCCGATCGCATTCGCATCACGCGCCCCCGCTTTTCTCTTGCAATCCCCTTCCGAAAGGATTTTCACCATGTCTCAGAACACCACCGCCACCCAGCCCCGCACCGTCCATACCGCCGATCGCGGCAAACTCGATGTCCGCGCCCTCGTCCTGCTCGCCATCCTGCTCGCCGCCGGCTTCATCCTCAACTTCACCGTCGGCAAGGCAATCTCGGGCATCTCGGGCAGCATGATCAGCCCCGAGTTCATCATCTCGGCCTTCTGCCTCACCATCCTGGTCGTTCGCCCTAACATCGGTCAGGCGCTCGTCATCGGCCTTATCTCGGCTGCCGTGATCCAGATCACCACCACCTCGCCGTTTGTCGATTTTGCCGCCGAGGGCATCGCCGCCATGCTCATGGCCGTCATTGTCAACGCTGCTGCCAAGGGCTGCCAGGTTAAGCCTGCCGTCGCCATCGTCGCGACGTTCGTGACCACCTTTGTCTCGGGCGTCATCTTCATGGTCAT
Organism: Collinsella sp.; assembly: GCA_048524725.1. Taxonomy (GTDB): domain Bacteria; phylum Actinomycetota; class Coriobacteriia; order Coriobacteriales; family Coriobacteriaceae; genus Collinsella. The sequence goes on along the minus strand of DBFVGT010000059.1, from coordinate 7,212 downwards.
CAAGATGGCCATGCTCGGCGTGGTGGGCGAGCTCGCCGCCGCTATGCTGCCCGTCGTCGCCATGACTGCCGTCTTTGACGCCATTCTGGTCGGCGCCCTCTATCTGCCCATTCAGAAGGCCCTGAAGCTCAACTAACCTGCTCGGCTTTACGAGCCACCCCATCTTGGCGTTCATTCGTCGCTCGCGTACCCAAGTACGCTTCGCTCCTCTTTCGCGCCAACCTGGGGCCCCTCGTAAAGCCGTCTCCGTGCTCCACCGGCAAAGACTGTCCCAAACGGTTAACTCTTGGGGACGTTCTTAAACGACTAGTCATTAAAGAACGTCCCCGATGACTATGAAAGGTATCCATGGAAACGATCATCAACGTCGACGATGTCTCGTTCTCCTATGGCACGCAGACCGAGCAGGCGCTCAGCCACATCTCACTCAGCGTGAACAAGGGAGATTTCATCGGCATCATCGGGCCCTCGGGCGCCGGCAAGTCCACGCTTGCCGCCTGCCTGTCGGGCGCCGTGCCCCACCACTACACCGGCACGTTCTTTGGGTCCGTCATGGTTGACGGCCACGACACCTGCGAGGTCTCGCTCACCGACGTGTCGCAAATCGTCGGCAGTGTGCTGCAGGATATCGACACGCAGATGGTCGCCTCGGTCGTCGAGGACGAGATGCTCTTTGGCCTCGAGAACTTTGGCGTTCCCCACGACCAGATCGAGCGGCGCGTGAGCGAAACGCTCGAGACCGTCGGCATCAGCGACCTGCGCGACCGCGAGATCGCCACCCTCTCGGGCGGACAGAAGCAAAAGGTAGCCATCGCCGCCATCCTCGCCATGCGTCCGCGCGTCTTGGTTCTCGACGAGCCCACCGCGGCACTCGACCCCGCCAGCTCCACGTTGGTCTTCGAGACGCTGCGTGAGGCAAACCGCACACTTGGAATCACCATCGTCGTCGTTGAGCAAAAGGTCGCCCTGCTCTCGGAGTACTGCAACCGCGTGCTCGTGCTCAACCATGGCGAAATCGCGCTGCAGGGCGAACCACACGAGGTCTTCGCGCATACCGACGAGCTCCGTGCCATCGGCGTCGACTGCCCTCGCGTCACGCGTATCTTCAATAGCCTCGAGGCCGATGGCCTGGTAAGCGGTACCCCTTGCTTGGATGTCGATGAGGCCGAGCGCCTGATTTCGGGCATTGTCGACCCCGCACACGCAAGCAGCGACATTCAGGCACCCGCCGGCTCACCGCACGCACCGTCGTTGCGCCCTCATGCCAAGGACGCCGAACCCGTACTCACCTTCGACCATGTTGAGTTTGCCTATCCCAATGGCGGCGCCGCCGTACACGACCTCAACCTGACGCTCTATCCCGGCGAGCTCGTGGGCATCGTCGGCCAAAACGGTGCCGGCAAGACCACGCTCACCAAGCTGCTCACAGGCCTGCTCAAGCCCGCCTCGGGCAGCGTGCGCGTCACGGGACTGGATACCGCGGCCGTTCCCACGAGCCGCATCGCCCGCGAAGTCGCAACGCTCTTCCAAAACCCCGACCGCCAGATCTGCAAGGATACCGTACTCGACGAGGTCGCTTTTGGCCTGGAGCTTGCCGGCATCGACCGTGCCGAGGCTCTGCGTCGTGCTCAACTCGTTATCGACCGCTTTGGCCTGCCTGCCGATGAGGCACCTTTCTCACTTTCGCGCGGCCAGCGACAAATGGTGGCGCTTGCCTCCGTCGTAGTGGTTGAGCCCAAGATCGTCGTGCTCGACGAGCCCACGAGCGGCCTTGATTACCGCGAGTGCATGACCGTCATGGAAACGGTGCGCACCATGGCCGAGCGCGGCTGCGCCGTTATCATGGTCTGCCACGATATGGAAGTTGTTTCCGACTTTGCCGAGCGTATCGTAGTAATGGCCGACGGTCGCATCCTCGACCGCGGCCGCACGCACGAGCTATTCTCGAACATCGATCTCATGCGGCGTGCCTACGTGGAGCCTCCCCAGGTTATTGAACTCTCGCGCCGTCTGGCAACTTCCGTCTCGCCCGCTTTTGCGCAGGTGAGCGAGGTCACCGATATCGTTCGCATTACCGAGGAGATGGTCCACCGTGGTTAACGTCATCGACTATATGCCGGGCGACACACTGCTGCACCGCTTGAACCCGGTCGTCAAACTGGCCCTTGCCGCCGCCATCATCATCGGCATCTTCCTGTCCGACACCTACGTGGCGCTGTTGGGCTTTTTGGCACTCACCCTCGCACTGGGCGCCTATGCCGGTGTCGTCGACCGTCTGTTCTCGTTGCTCAAGTTGCTGATTCCGCTCGCGCTTATCATGCTGGTGCTTCAGCTGGCCTTTATGCGCGATGGCAACGTGGTGTGGGGCTTTATCACCGACACGGGCCTCATCACGGGATCGAAGGCCTGCCTGCGCCTGCTGGGCGTGGCGTTACCACTCATCCTCATGCTCATGGTGACCAAGCTCAACGACCTTGCCAACGCCTGCGTCGAGGTGCTGCACGTGCCGTATCGCTATGCCTTCACCTTTACCACGGCGCTACGCTTTGTGCCGGTGTTTGGTCAGGAGATGAACGCCATCATGGAAGCGCAGACCGCACGCGGCGTCGAGTACGACACCAAGAACCCCATCAAGAAGCTTAAGCTCATGCTGCCACTGTGCGTGCCACTGCTCATCTCGAGCGTGGGCAAGACCGATGCCACAGCCTTGGCGGCAGAACAGCGCGGCTTCTATCTGCGTACACGCGCCAGCTCGTACAAGCGCTACCCCATCAAGGGCCTGGACATCGCCGTGCTCATCGTCAGCATCGCCCTCATCGCCATCGGCTTCCTGTTCTAGTTCACCACCGACAGCAACCACCCAACGCAAAAGGCCTCGGCTCACACCAAACGAGCCGAGGCCTTTACTGTTTCACCAGATAAAATCTACCAAAATTAACCTGTCCCTTTTTTGGCAGGTCGGAAGCTAGAGGCGGTAGGGAGCGCCGCTGCGGATGATGGATTCGCGCACCAGGACATCCATGGCATCGAGGGTGATCTCGGGCATCTCTCGATACTTCTGCAGCACCGATAGCTCGGTGCAGGCCAGAATGACACGGTCGCAGCCGCTACGGGCGAACTCCCACATCACGCGGTCGAACTTATCCATATCGGGCTCACGTCCGGCCTTCACATCATCGTAGATAAGCGACATCACATCGTTCTGACGTTTCTCGCTGGGATAGACGACCTCAACACCCGCGGCCTCGCATTCGCGGCCGTAGACGCCCGCGCCCACGGTTCCGTCGGTGCCCATAATGCCAATCTTGTGCACCGGCTCGGCCGGCATACTCAGGTTGGGGTCGAACTCGCACTCCCCTATCACCGCACCCGCAAGGGCATAGCGCACCGACTCACGCGGCATGTGAATAATCGGCACCTTCGTAAACGACTGGATCTGGTCGTAGAAGTAGTGCGACGTGTTGCAGGGAATGGCAATGTGCGCACAGCCCAGCGACTCGAGTGCCTGGGCACACTCTTTCATGGTCGCCAGCAGCTTGGCGTGCTCGCCGGTCTTAATGGCCAGCGTGCGGTCGGGCATGGTCGACTTGGAAAGCACCACCATGTCGATATGTTCCTGATCGCAGGCAGCAGCCGTATGACGCACCACCTGGTCGTAGTAATACGACGTGGCCTCGGCGCCCATGCCGCCGATAACTCCCAGCTTTTCCATCGCCGCCTCCTTGGTGACGCTTGCGCAATTGCGCGTATCATACCCGCGCCCGCCCGATGTAAACCGGACGGGCGCCGCACTCATCTACTTGTAATACGTCTTGAACAGCTTAAAGTGGCGCAGCTTGGTGTGCCACATGCGCAGCCAGCGGTTAAAGACAAAGTCGCCCTTCATAAACGAAGGGTCGGCGCCCTTGCCTTCCTTGTCCAGGCGATGCACCTTAGCGCGCAGCTCGGGATCCTTGACGTACTTGTCGACGACGCCCATGGGGACGACCATCCACAGCGCCTCGTCCTGCGCCGTCACAAACTCCGGCTCAAACGGGCGGTTGAACACATACTCGTCCACCACATACTTGGCAACGTTAAAGCCGCTGTTGGTGACGTAGTAGTTGCTGCGACCTTGGCGCGTGTTGAAATCGAAGAACTTAAACGAGCCGTCGCGCTCGTCGTACTTAACGTCAAAGTTGGAATAGCCCACAAAGTGAAGGTCCTCGAGCAACTTGCGCACGCCGCCCATGAGCTCGTCATTGGGCTCGGTGATGATACAGGCGTGGTTGCCGACACCGTGAGGCTGATGCTCCTCGAGCAGCACGTGACCCAGGCACATCATGCGCACCTTGCCGTTACGGTCGGAATAACTGGTGAGCACGCGCATGTACTCGTCGTTGCCGGGCACGCGATCCTGCAAGATCAGGTCGTCGGTGTAGCCGCTGGCATACGAGTCGCGAATGACCTGTTCCAGCTCGGCACGGTCGGCAATCTCATAGGCCTTTTTCTGGCCCTCGAACTCGTGCTGCCACCACATGATGCCGTCAGAAGGCTTCAGAATCATCGGGTAGGGAAAATCGATCTGGTCGAGCACTTCGGCAGGCGCCTCGCCTTGGGCGTTGAGCATCGCCATGGTGAAGGTAAAGGTATGCGGATAGGGCACGCCATGCTTCTCGCACAGCTCGTAGAAGATCTCCTTCTTCTGACACTGCTCAAGCATGCTATAGGGAGCGTAAGGCGCGACGATATTATCCGCCAACTCATGGGCATCCTTGGCCTGAGCCACGAGAGCAACATAGTTATCGCCACAGCCCACAAGGACAATCGTCTTATCGGCATGCGCTTGGGCAATGCCGTTGACGGTCCTGAGCATCACGGGCATGGTATCGATATCCACGTTGGGCGTGTAGTCGATAATCTGGCTGCGGTACGCGGGACCCGTCTGGTACTTGCCAAAGACCAGACTCTTGACCTGGTACTCCTCGTAGAAGGCGCGCGCCACCGAATAGGCGTTGATGTCGCCACCGAGCAGCACGGGAATGAACTCGCGCTCTGTAAACTGCAATGCCATGGAAACTTCCTATCATGAACTGCCCACACAACGGGCGGTCTTTGCGCAACTGATTTATTTTAGCGTGCCAAACCGCCGGTGCCCAAAGCTCCACCGTATCTATGGCAATCGACGTAATCGTCCAGCACGAAGGCCAGCACGAAGACGGCGCTCACCGTTGTATGACAATGGGCAATGAACCTACCATTGTTGTAGGATTCAGCGTATTGACATCCTCAAACGAAAGGCGCGCACGTGCCCCAAGACCATCCGACCGATAACCCCATCCTCAATGCCGCGAAACGCGAGCTGGCGGAACGCGCACAAACGGCCGTTCCCCTACGCACGGCAGACGATGCCTACGACAGACCCGCCCGCATCGTCTCGATCAACACGTCGGCACACAAGGGCACGCGCAAGTCGCCCGTCGCCGATGGACACGACACCGTTATAGAGCAATTTGGCCTCACCTCCGACGCACACGCCGGGCATTGGCACCGCCAGGTTTCCTTTTTAGCTGCAGAATCCATCCAGACGGCGCAGGAGCGCGGGCTCGATGTGCACGAGGGTGACTTTGGGGAGAATTTCACCACGCAAGGCATCAATCTACTCTCGCTCCCCTTGGGCACGCAGCTCAAGCTTGGCAGCGAGGTGCTTGTCGAAATCAGCCAAATCGGCAAGGTATGCCACACACGCTGTGCCATCTACTATCTCGCCGGCGACTGCATCTTTCCCCACGAGGACGTTTTTGGCGTGGTACTAAAGGGCGGAGAGGTCCATATCGGCGACGACATCCAGGTGGTCAAGCTCGGCGACGGCACCTGTTCGTTCACCCCTGCCGAGGCCCTCGAAGAGATTGAGCAGGCTCGTCAGGAGGGCACGCTGTAGTTGTAAAACCCCATGTTGAGATAGCTTTTACATCCCAAAACTCCTCTCAAACAGGGTTCTGTAACGTTAAAGTTGAACTCTATGGTTTCTCAACAATTCATCATAACTGCAGGTCAAAGCCAAAGCCTCAAGTTCAACTTGACCCTTTGGAACCTTTAAGGTTCAAGTTGAGGTCGAAAGCAGTAGTAGAATACCGTTCGAACCATAACCTACGATTGATTGCAGAGGGACTGGATGCAGCATTCGAATCATCGCGCCGCAGCGCTCATTGCGTCGAAGCCGGCTCGTATCATCACGAGCGCCGCGCTCGCCGTTGCGCTGACGGCCACGCCGATGCTCTCCCCCGTTGCGGCGTATGCCGCCTCGCAGGCAACGCAGGACCAGCTTTCCGCAGCCCAGCAGAAGATCGAAGCCGCCACGAGCGCCTACAACGACGCCCGCACCAAACTCGATGACCTGCAAAAGCAGATTGACTCCAATGAGGCAAGCATCGAGGAAATCGAGGCTAAGCTTCCCGAGCAGCAGGCCAAGGCAAGCTCCGCCATGCGCGATCTGTACAAGTATCAGAAGGGCACCAACCCCATCGTGAGCTTCCTGGTCAACGCGCAGAGCCTGGGTGAGTTCATCACGACCTGCAAATACACCAACCAGATCACGAGCTCGAGCGTCGACGAGATCGAACAGCTCAATAACATGCAAACCGAACTCGAGCAGAACAAGGCTGAGCTCCAGCAGGCCAAGTCTCAGCTTGAGGCAGAGCAGAAAAACGCCGAGGATGCGTTGGCTCAGGCCCAGCAGCTCCGCAGCGAGGCACAGGCAAAAGCCGAGCAGGAAAATGCCGCCGAGCTTGCCAAGCTTGAGGCCGATAAGGCCGCTGCCGCCGAGAAGCTCTCGGGCGAGGGCGTAAGCGGCAGCAATTCCAGCAGCCAGGCCACCAACACCAACACCACCATCGACACCACGGTGAACAACGCCAATACCGGTAGCTCCGATTACGATTCGTTCATTAATGAGTGGACGGGCCGCATCGACAATTATCTCGCCGGCTCCCCCATGGCAGGCCAGGGCTATAACTTTGCCGTCGCCGCTTGGAATACCGGTGTCGACCCCCGTTGGTCCCCCGCCATCGCCTGCATCGAGAGCACCAAGGGTGCTTATTGCGCCAATTCTTACAACGCCTGGGGCTGGAGTGCCCGTGGCGGCGGTTGGCGCAGCTTTGGCAGCTGGAGCGAGGGCATCTCCGCTCACGTTGCCTATCTGGGCGCCAACTACGGCTCCACCCTTACCCCGGC
>DBFVGT010000058.1:0-5478 GCA_048524725.1 Collinsella sp. | reverse complement strand
TCCCTTCGCATTCGCCTTGCGACGAATGTGCATCCAGGCCGCAGCAGCGCAAAGCACCGCCGCGCCGGCAAGGTACGTCAGAGTGACGCCCGACATACCAGAAAGGGGCAAAGAGGTGGAGTAGGTGTTGGTGAAGGTGGGGGTGGAGTCGTCGGTGAGCTTGTGGTCATCGGCATCGGCGTCTTTCCACTTGCCTTCGGAGTTAACGGTTCCCTTCCTGTAGGTCACCGCACAGTCGATTCCTCCTTTGGTGTTATCCGTTGCCACAACCTTGAACCTATAGACCGACTGATCAAACTTGTAATGCGGATAGGTCGAGCTTTCCTTCTTCTCGCGCACGTAGTACGTGAAGGTCTTGGAGGCGCCACGGCCAGTAGAGTCGGTCTTGAGCTTGTCGAGTTGATCGAGTTTGTACTCAATCTCGTCGAAGCTCCGGGTCTGAGACTTCTTGCCGTCGGCAGTGGTGGTAATCACGCCGTCGGGGTCGGTCATAACCGTCTTGGGACTATCGAAGTTCTCGTTATCCGCAAACTCGAGCGTGAACTCCTTCATCTCGCCACCCTTTACGACCTTGGTCACCTTAGGAGTCCAGGTGCCGGTAGAGGTGTACGGAGTGTACTTGTTGGTGAAGGTCTTTTCCCCGCCGGGGCCGTTAATCGAATAATAGCCTTGGTCGTCCTTTTCCAGCGAGTTAGTTGAATCTCCCGGACTCACGCTTGTGATCGTGTAGTTGTGAACGTAAAGAGGAACGTCCGAGTTTGGATTTACCCTGCTCGGCACCTTCATGAGTAGCGTTTGGTTGTCCTGAACCGTCACCACAATCTTGTACACGGCTGGGTCGTACGTGATGTCGAGATCATTGCCAGCATTTTCGACCAAGTAGTATGTAATCTTGTTAGCCTCAACAGTCTTATCAATGAACTGTTCGCCAAGGTCAAAGGTGATGTTACCGTCCGCATCATTCTTGGCGGTTCCGACCAAGGTGCAGCCGCCACTGTTGAATGTCTTGTCATTCCAAGAGGGCTCCGTCGCTCCATCCGAATCCTTACGGTAGACCGAGAAGGAGAACTGGTCTTTGGCGAGCGCTATGCTTTCCTCGGTCTGCTTATTTTTCATTTTCAGCGCCTTGGTTGCCTTCAGCTTAAGGCTCGGATAGACATACGTATCCGCAGGCACGCCCAAGTACAGGTCGCCGTTCGACATGATGCCGCCGCCATGGTTCCAGGAATAATTGCCCGTGATGAAGGTTGTCGCGGCTGTCTGCGCGGCAGTTGCCGCGGCGTCTCCAGCTTGAACACCCGAGCTCAGACCGATGCTGTTATATACCTGCACGCCACCGTTAGCAGGGATAGTAATGGCTTGCGTAAGCTCTTTACTTCCCTTGTATTTGGCGTCACCGCCGCCAAGCATTTTGCCAATCACCGCCGCGATCGGGGTCTTATGACCCTCCGCCGCAAGGAAGAAGTCCGCGTGGCCGTTTTCGCGAAAGAAAGAACTATTGTAGGCGTCAGTATCCTGGTTCTTTTTGTGGACAAGGCCTTCGTAGCCACCAGCGGATAGGTGAGGGGTGCCATCGTTGCCTCTATTGTTTTCAGGATCATAGTCATTTGCACTCTGCTGGTTTTGAGCAGACGTATTGCCAAAAATTGCCGTGCCGTCGGTATTCGTCACCAAGGTCTTACCCGTCGGGCAAGCCGCAACGCCGCCACCGTAGCCACCGGCCTCATTGCTGCTTATATAGGAGTTATAGACAAATAGCCTGCCCGCATTAGATGCGGTATCCGAATCGCCCTGGACAAAGATACCGCCTCCGCCCCAGTCAAAGCGAGACATGCAGGAGTTATTAGTGATATAGACTGGAGTAGATTTTGACGCACCTTCTATCATCGCGTCAACCATCTGGCCCACGCGAATGCCAGCACCCTCGGAACGATTGCTCACATTTGCGGCAATAGTTCCCCCCGTAATGTTGAGCCATGCCATTGTCTCGCGAGAACTCGCCCCGTGTCGATCGACATCGGTAATGTAAACGCCACCGCCAGCTTCCTGAGAATAGTTGCCCGTAATCTGGCCGCCCGAAATGGTGACATGAGTACCGTTTTTAGCGGCAAGTCCAGCACCGCCATGATCGCCATAACCATCTTGGCCACAGAACGTGGCATATTTATTGTTAGTGATGTAGCCGCCGGAAACAGTAACGCTGCCGCCCGAAGCCATGATGCCGCCGCCGAAACCAGCACCAGAAGGAAGCGTGCTGTTGCCGGAGATTACGCCATTAGTCATGGTGACCGTGGAGTCTTTAGCATACACACCGCCGCCACTAGGAGCACTGTTGCCAGCAATTACGCCACCGGTCAAATTAAGGGTCGAGGCATCACCTTTCTCGTTGGACACCATAATGCCCGCGCCCGCACCCGAGCTAGAAGCGCCACACACGTAGCCGCCGCTCATGTTGACGGCAGAGCCGTTCTCGGCATAGATGAGGTTGCCGACGTTGCAATTTTCCTTTTGGGTAAGTACGCCACTGTCGAGATTAAACGTACCGCCCGCATAAACGTTGATGAGCCTCATCGTGGAGCCGGCAGCGGTACCCACGATGGCACCGTTGATGCTGACCTCGTGCCTATAGAGAGTCTCGGTTGTCCCCGTACCGTTCGGCGTCGATTCGGTCACGTAATACGTGAGCTTGGTCGGAATGCCAGAGCTGGTGTCGTACTCCATCGAGGCGACTCGCCCATTATTATCGCCATTCTGAACCGACTTTTGATCCTGCCCTTGGCTAGAATCTTTAAGGGTAAGCGTCGCGCTATTGGCGATGTTGAAGAGCGGCTTGTTTGAATTGTCACCCGAATGCGTGATTTTACAGCCGTTTAAGTTCAGCGTTATTTTAATGCCGCTGTTAAGTGTGATTTCGCCAACATAGTCAATATCAGCTGTAAGCTTAAAACTGGCTGCTTGATTTTCCCCAACGCTTAGAAGCTTTGCTCGCAAATCTTCGGCATTATTAATATCTGTAGTTGCCTCTTCGCTCGCCACAGCCTCCTCGGCTGACGAACCAGCGGCATCGTCAATCGCTTCATTTTCTTCTGCCTGCGACTCGTCCTTGGGCTGCTCCTCCTGCTGGATTTCGTCGTCGCCCGCAGCATCGTCATTATCCTGGTTTTCGGCATCCCCGCCAGTAGTGTTGCCTACATCAGTAGACTCACTTGAGGAACCCCCCCCCATCACAGTTTCCTCGGCAGAAACTGTCTGGGCATCGTTGGCAATGGCCTGCGAGATCGGGGGCATGACGAGTGACAGTACCAGGCTCAAAACGGAGGCTCCGCACAAAACGCCTGCCAGTACACGGCGCGTCGCTTTATTACTCTGCTTAGATTTGTCCGAATTCGCTTTCATCGATGTCTCCTCCCCAAGAGACCGCGATCTTGCTCTTTCACCATCAAACGTATCTGCGCAATCTGTAATTGCGCTCGTTTAGTAATGCAATTATAACAATTGTTTAAACATCTGAGTAACAAAACCGACATTTTTGTAGCGAGTTCTCAATTCTCTTGACAATTGCTCGGATTTGCCTTCGTTTATTCGCTATCTATTTTTTGTTTCTGCTGGTAATTTAGTTGCGTATTATTTTTTAATGGCATTAGATTTATTTGCACAACATTTTGCTCAAGAGCAAACATCCTGTGAACGGTCAAAAATCGACCGTGAGCGGTAGGTCATCAACCGGGATGAATATCCTACCAAATTGATGAGAATATCTTAAACCCATCGGTGGTTAGAAGTATGATGTTCAGACAACAATATTTGAATTTTCCCACAGATTTTAGGTATCAATTCGCCCAAATCGCCTGAGGCCACCGCAAAGGCGCCTGTCTCCATTGTGGTGGCTCCCCCCCCAGCGCTACAGCAGATGTTCCTCGATAAAGATCGCGATGCCGTCTTCGTCGTTGCTGGCGGTTACAAAATCGGCGGCGGTACGAGTGGCGTCGCTGCCATTTGCCATGGCCACGCCCACGCCGGCGTCAGCCACCATGCAGGTGTCGTTGTCCGCATCGCCAAACACGCAGATGTCCTGGAGCTCCATGTCGTTGAGCTCCGCCACGCGCACAAGGCCGCGCGTCTTGGACACGCGCGGATCCATGAACTCGTAGAGCCGCTGCGTGGTTTGCAGAGCCGCCGCCTTAACAGTATCATCGGCAAACGTCAATGCTCGCTCAATCACCCGCGGCATTACCTCGGGCGCCATGGTAAACATCACCTTGGGCTGCGGCTCGCGCAAAAACTCGGCAAAATCGACCACCTGGTAGGGCACGCCGTCGACGCGCGACAGGTGCTCGACGTACGCGTTGCTCTCGGGCACGTAGAACACGCCGTCTCGGGGGCAGACGGGCGTTGCCGGCAGGCCCGCCATGTGCTTGCAGATGCGCGCGATGGTCTCGCCCGGCAGCGGATAGCTCAGCTCGTTGATGTCGTGCGCGCGGTCGATGACCTCGGCGCCACCGCAGCCCACGAGCACGTCCACCAGGCCTTCGATGCCCCAGAGCTCGTACATGGCCTCGGTCGCGTGGGCGTCGCGCCCGGTGCACAGGCCAAAGAGCACGCCGCGCTCGCGCAGGGCGCGGATCGCCGCCACGGTGCGCGGGGACACCGTATGCTGGCTCGTGAGCAGCGTACCGTCGATATCGCAGAACACGGCTTTGATGTGGCTGAAGGTGGTGTCCATGGGGCCTTTCTGGGTTGTGAGGCGGTGCGGGGTGTAGTCGTGAGCGGCGTACATGGTATACCAAGGCGCGCACGGGGCGCTTTGGTGCAAAACCACCACAAAGGTGCCTGGCCCCTTTGTGGTGGCCGGACCCGCAGGGTGGCCGGATCCGCAGGATGGCCTGACCCGGGGCGCAAACCATCACAACATTCGACGTTTTTTGGCAAAATCGCGATTTTCATCGAATGTTGTGATGGGTTTTACTGCCTTGCGGCACGATCAAAATGCCGGCGTCCAAACAGCAGCAACGCCGCAGGGACTGCCGTCACGACCATGCCTGCTCCGATAAGCGTCTGCTGCACGCCAAACGTCGCCGCCAGCCACGGGGCAATCGCCAGCGGGGCCACGCCGGCGAACATATTGCCAAAGCCCATGACCGAGTTCACACGGCCGAGTTGCTCGAGCGGCGCCATCGTTTGCACGATGGTGTTATGAAGCGGGTTGACGACACCCCAGGCTATGCCCAAGGCAATCTGGCCGACGAGGGCCACGCCCACGTACGGCGTCCCCACATAGAGCAGACTTCCCAGGCCTACGGACATGAGCGCCACGAGCAGCGTTTTAAGGTTGACCAAGTGCGGCGGCAAGCGGAGCGCGAGCACGGCACCCAGCACCGCGCCGACACCGCAGGCAGACGAGAGCCAGCCCATCCACTCAACGCCAACGTGCAGAACATCGCGATAGAAAAACGACTCGAGCGGATCGAAGGCACCGTA
>DBFVGT010000057.1:0-22055 GCA_048524725.1 Collinsella sp. | reverse complement strand
ATCCATGCAGGCTGCAGGATCGGTTCCCGGCGGCGTTGCCAGAACGGCCCATGCGATGGACTCGTGACGTGGGTCAACCCACTCGATAGAGCAGATGCGGTCGGCATACGTGCGGAACAGGTCGGGGTAGCTCGTGAGCATCGTCAACAGCTCGCGCTCCCCTGCCAAGGACTTGCGCTCAAGATCAGTAAGAACCATCGGCGCCGCCGCAGCCGGAGCGCCCGAACCATCAGTCACAGGCACAGCACCCATACCATCAGGCACATCGATCGGCGGCAGGTCGTCGACGACCTCCACGGGCGCGGCACCGTAGGCATCGAGCGGGACGTAGTCATACGGCTCTTCTTCGACCGGCGCGGACACCGGCGGCGTCGCGCCCGATGCCCAAGCACCGCGAGATGCCCCCTGCGAACCAGGCGTCCGACCGCCCGCGCTACCAGAGCGCTCGGCTTGCGCCCGCTGGCGTTCATAGTTCTGCTCACGACGTCGTTCCGCATCTTCGCGCTTGGCGACATCGCGAAACACGCGACCCGAACTCGCGCGAACCGTCTCCAGATCCAAACCCAGCAGATCGGCAATCTGAATAAAGTATGTGTCGATCATATAGCTATCGCGCAGCGGATAGATAAGCGTCAGCGCATCTTCCAGCGCCTTGGCACGACCGCCCGGCGTGGTGATGTCACTCGACTCCTGCAGCGAACGGTAGACAAAGTCCATGAGCGGCTCGGCAGCGTCGATGCGCGCCTGAAGCTCCTGTCCACCATGCGCCGTGATGAACTCCATAGGGTCGTTGCCGTCGGGCAGCACCACGCAGCGCAGGTCCATCGAATCCTGCTCGATAAATTGAATCGCGCGACGGGCGGCCTTCTGGCCCGCGGCATCGCCATCGAACATATACACGATACGCTTGGCAAAGCGGGTGAGCGTCTTGACGTGATGCTCCGTGAGCGCGGTGCCCAGCGTGGCGACAACGTTTTTGATCCCCGCCTCCCAGCAGGCGATGCAATCGGTATAGCCCTCCACCACGATGGCCGTATCCTGCGCGACGATAAACTCCTTGGCCCAATTAAAGCCATAGAGGTTTCGCTTTTTATGAAACACACTCGTCTCGGCGGTATTGAGGTACTTGGGTTGGCCGTCACCCATGATGCGCCCGCCAAAGGCAATGTTGTGACCCTGCTCGTCAAAGATGGGGAACATCACGCGGTCGTAGAAGCGGTCGGCAAGCTGCCCGCGCCCGCGGCTCACGGCAACGTTGGCGTCGATCATCTCCTGCGGGGTAAAACCCGCCTGGGACAGGTGCGACACCAGCGCGTTGCGGCCCGGTGCAAAGCCCAGGCAGTAGCGACGGCAGACGTCGCCACCCATGCCGCGGCTGGCAAAGTACTCGCGTGGACGGCCGTCCTTACCGCGCATAAGCATGGTGTGGTAGAACTGGGCGGTCTCGGCGCACAGATCGTAGATGCGGGCACGCTTGGTACCGCGTTCGCGGCGATCTCCGGTGTCATGCAGCTCAATACCCGCGCGATCGGCCAAATATCGGATTGACTCGGGAAAGCTCAAGTTCTCGCGCTTCATGATATAGGTGAAGACGTCGCCACCCTCGCCGCAGCCAAAGCAATGCCAGACCTGCGTAGCGGGGATAATGTGGAAAGAAGGCGTCTTTTCGCCATGGAAGGGGCAGCAACCCCAAAACTCATGGCCGCGGGGCTTGAGCTCAACCGTTTCCTGCACGATGGCAACTAGGTCGGACGCAGCGCGTACCTGGTCTTTTTCCTCATCGCTAATCACGGATGCCCACCCCCTGCTCGCCCAAGTTGTGACGAATATCCTCGATATTACCCTCGACGGTCGAGATCAACCCATCCAGCGAATCGAACACGCGCGACGGACGCAGCCAGCGCGTAAACGCCAGCGAAACGGAAGCGCCATACAGGTCGCCCGTATAACCAATTAAATTGGCCTCGAGATGCGCAGATGCCGCATCGTCAGCATACGTCGGCGGCAGTCCGACGTTAACGGCAGCGGGCCACACGATGTCGTTGACCAGCACCAGGCCCTCATACACGCCATCGGCAGGCACCTGAATGCCGTCGGGAACATGTAGGTTTGCCGTGGGAAAGCCCATGCCAGAACCCTCGTGACGGCCGCGAATAACACCGCCGCGCACCATATACGGGCGGCCGAGTAACTCAGCAGCCAGCTCCACATGGCCCTGTCCCAGCTCATGACGGATGCGGGTGGCGCAAATGGCCTCACCGCCCTCGCAAAGCAGATCGTGACCATACACGTCAACGCCGTGCTCGGAACCCCAGACGCGCATCTCGGCAACACCAGAAGCACCGCCACGACCCAGCCTAAAATCGCTGCCAACGCGAATCGAACGAATGTCGACCACGCGTGACAACAGTGTGAGAAAACCGACATGGTCGAGTGCCGCAACCTCAGGCGTAAAGGGAACGGCCACCACTGCATCGACCCCGGTCTGAGCCAAGGCATGTAGACGGTCGGCCGTCGTCATCAATTTTTGAGCGGGCGAAGGACTCACCACGACGTCCGGGTCGGGATCAAAGGTAACCACGACCGCCTTGCAGCCATGGGCACGGGCATCACGGACAAGCGCTTCGATGAGTTCCCGGTGTCCACGGTGAACGCCATCGAACACGCCAATGGCGATCGAGGCAGCACCCAAGTGCTCGCACTCATCAAACGCATCGGCAGTAACGATATGAGCCTCGTCCGACTCGCCCTCGAAAAAGATACGCGCGAGCTCGCGAGCGGACAACATCATCGAACACCGCCGATTGCCTGCGGAAACACGTGCTCCATGACAAAACGGCCACTTTCGATGCGGGCGAGCGCCTTGAGTCCCCCATCGAGCACTAGCGCAAACGGCGCTTTCGAAGCATCGAAATCGGCAAGCGCACGCTCAACGGGAATGCGTCGGCCGCAGAGCAGGTCATCGGCAAGATTGCCAGGCAAGTCAACACGCGTGGCGCCCAGGGCCGCAATGGGATCCAGGGCAAAGCCAGGCGCGGACTCGGGGGAAAGTTCCTCGACCGCATGACAAGCGCCAATGGAAACAACACCGGAGGCCGTGCGGCGCAACGCGGAAATGTGCGCGGCGCTCTCACAGGCGCGGCCCAAGTCTCGAGCGAGCGCACGGATATAGGTGCCCTTGCTCACCGAGAACGCCACGGTCCACACACACGTATCACCTTCGCCGCCCACGGCGATCAGGTCGGCGGCATAGACCTCGACGGGGCGCGGAGGCAGGTCCACCGCATTGCCCTCGCGAGCAGACTTGTAGGCGCGAACGCCATTGACCGAGATAGCCGAAAACGCCGGCGGCACCTGCATCTGCGGACCCAGCATGGCCGCCAAGCGCTCACGGGCATAGGCAGGATCGCGCAGCTCGTTGGCAATAGCCACCGTGCGGACCGCCTCGCCCTCCGCATCATCGGTATTGGTCTCGGCGCCAAACGAGATGTCGGCGACATAGCTTTTGGTATCGAGGGTTAGCATGCCCAGCAAACGAGTAGCCTGGCCAACACCCACCACCATGACACCCGATGCCATGGGGTCGAGCGTGCCGGCATGGCCGACGCGACGCTCATGGAGGGCGCGCCGACATTGCGAGACCACATCGTGGGACGTGCAGCCCACCGGCTTATCGACGGCGAGCAGCATATTCAGTTGAGAAGGCGTACGACGAGCCATGTACCATCCAAAAAGTTAAAGCTCGACGGTCACCGAAGCGGGATCCTCCCCCACCAGTTCGGCCAGCATGGGAAGTGCCACGGTGAGCGTCTCGAGAATCGTTCCGTTGTTGGAGAAACCGGCGGCAGCGGGATGTCCGCCTCCGCCAAAGGCAGCAGCGATCTCGGACACGTTGAGGTCGCCCTTGGAGCGCAGGTTGCCGCGCACCTTGGTATCGCCCTCAATGCCCTTCAGGAACAGGCAGACTTCGACGCCCATCACCGAGCGAACCACATCGACCAGGCCGTCGCACTCATCCGAGGTGACACCGCAAGCCTCAAGGTCACTCTGGTACGCGTAACTATACGCGACGCGCCCGTGGGCCACCGTCTTGATGCGGCCCATAACGATGGACTTGAGGTGCAAAAACTCAACGCGCATGCTCTGGTAGACCTCGAGTGCCACACGCGCCGGATCGGCACCGTGGGCAACCAGACGCGAGGCTGCATGGAACGCGGCGGCATCGGCGTTTTGGTACTGAAAACGGCCGGTATCGGTAACCAAGCCACACAGCAGGCAGGTCGCAACGCCATCACGTGCGACAATGCCGCAATTGTCCAAGAAGCGGTCGATGATCATGGCGCAGGCTGCAGCTTCGACGCGCCTCAGGCTGAGCTCGGCAAACTCCTCGCGCGCCGGATGGTGATCGAAGCACACCACATGCTTGGAGCGACGAAGCACCTCGGCGGAATTATTGAGACGCTCGACGACCGGTACGTCCACCGATATGAACAGGTCCGGATTGCCGGTATACACAGATGCCGGTACCAGGCGATCGGAGCCTTCCATAAAGCGGTAGATGCGCGGAACCGGGTCATCGTCTGCCAGCAGCAGGGCAATGTCCTTGTTAGGGAAAAACTTCATAAGCGAGAGGCCCAGACCCAACACGGAGCCCAGGGCGTCGCCATCGGGAGAAGTGTGTCCCGAAATCGCAATGGAGGACGCACCCTCGATGAGCTCAAGGATGCGTCGCTGAATATCTGCAGACTCGCACGAGGCGAGGTCGGCGGAATTAGTCATCTAAAGCTGCCTCCTGGGCGGCATCCGCTATCGGATAGCCGTCCTCGTCCTTTTCGATCGCAAGCGTGGCGGGAACGTTTTCCAGCGCACGCGTGATGCGCTCGGCCTCATCGGTCGAGCGATCGATGCGAAAATCGAGCTCGGGCGTAACACGCCAATCGAGCGAGCGAGCCAACAGGCTCCGAATACGGCCCTTAGCGCTTGCGAGCGCCTCCATGACCTCGTCGTAGCGGCTCGCATCGCACGACACGAACACACGCGCGAACGAACGGTCCACCGCGACCTCGACCGCGGTCAAAGTAACCAGGTCGAGACGCGGATCGGAAACCTCAAAGAGCAGGATATAACCGAGCTTCTCGCGAAGCTGCTCGCCCAGACGGCGGGTTGCCTGCGTTTGCTTCATAGCGCTACCCCCTACTCGGTACGGGCAACCTGGTCGATACGGTAACCCTCGATCTGGTCGCCGGGCTTGATGTCCTGGAAGTTCTCCAGGCCAATGCCGCCCTCGGAACCGCTCTTGAGGCTCTTGGCCTCGTCCTTGTAGTGACGCATCGAGGCGATCTTGCCGTTGAAGACCACGATGCCGTCGCGCACCAGACGCACGGAATCGGTCGCGGCGATCTCGCCCTCTTCGACGCGGACACCGGCGGCGATACCGACTTTAGGCACCTTGAAGGTGTCCAGGACGGTCGCGGTACCCGTGGAGACCTCGACCTCGGTGGGCTTAAGCATGCCGATACGGGCAGCGTCGAGTTCCTCGAGGCACTTGTAGATGACGTCGTAGCAACGGATCTCGACGCCCTCACGCTCGGCGGCGGAGCGGGCCTTACCGTCGGGACGGACGCCAAAGCCGATGATGATGGCGTTGGAGGCGTCGGCCAGGACGACGTCGGTCTCGTTGATGGCACCAACGGCGGAGTGGATCGTGTTGATGCGGACCTCGGACTGATCCATCTTGTCGAGCGAATCCTGAAGGGCCTCGATGGAACCCTGGACGTCGGCCTTGATGATCAGGTTGAGCTCCTTGACCTCGGCGTCGGCAATGGTCTCGAAGAGGTTCTCGAGCGTGACGTGCTTGACGCGGCTCTGCTCCTCGATACGGGCCTTGAGCGAACGCTCGTCGGCGAGGGCGCGAGCCTCGCGCTCGTCCTCGAACACGCGGAACTCGTCACCGGCGTTGGGCACGGACTGCAGGCCCAGGATCTCGACGGCGTCGGAGGGACCGGCCTCGGTGACGGCGCGACCCTTGGGGTCGAGCATAGCACGGACGCGGCCGTAGGTAAGGCCGGCGACCAGCGTATCGCCCACGTGCAAGGTACCGCGGGTCACGAGCACGGTAGCGACCGAGCCGCGGCCCTTGTCGAGCTTGGCCTCGAGGACGTTGCCGGAGGCAAAGGTGTCCGGGTTGGCCTTGAGCTCGAGCACATCTGCCTGGAGCAGCACAGTCTCCAGAAGGTCGTCGATACCAATCTTCTGCTTCGCCGAGATGTTGACGAACATGTTCTGTCCGCCCCACTCCTCGGGGATGACACCGTACTCGGTAAGCTCCTGGCGCACGCGGTCGGGGTTGGCACCCGGCTTATCGATCTTGTTGACGGCGACGACGATGGGTACGCCGGCGGCCTTGGCGTGGTTAATCGACTCGACAGTCTGGGGCATGACGCCGTCGTCGGCAGCCACGATTAGAATGACGATATCGGTCACCTTGGCACCACGGGCACGCATGGCCGTAAAGGTGGCGTGACCCGGGGTATCGATGAAGGTGATCTTGCGGTCGTTGATCATAACCTGCGAAGCGCCGATTGCCTGGGTAATGCCGCCCGCCTCGCCGGCAGCGACACCGGTGTGACGGATGGCGTCGAGCAGCGACGTCTTGCCGTGGTCGACGTGGCCCATGACGGTGACGACCGGGGCGCGCGGTTTAAGGTCGGCGGGATCGTCGTAGAACGAGAAGGTGTTCTCCTCCTCGGGGGTGATGATCTTGATCTGACGGCCCAGGTCGTCGGCAACGAGCTCGACGAGGTCGTCGGACATGGACTGCGTCATGGTGAGCGGCGTACCCAGCAGGAACAGGCGCTTGATGATGTCGTTGGCCGGAACGTCGAGGGCCTCGGCGAGCTCCTGGACGGTAACGCCCTGGGAGACCTTGATGGCATCGAGCTCCTCGGGGTTCACGCCCTGGGCCAGCGCCTCCTCTATCTTGCGCTCCTCCTGAGCCTTGGCAGCCTCGCGCTCGCGCTTCTCCTTGCGCTTCTTGCGGCGACCGGTGGACTCGCGAGAGGCCTCCTCGACGGCAGCACGAGCCTCCTCGAGCACCTTCTCGCGGCTGTACTCCTCGGCCTCGCGAGCCATGCGGCTATAGTGGTCCTCTTCATTGTTGTGACCGCCCTTGCGCTTCTTGCCCTTGCCCTGCTTATCGGGGTTGGGGAAGTCCATGCCGGCAGCGACGTTGTTGCTGGCGTTGGTGCGATGGCTGTGCGGACGGCTCTCGGAGGCGTTGCGCTCGGAGTTGTTGTCGGAAGCACTGCGATCGTTACGACGGCCACCGCGGCGGTCGTTGTTGCCGCCACGACGGTTACCACGCTCGGCGGCGCGCTCGGCCTTGGCCTTCTGCTCGGCGTCCTTCTTCTCCTTGAGCACGGTCTCCTGTGCGGCGATCTGGTCAAGCAGAGAGCGAAAACGCGAACCGGAGTCGGAAGCGGGAACGGCGCGGCGCTGGGCCTCGCGGGCAGCCTCCTCCTTCTCGCGAGCAAGGCGCTCCTGCTCGGCCTTCTTCTTGGCCTCGGCCTCGGCACGTGCTGCCTCCTCGGCAGCCTGGGCTGCGGCAAACTGGCGGCGCTCCTCCTCGCGTGCCTTCTCGGCGGCGATGCGCTCGCGCTCGGCCTCGGCAGCGCGTGCTGCCTCCTCGGCGGCAGCTGCCTGCTCCTCGGCCTGCTTGGCGGCCTCGACTTCCTGGGCGCGGGCCTCGATCACCGAGGCGAGCTGCTTGCGGACCATGGCAACGTAGGCGTCCTCCAGGGTTGAGGAAGCGGACTTAGCGGGAATCTTCATATCGGCGAGATGACCCATCAGTTCCTTGGAGGTCATGCCGAACTCTTTGGCCAGGGTGGACACACGGACTTTTGCCATATGACTTCACCTACCCTTTCTGGCACCTTGGGTGCCTAGAGACTGAACGAGCGTGGGAGATGCGCCGGGACCTGCCCGGCGCGACCGCGCGCTAGATCAGGTCCTCCGCATCATCGAAGGCGTCGGTGTCGTGGACACCGCAGAAACGGGAGCCGGGACGAGCCTGGTTGCGGCACTGGATGCCGTCCTCGGACACATACTCGCAGCGGCGGACGTCCTCGTCCTCCTCGTCACCGATCAGGTCGGCGGCGGGCTCCTCGTGAACGGGAACGTTCTTGAGGATGTCGGCGGCAAGCGTCTCGGACTTGATGTCGATGTGCCAGCCGGTCAGGCGCGCGGCGAGGCGGGCGTTCTGGCCCTCCTTGCCGATGGCGAGGGACAGCTGGTCGTCGGGCACGATGACGCCGGCGTAGGCCTTCTCCTCGTCGATGAGGACGCGGGTGACCTTAGCGGGCGAAAGGGCGTTGGCGACGTAGACGGCAGGATCGGCATCCCACAGGATGACGTCGACGCGCTCGCCACGGAGCTCGCCCACGACAGCGCGAACACGGCTGCCCTTGGGGCCGACGCAGGCGCCCACGGGATCCAGACGGTCGTCGAGCGAGTGGACGGCGACCTTGGAGCGCTGGCCGGGCTCGCGGGCGATCGACTTGATCTGGACGGTGCCCTCATAGATCTCGGGCACCTCCTGCTCAAACAGACGACGCATGAGCTCGGGGTGGGTACGGGAGATGACAATCGGCGGACGGCTGTGCTCGCCACGAACCGGCTGCAGGTTGGAGTTGGGGTCGCGAACGTCGATGATCACGGCCTTGATATGCTGGTTGTGCAGGTAGCGCTCGCCCATCGGACGCTCGTTGCGCTCGTTCTCGTAACGGCGCTGATCGAAGTGCGGAAGCTCGGCCTCGACGCCTTCGCGAATCTTGACGATCGTGAAGTCGGGCGTGGACTGCAGCACGGTACCGCTGATGAGGTCACCGATGCGGCCGGAGAACTCCTCGTAGATCTGCTCGCGGGCGGAGTTGCGCACAATGGCGTTGATCTCGGCCTTAGCGTGCTGGGCGGCGATGCGGCTCGTGTTCTTGGGGGTGACGTCGATCTCCTCGAACTCGGTGAAGTTGCCCTCCTCGTCCATGGAATCGTCGATCGGCTCCAGGCGGTAGACGTAGATCTTGCCGGTGGTTCGGTCGATGGTCACCTTGGCGCCCCACTCAAGATGCAAGATCTCGGCATAGCTCTTGGCGAGCGACTGCTCCAGGCGGTCGATCAGGTAGAGCTGGTCGATGTGCTTCTCCTGGCAAAGCTCCATCAGGGCGGACATCATGTCGGATGCTGCCATCTTACTTTCCTTCCTTCGCGGGCTTGAAGTCGTAGGTGGGCTTCAACTTGCACTTTTTAACATCAGAGAAATCGAGGGTGACGGACTCGCCGTCCTCGAGCTCGAGGGTCACGTCGGTCTCGGTCGCAGCGGCAATCTTGCCGGCGTACTTGCGACGGCCCTCAGTGGCGGTGGAGGTGAGCTCACAGTTCTCGCCCACAAAGCGGGCAAAGTCGCACGGGCGGCGCAGCGGGCGCGCCATGCCCGGGCTCGACACCTCAAGCGTATAGCTCGAAGAGATAGGGTCGAGCTCCTCAATCACATCGCCGACCCACTTGGTGTTGGCCGTGACATCGTTGAGAGACAGGCTCTGACCCTCGGCACCCTCGATACGCACGCGCACGCAGGGGGCCTTGGTGGCGCCCACGAGCTCGACGTCGACGATGTCGACATCGTGCTGGGGAGCGACGGCCTCGAGCGCGTCGATGATCGCCTGCTCGGTCTTGGTCTTGACCATTGCGGCACCTCCATCCATACAAAAAAGAAGCGGGGCCGAAACCCCACTTCTTTCAATTACAACTTCATTTGCAAGCAAACTATACCAATAGCTGCGGAAACGCGCAAGCACAGTACGAATCTGCAGGTCAGCGTGCGCACAGCTTCTCCACAAGAATAGGACAATTGACCGAGGAACCCCATGTGGCGCGCCCTCAACAGTCCCAAAACGGGCCATGCGTCCCAATCCACAGGTCTGTTCGGACCCCAAGGGCATTCCTCCACGAGCCCTTATCGATCAGACTTACGCTAAGGGACATTCCGCAACAAGCCGGCCAGCAAGTCGCACAACGACGAACCTTTCCAAATCCTCTACGGCAAGGAGGCACACATGAAACGTCTAGGCACCCCTTGCATAACTGCGCTCGCCATCGCAACGTGCTCGTTGGCCCTCTTAGGCTGCGGCAACACGAATGGCAAAACCGGAACATGCGAACCGAACCCTGGCAGCACCAAAGCCATCGAGAAAACGACGCCATCGGAAAGCTTCGACAAAATTAACGAAGACATCATCGATCCCCACGGCCTGGGTCCCGACCCCCAAGAACAGTTCCCCATCGACCTTGAGGCAGACGAGAACGTCCATGTTACCTGCGTGGGCAAGGACACGGATGGCTACGGCGACGCCGTGTTGGTCTTTGCGGTGACCAACAACACCGGTGTCGACATGATGTTTGGCGATGTGGACTCCTATGCCTACGTCAACGGCGTGGTCCGCGATGTGCGCATGCGCCAGCAGGTCGCAGCGGGCGAGGAAACGCGCGCCATGCTCACCTTTGTAGGCACCTTCGACGACCCGGACTTTGATGTGAATAACGACCTCAACGACATATACCTCAACATTTGGATGTTCGAAGAGGCAACGGGCAACGTTTACTTTAGGGACCTGGTACACATCCCGTAGAAGACGGTGCGACGCACTGACTAAGCAGGGCATACAACACAAAACGAGGGACGACCCAACCGGACCGTCCCTCGTTTATTGCATGTCAACTTTACGCGCAGCGCTTACTTGACCACCAGGTTGACCAGCTTGCCGGGCACGCAGATGGCCTTGACGACCGTCTTGCCCTCAAGCCACTTGGCAACGGCTTCCTCAGCGGCAGCTTGCATATCCTCATTGGAGGCATTGCGGGCCACCTCGACGCGGCCGCGGACCTTACCAAGCACCTGGACGACAATCTGCACCGTATCCTCGATGGACTCGGCCAGGTCGAACTCGGGCCAGGCGGCGGTGTAGGCGTTGCCCTCGCAGCCGAGAGCCTCGTGCCACAGCTCGTCGGCCCAGAACGGGCAGATGGGGGCAAGAACGCTCACGATATCCTTAGCCACGCCATAGCACAGCGCCTTGTCACGGGAAGCGACCTCAGTGGCGTTGAGGTAGGCGCTCGCCGCGTTAACGAGCTCCATGACGGCCGAGATGGCGGTGTTGAACTGGCCGCGATCGAAGTCCTCGGTGCACTTGGCGATGGTCCGGTGACGCTCGCGATAGAGCTTCATCGCAACCTCGTCGAGCGCGGACTTGTCGAAGGCCACGTTGGCGTCGCCGGACTGGACGAGCTGCCACACGATACGCCAGGCGCGCTTGATGAAGCGGTTGGCGCCCTCAACGGCCTTGGGGTCCCAGTCGAAGTCCTTCTCGGGCGGGGCGATAAACAGGATCGCCAGACGCATGGTGTCGGCGCCGTAGGGCTCGATGACCGAGCTCGGGGGCACGACGTTGCCCTTGGACTTGGACATGGTGTCGCCGTTCTCGTCCTTGACCATGCCCTGACACAGCAGGTTGGTGAAGGGCTCGTCCACACTCAGCAGGCCCAGGTCGCGCAGTGCCTTGGTAAAGAAGCGGCTGTAGAGCAGGTGCAGAATGGCGTGCTCGATGCCGCCGATGTAGTTATCGACGGGCATCCAACGATCGGCAGCCTCGCGGGAGAAGGGCAGCTCGGTGTTGTGCGGGTCCGTATAGCGCAGGTAATACCAGCTGGAGCAAGTGAAGGTGTCCATGGTATCGGTCTCGCGCTTGGCCGGGCGGCCACAGACCGGGCAGGTGGTCTCGTAGAACTCCTTGCACTCGGCGAGGGTCTCGCCGGCGCCCAGGTCAAGATTCTCGGGCAGCGTCACCGGCAGCTGGTCCTCGGGCACGGGTACGATGCCGCAGTGCTCGCAGTGGATGGCCGGGATGGGGTTGCCCCAATAGCGCTGACGGGAAATGAGCCAGTCGCGCAGACGGAACTCGACCTTGCGACGACCGCAGCCCATGGCCTCGAGGTCGGCCACGATTGCAGCCTCGCCCTCGGAGTGCTTGCCACCGCGCATTCCGGTGTACTTGCCGGACTGGACGAGCGTGCCCTCGGCAGCGTGGGCGCAATCCCAGTCGACGGTCTCGGCATGGAAGGTATCGATGGTCTCACCGTTAGCCTCGACGGCTGCGCGGTCGTCATCGTCCAGGATGATCGGCACGATCGGCAGGTCGTACTTGCGGGCAAACTCAAAATCGCGCTGGTCGCCGCAGGGAACGGCCATGACGGCGCCGGTGCCGTAGTCGGCAACGACATAATCGGCAACCCACACGGGGACCTTCTCGCCGTTGACCGGGTTCACCACGTAGCGGCCGGTAAAGGCACCGTGCTTCTCGAGGGTGCCCTGGGCACGCTCGACGGCGGAGATATGCTTGGAGTCCTCGACGATCTTGGTCACGGCCTCCTCGTACTCCGTGCCCTCGACGAGCTCGTGCAGACGAGCGTACTCGGGGGACAGGACAAAGAAGGAGACACCGAAGAGCGTATCGGCACGCGTGGTGAAGACAGTGATCTTGCCCTCGTCGCCCTCGATGGGCTCGCCATCCTTGTCGCACAGGGTAAAGTCGACCTCGGCGCCCTCGGAGCGACCGATCCAGTTGGCCTGCATCTGCTTGACGCGCTCGGGCCAGCCGGGGAGCTTCTCCAGGTCGTCGAGCAGCTCCTGGGAGTAATCGGTAATCTTGAAGTACCACTGCTCCAGGTCGCGCTTCTCGGGCTCGGTGCCGCAGCGCCAGCACTTACCCTCGGTGACCTGCTCGTTGGCCAGAACGGTCTTACAAGTGGGACACCAGTTGACCGGGTTCTTCTTACGGTAGACCAGGCCCTTTTCCCACAACTTCTCAAAGATCCACTGACCCCAACGGTAATAATCGGGACTGCAGGTCTTGACCATGCGATCCAGATCGTAGGAGAAGCCCATGCGCTTCATCGTGGCGAGAGCCTGGTCCATGTTCTTATACGTCCAGGCGGCAGCCTGCGTGTTGTGCTTGATGGCGGCGTTCTCGGCAGGCAGGCCAAAGGCGTCAAAGCCGATGGGGTGCAGCACATCGTAGCCGCGCATGCGGGCCTGACGGGCCATGGCATCGCCGATGGTATAGTTGCGCGCGTGGCCCATGTGCAGGTCGCCCGACGGATACGGGAACATCTCGAGCACGTACTTCTTGGGCTTGCTGGCGTCGGTGTCGACGGCAAAGAGGTTGGAGTCCTCCCAGGCCTTCATCCACTTGGACTCAATGGCCTGCGCGTCGTAGGCAGGGATCTCGTCCTTATGATCTGTGCAATCGCACATATCAGCTCCTTTAATCTTTAATGGGGTCGGTCGGCTTAGCTTTATTCGCTACTGCGGACAGTCCTGCGCAAGACGAAGAGCACATTAAGTGCTCTTCTTTGCGTGCGGAACTTGTAGCGAACAAAGCTAAGCCGCCCGACCCTAAGGTTGACTCGCATGATGATAGCAAATACAACAAGCGAGATGTCTGCGACTTGCAGGCATCTCGCTTTATCTAAATAACGTGGTTGATACTCAACCTTTATGTGCAACCCGTTCTAGAACGAACGGGTTTTCCAAGTGCCGCAGATTGCCGTGAAAGAGGAGCGACGCGTACTTTGGTACGCGAGCGACGGTTTGAACGGCAAGGTGCGGTGCTTGGGAAAGCCGCTTATCGATAAGATACGGACTGCTGGGAGTCCTTTACGACAACGTCGTGGGCGCCGCCTTCGACGATGGAGGTGGAGCTGACCAGGGTCAGGCGTGCCTTTTCCTGGAGCTCGGGGATCGAGAGGGCGCCGCAGTTGCACATCGTGGACTTGACCTTGTAGAGCGTGCCGCCCACGCCGTCCTTGAGGGAACCGGCATAGGGAACGTAGGAGTCGACGCCCTCGACGAAGCTGAGCTTCGCCGCGCCGCCCAGGTCGTAGCGCTGCCAGTTGCGAGCACGCGCAGAACCCTCGCCCCAGTACTCCTTCATGTACTGGCCGTTGACGTTGACGCGCTCGGTCGGGCTCTCATCGAAGCGGGCGAAGTAGCGACCCAGCATCATAAAGTCGGCACCCATAGCAAGGGCGAGCGTCATGTGGTAGTCGTATACGATACCGCCGTCGGAGCACACGGGCACGTAAACACCGGTCTCCTCGTAGTACTCGTCACGGGCGCGGCAGACGTCGATCAGCGCGGTGGCCTGGCCACGACCGATACCCTTGGTCTCGCGAGTGATGCAGATGGAACCGCCGCCGATACCGACCTTGATGAAGTCGGCACCGCAGTCGGCCAAGAAGCGGAAGCCCTCGGCGTCGACGACGTTACCGGCACCGACCTTGACGTCCTCGCCGTAGTTGGCGCGAATCCACTCGATGGTGCGCTTCTGCCACTCACTGAAGCCCTCGGAGGAGTCGATGCACAGGACATCGGCGCCAGCCTCGATGAGCAGCGGCACGCGCTCGGCATAGTCGCGGGTGTTGATACCGGCGCCGACCATGTAGCGCTTGTCGTTATCGAGCAGCTCGTTGGGGTTGGTCTTGTGGCTGTCGTAGTCCTTGCGGAAGACGATGCCCATAAGGTGATCGTTATCGTCGACAATAGGCAGGGCGTTGAGCTTGTTGTCCCAAATGACGTCGTTGGCAACCTTGAGGCTGATGTTCTTGTCGCCCACGATGAGCTGCTCACGCGGGGTCATGAACTCGGAGACCTTCTTCTGATGGTCATCGCGGCTGGGACGATAGTCACGGCTGGTGACGATACCCAGGAGCTTGCCCTTGGGGGTGCCGTCGTCGGTGACCGGCATGGTGGAGTGACCGGTCTTCTCCTTAAGCTCGATGACCTGCTCCATGGTCATGTCGGGGGTCAGCGTGGAATCGGACTGAACGAAGCCAGCCTTGTGATCCTTGACGGCCTTGACCATAGCGGCCTCGGACTCGGGGGTCTGGGAACCGTAAATGAAGGACAGGCCACCCTCGGTAGCGAGCGCGACACCCATGTCGACGCCCGAGACGGACTGCATGATGGCGGAAACCATGGGGATGTTCAGGGTGATTGCCGGCTTCTCACCGCGCTTGAAGCGGGTTAGCGGCGTCTTAAGAGAGACGTTGTTGGGGATGCACTGCGAGGACGAGTAGCCAGGGACCAGCAGATACTCCGAAAACGTGTGGGACTCACCGGGAAAGAACGTAGCCATGTTTCTCCTTTTTCCATGCGACCGGTCGGCTGCAGGCCTCGTAGGACCCAGCCCAACCTTGGGCGCCCAATACTGGGGAAGTATCTTAACGCACTTTGACTGCTACAATGCATGGTTTAGAAAGAGCACACGAGGGTTTGACGCAGGCTTTGCGTTTGCCCAGCAAACACTTTAGCGGGGAGACGTGGAGCGTATGAAGTACAAGACGACGGCAAAGTTGGTCATTCAAGCGTGCGACAAGGATTTGCCGGGCGTGTTCGGCCATGGCTGCGTCTTGCTGCTGCAGGGTATTGCCCGGGAGCACTCACTCAACCGCGCCGCCAAAAGCATGGGCATGGCGTATTCCAAAGCGTGGCGTATTGTAAACGAAGCGGAAGGCCAGCTAGGCTGTAAGCTCATCGAGCGCGACGGCGCCCGCGGATCCACGCTCACCCCCGCCGGCGAGCGAGCCATAGTGGTCTACGAGGAGCTGCAGGCCGACATCAACAACGTCATCGCCACCAAAGCCAGCGACCTCATTGCCACCATCAAAGAGTAGCTAACTTGCGAAGGGCGTTGTCTAGGGTGGACGCTACAACCAGGGGATCGTCGGTACCGGCGAAGAGGCGGATGGCGCCCCCCTGCTTACCGCGCGGGGCCGAAAGGCGCGTTGCTGAACCGCCGGCGGGCGACGTGCGGAACTCCCCCGGCAATGTGTCGAACAGCTCACCAGCACTTCGCTCGATAAGGTCAAACTCAACTGCCGGGCCAAAGCCGTGCTCGAGGATTCCCGTTGCAACCGCATGATCGGGATGCGAACCCAGCCCTGGATAGCGCACGTTGCGCACCATCTCGTTGGCAGCCAGATACTCGGCCAGTGCACGTGCGCGGTCGAAGTGAGCCTGCATGCGAGCATCGAGCGAGTCCAGCCCGCACTCCAGCACGTCGGCCTCGTCAGCAGTCAAATCAAGCTTGGCCAAGCCGCAGCCCTCAAGCAGGGCATGCGTGCACTCGGCAGCTGCATCCACACGATGGCGCTTGAGCTGCGAGCGCGCCACCGAGACGGCGACGAGCTTGCGCGGAGCTTCGCCGGCACACACACGGTCGAGTGCCTCGAGCGACAGCGCGGCACCCAGCCGCAGCGAATCGCAGCCAAAAGCCGACGCCACGGTGTTGTCCACAACCAGCAGCGCATGAGCCTCACGCGCCGCCCGACCCAGCGCGCGCAAATCGGGAACACGCAGGCCAAAGCCGCCGATTGAATTCACAAACCACCACAGGTGCGGCACCTCGGCATCAAACGCGGTGGCAAAACCCTCGGACGCGGCGGCAAACGCCGCAACCAACGGCTCCCCCACGAGCACAACGTCGCAGGCATCAAAGCCGCGCGCAAACGCATCGGCAAAGTCATCGGCAAACACGACCAGGCGATCGCTGGGACGCACAATCCCCAGCAGCGACAGCGCCGCCGGCACGTGCGAGGCCGCAACAAGACGCGCCTCACGCGCGCCGGCCCTTGCAGCCCAGGACTCTTCTAGCTGTTGCACGTCCACGCGGCACCATCCCTTACATAAAATCAAACCAAGACCAGCCCACCCAGGTCGAGAAAACGTCAGCGCAAGCAGCGTCGAGCGGTCCGGCGTTTGTTAAAACGCCGGAACAAAATTAGCCGTGATATTCGCCGTTGTATTGGATCAACGTTAGATCTTCCACGCCATCGAGCGCGCGGATGGCGTCGGCATAGGGCATATCCACACCGTCCGAGAACACCTCGACGGCCATCTCGACCTTGTCACCGCGCATGGTCTTGGATTTGACGGTGAACTTGGTGCGACCAAATGCACGCACGATATCGTCGCCGGTGGTCAGGCCCGTGTAGTGGATGACCATCATGTACACGCGTGCCTTGTCTTGGTGGCTCGCGAAGCCGGCAATCATCACCACGATCACCACTGCCGTGAGCCCCACGAGCGCGTACATGCCGGCACCCGCCGTAATGCCCGTGGTAATGGCCCAAAACAGATACAGCAGGTCGAGCGGGTCCTTAACCGCCGTACGATAGCGGACGATGGACAAAGCACCGACCATACCGAGCGAGATGACCACGTTCGTCGAGATCGCGAGCGTGACCATGCAGGTGAGCACGCACATGCCCACGAGCGTCACGGCAAAGCTGCGCGAATACACCACGCCGGTAAAAAAGCGCTTGTACACGCAATAGATCAGGATGCCCATGGCGAGCGCCACGAGCAGCGACAGGCCGATCTTGGCAGGGTCGACCTGACCAAACGCCTCCAAGACGGAGTTCTTAAAAAAGTCCCTGGTGCTCATGGTCTAAATATCCCCTCGGTTCTCAAAATCCGATTCCCAGTAATTAAATCCACGCAGGTAGGCGGTCTTTTCGTAACACAGGCAGTACTTGGAGACCGCCGTGAGTTCGGCCGCGCCCGGCGGCACCATATCGCGCACCAGCTGCGGGCAAAACTCCGTAAACTTGACCTCCATCACCAGCTTGCCGGGCTCCAGGACCGGCAGCGCGGGCAGCGTCGCGTCAAAGATATCGAAGCTTCCCACCGCGGCACGCACGTTCATGTCAAACGTGATGCGCACGGTGCCCTCATCCATCACCCACGGCTCGCGCTCGTAGTCCACGATGGTCCGCGGGCGCATCACGTTGCAGATGCACTCGATGTAGAACTCGCGGCAGAGCGGATAGGGGCTCCTCAGCAAAAAGTCGTAGTCTCCGGCCAGAATCTGCTCAAACTCGCCGCGCGTGAGCGGCGCGTCCTCCTTGCAGATCCAGCTACCGTACTTCTTTTTGCGTTCGAGCTTAATCACCTTGTCGCCGCCGTTATAGATGCGCACGCGATATTTTTTGCGCATGAGAATACCGGCGTCTTTTTCCTCGTAGGCCGAGTTGCAGTAGTCGTCAAAGTACAGGCTGCGAATGGTGTAACCGCCCGCCTGCGCATGCTTGTCCAGCTTAAACACCGGCGCCATACGGCAGGCAAGCGCAGCGTGCTCGCCTTCGTTGATGAGGTACTTGAGCTCGTGGCGGTAACGCTCCTGCGTGGTACGCGTAGGAGGTGCCGACAGACGCTCAAGCAGCGCGCTAGCCCTCCTCATACGTGTCCTCCACGACCTTGCCGCCATCTTGCACGTAAAAACACTTCATGCCGTACTGTTTGCCATCGTCGGTCACATAGTAGTCAAACGCATCTTGCGTATAGCCGTCGGAGTTGGTGGCGCGCACGCGCACAAAATACTGGCCGGCATCGGGCGCATCACAGGTCACCTCGGGAAGTAGCACGTCCTCGGCCTTAAAAAGCACGTCGCTTATGGCATAGTCGCGCGCCAGCTCCACGGTATAGCGAATGTCACGCGGATTAAAGTCGTAGGACGCATCCCAGTTAATGCGCAGCTTACCGTTATCGATCTGCGGCACGCCAATGTAGAACGGCATGGGCTTTTTATAGCTCTCGCGAAAGCTCTTGTAGTTCTCCTCGATCTCGGAGGGGATCGCCGCGGCAATCTGCTCGTATTCGTCCTTGGTGACAGGCAGGTTGTCGATATCGGGCAAAGCAAAGACCAGCGATTCGGTAACCTCACGATAATGTTTAATCATCTTGGCCAGGCGTGCCTCGGTCATATACGAGCGCAGATCCTTTACGGCGCGGTCGAGCTCACTACGGAACGACTTGCTGCGCAACGCGCGATTAAACAGCACGTTGCCCCAGTAGTTGCTCACGCCGCGCTCCCAGCTCGAATAATCCGAGAACCCCTTCAGGCTCAGCTCAAGCTTGCGCAGCATGCCGTCGTTATCCCAATCCAAAAAGTACCAGGTATTTGAGTTGAGCGGGCTGTACAGATAACAGTTACGGTTCTGCGTATCGCAGTTGCCTGTCAGAATCTGAAACGCCAGCCAATAGACCAGATTCTCGGTATCGAAGTAGGTGTCGAGCACATCGTCGATCTTTTGCGTATCGTCGTTGAGCGCATCGAGCATCTCGATTAACTTAGTATGGTCCGAGTCGCCCTTAATCTCGAGCATGCCCTCAAACGCCATCTGGTTATAGTCAGGGTCATCCGCCAGCTTGATGGTGTCTTCGAAGCGATGGAAATCAAAGCTGTTCACCTTGTACAGGTGCCCGCTCTTATCCAGACCGTGAGCTTTGAGCGCCGTCTTGTTGAGCTGCTCCACCTGCGTAAACAGACCGTAGTCCTCAAAGGTATCGTTGGACTTTTCGGTCTGGTCGCACACCCACAGATGCACAAACTGAGTGCGCAGGCCCATCATCTGGGGAATCCCACGGATGAGGTCATAAGCCATCTTGTTACGAAAACGCATACCCTCGCCCATGTGCTTATTAAGCGCAATCGCGCGCTGCTGGCGCCAGGTACCCTTGCCCTTTTTGAGCTCTACCTTGTAATTCTTTTGCGAGTTCATGCTCGACGTCTGGCCGCGCACCTGCACGGTAGCATTGGGCGCTTCCTCGCCATAGCCCACTTCACCAGCAACGGGACCGTCCTCGTCACCCGCCTGCAGCAGGCCCATAACCTGATAGCGCGTCACGCCCATGTCGGCATAGTCGTAGACCGAGTACGTATTGATCTCGGCCCAGCTATGATCCGTGTTCTCGGAGCTGTTACCGCGCGAGACTGTCAGGTACATGGTCACAATGCCCGAGTCGTCGTAGACCTCGTACAGCTCATCCTTGTCGCGAAGATGCTTGGTCTCGCTAGACGCATCGGCCTTTTTAATCTTGTCCTGCTTTTTGACCTTTTTGGTCGAGGGTTCGTCCTGAGACGAGCAGCCCGAAAGCAGCAGCGCACCGGCAGCCGCCTCAAACAGGCGACGGCGAGACATCATCCTATCGGTCATCAGAACCTCCCCAATGGCTGCGATACACGCGAACCACCGTGCGCTCAAAAGCGCCATGCGGCTCGCCCTCTAGACGCAGCTCCTCGTAGCGCTGTTCGGCACGGTCGAGCAAGCGGCCCAGCTCCGTAAAGCGACCCGTCTTGTCGGTCGCCACGATGGGCTGCTGACTCAGGATACGATACGGCAAGTTGGCAGTATAGGTATCGAGTCGCAGCAGCGCCACAACAAAAAACACCGCCGCGCCGAGCAAAAAGCCAAAGCCATAAAACTGCTGCGGAAAGAACAGCGAGACGATGGTCGCCAGCCCCGCCACACCCGCGAACAGCCCGGAGGCAAGCACGGCTCCCTTGTAGTCGGTAAAGTACAGCAAGATAAGCAGGATCGTGTTGCCCACGGCATACAGGCCGTAGCCTACGCATAACGTGCGAAAATACCCGTGCATAAGGTTGTTAAAGCCCAGCGGCAGGGCCGAGAGCACTGTGGTCTCGAGCGAAATGACCGCCGCGGTCACAAACAGCTGCTTGAGCGCGCAAAAGCGCAGTTCGCTGTTGAGCGTGGAGAGCATCTCCTCCTCGGCCACCACAATATCGCCCACCACGCCGCCGTCGTTAAACAAGCTGTAGTAGTCACGGTAGCGCGGATAGAAATTGACCTCGACCGACACCACAAAGTTGACGGTCGTGACGAGTGTGGTCAAAAACGCAATGAGTGCCGGAACGTCATGGTAAGGAGCCCCGTAAAACAGGCCTTTGATCTGCACGCCAATAGGGCCCGCCCAGATAATAACCAGGTGTGCGAAAAGCCCCAAGTTGGTAAACAGCCCCGTAAGCGCAAGCGGCATAAATTGGTCGAGCCAGCGCAAAAAACGCCAGGGACTCCGGTCACTCCGTGGAAAATACCGGTAAAGCAGTACCACATCCCAGGCAAGCATGACGCCGTAGCCTAGGGCGATTGACGCCAACAGGCCCTCGACCGGCGGCAGTCCCAACGCCAGCGCTGCCAGGGCGCACAGGCACGCCACGCCAATGGCGGCCGCAAAGCTGCACAGAATGCCACGATAATCTTTGATGGCCGTGAGATAGCTCATGCCGTTCCAGTTGACGATCATAATGTTGAACAGCCACAGGCACAGCAGCCCCTGCAGCAGCGTGGCGCCCGAGAACAGCAGAAAGACACCGTAGAGCACCGTGCCCGCAACGAGCATGATGGCATTAGAGCCCCAAAACGAAGGCAGTATCTCATCCTCGCGCTCGGCAAACAACATATCAGCCAAAAAGCGCGTGACCGGCATGGAGAAAAAGCTCGTGAGCGTAAGCGAGGCCAGCAGTGTGTAGGTCACCATGCACACCAGCAGATCCTGGTTGGCACGGCCCACACCCCACAGACCGCACAGCACCAAAATACCCACCTGCAGCAGCACACCCAGCAACATGGGGCCCGTGCATACGATGCCGGCGTAGCCGTAAGCGCGCATCGTGGCAAACAGGCCCTTGCGCCTAAACAGGCGCTTGAGCTCAAAACCAATTCCGGCCACCGGCTACTCCCCCTCTCTGGTCAGGTTAAACGCACACGCCGTCTCGTCGTACAGCGCGCGATAGTTGGCGAGCATCTGCTCGTGCAAAAAGTACGTGGCAACGCGACGCTGCCCGCGCTCCCCCATCTCAATGCGACGGGCGCGGCTCACGCACATGCGCTCCATGGCATCGGCCAAGCCCTTGCGATACATGGGCGGCGTCACAAAACCCGCCACGCCAAAGTCGTCGCCCGGGGCGCCTTCGAGCAGCTCGCGACAGCAGCCCACCTCGGTCGTCACGCAGGGACGGCGCGCTGCAAGCGACTCCAGCACGCTGAGCGGCTGGCCCTCGGAGATGCTCGTCAAAATGGTAAAGTCGAGCTTTTCCATGTACTCGACCACGTTGACGCGGCCGGTAAAGATCAGGTCGCGC
>DBFVGT010000056.1:0-8136 GCA_048524725.1 Collinsella sp. | reverse complement strand
GCCCTCGACGCGACCCATCTGTGCCGCACCCGAGGACTTACGCACGCCAAAACACTCGGCAACCGCTACGACCGGATACTCCAGACCCTTGGACGCATGCACCGTCATGATGCGTACCGCGCCGTCGCCCTCCTCGTTGAGGGCACCCGGGGCTTCCTTGCCCGCCAAAAAGCGGTCGAAGGCCAGCGCGATGGAACGCGGCGAGTTGCCGAACTCGGCCTCCGCCTCGGCCACGGCGTCGAGCGCCTTGAGCACGTTGGCGGCAATGGCCTTGCCCTCGGGGCCGCGCTTCGCCAGTCGCACGAACCAGCCGGAAGCATTGACCACGTCGCGCGCGATGTTGGCGAACGAATCACGTCCCACGCGGCGCAGCGCATAGCGCAGCACCTCGCGGGCGCGCGTCACCAGTGGCAAGCCCTGCAAGCCGGGCACATCGGAATCGCTCATGATGCCCGCATCGATGTTGCGGCGCGACGTCTCCCCCGTCTGCTCGTCCAGCTTGGTCGCCAGCGCCAGGAATTCCTGAGCGCCGAGCGCAAACATCGGTGAGGCCAGCAGCGGCATAAGACCCTGCGCCGTATCGGCCGGGTTAGCAAGCGCGCACACCAGGGCACGAACCGTTTGGACCTCGGCAGCCTGGGCAAAGACCGAACCGCCTGCGATCACGCAGTCGAGCCCCTGGTCGCGGAAGGCCTGGGCGTAGACGTCGGCGTTGGTCATGCGGCCCAGCAGCAGCACCATGCCGCCCTGGGGCTGGCCCGCTTTAACGAGCGCTTGGAACCGCTCCGCAATCGCACGAGCTTTCGCCTGCGTTCGCTCCTGGGTGCTGCCGCCGGCAACGAGCAGCGCCTGGCGGCGCGAAGCCTTTGCCTTGAGCTTGTCCTCGCGATCGTCACTCGGCTCAAGATCCAAGAACCCCTGCATCAAACCACCGGTATCGCCGTCAAAGACGCGTGCCACATAGCGCAGCACCTCGTCGTGGCTGCGGAAGTTGCGCACGAGCTTGACGAGCTCGCCGGCAGGGGCATCGGATGCGACGGAGGTCTCGGGCGCAGCAGAGGAGCCCACCTTGCGCTCCTGGCGACGGAACACCTCGACCTCTGCCCCACGAAAGCGATAGATGGACTGCTGCGCATCGCCCACGGTGCACAGCGCGCGCTCCCCCGCACCCGTCAGGTAACGGATCAAATCGACCTGCATCTGGTCGGTATCCTGGAACTCGTCGATCATGACCATCTTAAAGCGTCCCTCATAGGCCGCTCGAATGGCCGGGTAGTCGCGCAGCGCCTCGTATGCCATGCGGAGCAGGTCGTTATTATCGAGGGCGGACTGGGCAGCCTTCAGCGCGCGATACTCTGCCTCCACGGAACGGGCCAGGTCCACCAGCACATCGAGCGCCGGACCACCGCAGGCGAGCACGATATTGATAAACGTATCGGCGGCCTCGGCCTTGAGCAGCTCGATCCGCTCCTTAGGGAATGCCTTGCTCGCGCGCGGCATGGTACACGACATCATGAGTCGCGCCGCATCGACCATGGTCTTGCTGCTCGCCTCGAACGCATCGATGGCATCGAGCGCCGTCTGTGCCTTCTCGGTCGCGGCCTTACTCGCGCCCAACGCCGCGCGATAGGCATCGGCTAGCGCCGAGGTGTCGGCCTGGCCGCGTGCCACGCGCACATCGTCCATGCCGCCCGGCAGCTGGCTCGATAGCTCCAACAGATCGCGCACCAGGCCTTTGACGGTCGTGGCGGCGCCAAAGGGACCGCCCTCGCCCGCCATGGGATACCAGGCGTAGAGGGCCTTGAGCGATGCCGCGAGCTCGGGGGCGGCATCGGGCGCCGTCGCGCGACCCAACACATGCTCAACAGCCTGATCCATGAGATCGTCGGTATCGGTGAGCACCGTAAACTCGGGATCGATGCCCAGCTCCAACGCGTGTGCGCGCAGGATACGAGAGCACATGCCGTGAATGGTCGAGATCCACGCATCGTCGACGGTCAGGGCCTCCTCGTCCATGCCCTCGTCGATGAGCGCGCGGCGCACACGGTCACGGATCTCGGCCGCGGCGTCTTTGGTAAAGGTAATGGCGAGCACCTGGTCCAGATGCTCAACGAACGGACCGGATTCGGGCGAGAGCGCGTAGACGATGCGGCGCGTGAGGGTAAAGGTCTTGCCCGAACCGGCACCCGCCGAGACAAACAGCGGACGGTCGAGCGTTTTGACGATCTGCAGCTGTTGCGGCATCAAAGTCGAAAGATCCATGGTCTACACGTCCCTCCTTACAAACGTTCCTTCGTGGTTATACGAGCAGCGCGCATGCGCGGCCTGAGCCGACGTCGGGTCGACGGCGGCAACGTCGCCTGCCTCGAGTTCGTGCAGGCGCTCGGCGATGCCGGCCTCCACGCGATCGAGCAGGGCATCGAAGTCCATGCTGCCACCCTCGCCGGGAAAGCCCTTCTTAAGCCCCGGGATGCGGCCGTCGCCGCGCTCTTCCTCGAGCAGCTCGGCGCTCGCGGCGCCGCGCAGCGCCGGTTTGCCGCCCTTGGTCGAAAAATAGAGCGCCGCACGGGCATCCAGATCCAGCGCCCGGCGCATGGCCTGCGCATAGATAAGCGTCTGGGTATGGGGCGGCAGCCACCGCGGGTCGTCGATGGCGGCCTCGCCCGATTCCTCGTCGCGCACCGTGGGGTCGGCGAGTTTAAACTCCTCAACGCCCGTGCGATGCTTGTAGTCGATTACCACGGCGCGATTCTCGGCATCCACATCCACGCGGTCGATGCGCCCGCCGAGCGGCCAGCCGGCATACTCGATCTGGAGCTCGTTGAACGCAAACTCCAGGTAGCGCGGCGCGAAGGGCGCGAGCGCCTCGGACTCGTAGGCAAGAACGCCCTCCAGCTGCGGCAAAATCTCGGCCACCTGGCGCTCCTCCACCGGGGAGAGCGGCACGAGCGGGCCCTCGGTACCGCGCTTGCCCGCATGCTCGGCCAAGGTCTCGTCAAAGACCTCGCGCAGCAGCTCCTTCGCGCGTGGCAGATTCATGGGTGTCACGCGCTCCATGCCCTCCTGGGGCAGACGGGCATGCAAGTGTTCCAGCACGTCGTGGACAAAGTTGCCCTTCTCCATATTGCCAAAGCCAGCGTCGATCGACTGGGGCTTCACGCGGTACGAGACGAACCAGCATAGCGGGCAGGTCGAATAGGCCTCGATCTGCGAGGCAGACGTCAGGCGCGGCACCAGCGGCGCATCCTCGCCCTCGCCATCGCGACGACGCAGGACCAAATACGGAATGGCTTCATCGCTCAGATGCTGAGGAGCTTCGCAGGTCACGCGCTCGCGCCTAAGACCTTCGCCTGCCGCGGGATCGAAGTCCCTTACGATATCGCCCTCACCCACGCACTTCGCCTTGTCGGCGCCAACGGCCTTAGCGTCGTCAGCGGCCTTGTCGGCGTCAGCGGCCTTAGCATCGTTAGCGGCCTCGGCATGCGCCCGCAACTCGGTCCACACGGCAGCCGGGTAGCACTCGCGCGCCTGGCGATCGTGCGTCACGCGGGCAAGCGCAACCGGACCGCGCGCGGCCTGCATCGCGCGGCCAAAGCGTGCGCGCAGCAAGGCCGCAGGCTCAAGCGTCACGCCCTCGCGACCGAGGCTCGCCGTCAGTGTGGTCAGCGGCCCCTCTTCATGTGAGAGCGGATAGCTGTCCAGATCGACATCGGCAAACAGCACGGCATCGTAGCTGCCGGGGCGCAGAGCCGCCGCATCGGCAAGCGAAGCAAAGCGAACCTGGGCGCGTGGCGCACGGTCAACCTCGTAGGTCTCGTAATCGTAGGCGGAGCTACGCTTGTCCACCTTGGTTCGAATGTCATCGAGCACGGACACGGTCGCGGCCTGCGACACGTCGAGCGCACGGGCGCCATTCATAAGGATGTCGATGACGTGGCGCAGCAGGGCCACCTCCGCCTGGCGACGGGCCTGACCGTCGAGACCGCCAAGTGCGCGGTCGGGCAGTGCCTCGGCAACGGCAAGCATGGCCTTGAGCGCCGTCACGGGTTTGTCGCGCCACAGCGCCTGGAACACGTCCGAGATCACGCACGGCACGTTCTTAAACCAGTTCTCGTCGCTCGCCGCTTTACGCGCGCCCCTCACCTGGCCCTGCACGCTCTGCAGCAGGCTCTTGACGCCCGCAGTGGTCTTGCTGCGCGACAGTCGCATATTCTTGTCGAACGTGCGCGCGCTGGCGGCGTCGGCACCCGAAAGCGGGCTGTAAATCCAGTCGGTAAGCTCCGGAGCGGGCCACCACTCAGTCTTAGAAGCTGCCCCTTCGTCGGCGGCCTTCATACGCTCGATCAGGTTGGCGAGCGCCGTGAACTGCCTGCCCGCAATGGATTGGGAAAACGCCGTGAACTCGGCCGTCTCGGCAGCAACGTGGCGCGCCGCCAAACGAGCGGCAAGCTCGCCGAACAGCTGGGGTGCCCGGGCAGAAACAACGAGCACGCGTACGGGGTCGGCGGGTGTTGCAGCAGCTTTATCGTCCTTGGACTCCTTGTGCGCTTTCACCAACTTATCGATGACGTCCGCATAAGCATGGGCACGGGCATGGGGGCCGGCGACCTCAATAAAGGCAGGCTGAGCAGCGGACTTGGAGGCAGTCTGGGGCGCGGCGGCGCCCTCCCCCAGCGGCGCGATCTCAAACAGCACACCGCGGACATCAAATGCCGCGGCAAGCTCCTCGCGCATCGACGCTTGCTCGCGGGCAAGCAGCACGACAACCTCTCCCCCGTTGTTTGCCACGGCGGACAGCAGCTCGAGCAGGCTATACGTAAATGACGTGACGCCGCGCACGCAAACGGCGCGGGCGCACCCCGGCAGGTTGTCGGCCAAAGCGCCGGCCATAATGTCAGCCGCCTCGCAGGGCTCGACCATATCTCGACGGTCCAAACCGCGCGCATAGGCGCACAAAAGTTCAAACACGCGAGCCTCGGCGTCGCTTTTGGGCTTGGGCTTGCAAACGTTGTCGCAGCAACGCTCGGTGCCTGTCCCTGCCACACCCGGCAGCACATCGCGAGCCATACGCGCGAGCATACGCACCGTGCCCTGGCTGCGCGAAAGCGGCTGCAGGTCGGCGTCGTCGAGGCGCGCTACCATGTCCGAAAACAGCATCTGGCGCTGCAGGTTGTCGACGAAACCGCGCCCGTCGCCCAAAAGCTCCCAAAGCGAGCGAAGCCACGATGTAGGCGTCTTGTAGTCAATACCCAGCGAAACGCCGGCTTCCGCCGCATCATGACGGCACAGGTCGAGCTCGGCAAACGTTGGCGCCAGCAGCACGGCACGCCCGTGGCGGGCAATAAGGTCGGCAAGCAGCGCCGCCTCGGCATCGCTCAAATCCGCGCCGGCGTTGGTGGTATAGATTCGAACAGGCATGGTCCTCCACTCAAACCGTTCGCAATATTCAATGTTTCCATCCTACCCGCCCGCGCGGACAGATTTGCCCCACGCCAACAGATTTGACCCCTTGGAGACGGAGGAAAATGGATCACCGAGGAGGTCAGTCTAACCCAGTGATCCGTTTTCCTCCGTCCCCAAAGGATCAAAAAACCGCCCCCGAAGGGACGGTTCTTCGTAATTCATTGTTGTCGCTGGCCTACTCGCCATCCTCCAGCTTGATGAGGATCTTGCGATAGCCACCGTACTCGCCATTAAGTGCCTTGGACACACGGCTCACCGTGGTGGACGAAGCGCCGGTACGCGCCTGAACCTCAACATAAGGCTCGCCCTCGTCCAGATAACGCGCGACCTGCAGACGCTGCGATAGATCGCAGATCTCGCGCGGCGTGCAGATATCGGTCAAAAACGCTTGGATATCCTTCTCGTCATCCAAAAGACTAAATGCGTGGACCAGCTGCTTGACATCAGGCTTGTCAAACATGTTCTCGATATTCATCGATCACCGCCAAACCCGCCATAAGGCATCGAAGTTGATACTGACATCGGGCATCGTTCGCCCGTTCTATGCAATAGGGCAACGCCTGTGGCTTTTGCCCGTAGCAGTGTAGCACACCACCAAACTAAAGCGACAAGACTCTCTGCCAGCGGCGCGTTTTTCAGGACGAACGCCGTTTTGAAATCAAATGCGCACGCAAGCTCCACGAATATCTGAGACAATGGGCGCCCAAACAGGGCCGTGCCCCGCACCCATCCAAGTTGCAAAGGCATGTGCCCCTCACGCCCCCTCACCACGCCATGCGCAAGAAAGGATTCACACCATGCGCTTTATGCTTAACTGGCTCTTTACCTCTATCGCCATCGCGATTGCCACGTTCCTCGTCCCCGGCATCCAGCCCTTCGGTTTTGCCGAGGCCTGGGTCTGTTTCGCCTTCGTGGGACTGTTCTTGAACATCGTCGATTCGCTCGTCAAGCCGTTCCTGACGGTTATCTCGCTGCCGCTCACGATCATTACGCTGGGTATTTTTCAGCTCGTAGTCAACAGCTTTATGCTCGAGCTGGCCAGCTATCTGTCGGTCAATCTGCTGGGCGCGGGTATCTCCATCGCCAGCTTTGGATCGGCCTTTATGGGCAGCATCCTGGTGTCCATCATGCGCAGCATCCTCGACAGCATCGCCGAGGGCTAAAACGGCCATTCCGGCCGCGCCCGTCTCAACAGCCCAAAACGAAGGCCGCCCATCGCAAAAATGGGCGGCCTTCTTATTTGCCAAGTCTCAAAGGGCGAGAGAATCTGCCATTTCCACCCTGTCCCCACATGGCAGGTATGGGTTAGATGACGTAATCGTAGCCTTCATTGGGAGCGACAAGTTGATCGAGCGTCACACCGTCGAGGTAGTCGTTGATGAGCTTGTCAAGGTTCTTCCACACGTCGAGCGTGGGGCACTCATCAGATCGCGAGCAACCCTTGCAGTCGCCATCCAGGCAGGCGACCGGCGCCAGGCTGCCCTCGGTCAGGCGCAAGATCTCGCCCACCGTGTACTGCTCGGGCGGGCGCGTAAGCACGTAGCCGCCGCCCTTGCCGCGCATGCCCGAGAGCATATTGGCGCGCACGAGCGTCGCCAGAATATTCTCGAGGTACTTCTCCGAAATCCCCTGGCGCGCCGCGATCTCTTTGAGCGGGATGCGACCGGCCGCCTGATGCTCGGCCAGGTCGACCATAACGCGTAGGGCATATCTGCCCTTTGTGGAAA
Organism: Collinsella sp.; assembly: GCA_048524725.1. Taxonomy (GTDB): domain Bacteria; phylum Actinomycetota; class Coriobacteriia; order Coriobacteriales; family Coriobacteriaceae; genus Collinsella. Next base: position 946 of record DBFVGT010000056.1, on the reverse strand, counting down.
CCAACATATATATAGCTGCCTTTCGGTCTTTTAATTCGTAGAAATTCTAGCCGAAAAATTGGTTTTGAAAATACCTATTCCCGTCAAGATGGTTAATCGACTCGTAATAATCTTCTATTTCCTATTGCGTTACTAGGCTTTACTGTCTACTATGCTTGCCAACAGCAAAACGAACAACCTATAAGGTTTGTGGGTTTCGCTGCTACACACACCGTAAAACCACACGGTATCCAGTCATTTGAACACTTTGGAGGTTCACCATGAGCAATGTTTACACGTCCATCGATCAGCTTATCGGCCACACCCCGCTTCTGGAGCTCACCCACTTTGAGGCCGACGAGGACCTCAAGGCCCGTGTGCTCGTCAAACTGGAATACTTCAACCCCGCCGGGTCCGTCAAAGACCGCGTCGCCAAGAACATGATTGACGAGGCCGAGAAGGCCGGCAAGCTCGTGCGCGGTGGCGACTACACCATCATCGAGCCCACGAGCGGCAACACCGGCGTCGGCATCGCTTCGGTGGCGGCGGCCCGCGGCTACAAGGTGATCATCACCATGCCCGAGACCATGTCCGTCGAGCGCCGCAAGCTCATGCAGGCATACGGTGCGCAGCTCGTGCTCACCGACGGCTCCAAAGGCATGAAGGGCGCTATCGCCAAGGCCGAAGAGTTGCAGAAGGAGACCCCCAACAGCATCATCGCCGGCCAGTTTGTGAACCCTGCCAACCCCGCCATCCACAAGGCCACGACCGGCCCCGAGATCTGGGACGACACCGACGGCAAGGTCGACATCTTCGTCGCCGGCGTTGGCACCGGCGGCACCGTGACCGGCGTGGGCGAGTTCCTCAAGGAGCAAAACCCCGAGATTAAGGTCGTCGCCGTCGAGCCCGCCACCTCCCCGGTGCTCTCTAAGGGCCAGGCCGGCCCGCACAAGATCCAGGGTATCGG
>DBFVGT010000055.1:0-3550 GCA_048524725.1 Collinsella sp. | reverse complement strand
ATAGCAAAAGCCCCGCAGTCGGAGCGGACTGCGGGGCTCATGAAGAGAGGCTAGTTTGTGGGCGTCTTGCCTGGCGCCCACGGGAGAGGCAACGGAGTAGGGGCTACTCGTGGATGCGGGTGCCGGAGAGGCCGGCCATGGTCTCGGCGGCCTTGTCCAGGGCGCCGATGATGCAGGTGCGGCCCTTGCGGGAGCGGGCGAACTTGATGGCGGCGCGGACCTTGGGCTCCATGGAACCCTTGCCGAACTGGCCCTCGTCGGCCAGGCGCTCGGCCTCGTCGGCGGTGAGGTCCTCGAGCTCCTCCTGGTTGGGCTTGCCAAAGTTGATGGCGACATGCTCAACGGCGGTCAGCAGGAACAGGACGTCGGCGTCGCAGTCCTCGGCCAGCAGCTCGCCGCCCAGATCCTTGTCGATAACGGCGGGAACGCCCTTGTAGCAGCCCTTGTTCTCGTAGTCGCGGACGACGGGGATGCCGCCGCCACCGCAGGCGATGACGATGAACTCGTTGTCGAGCAGGTTGAGGATGGAGTCAGCCTCGACGATCTTCTTGGGATCGGGGGAGGCGACGACGCGACGCCAGCCGCGGCCGGAATCCTCGACGAAGACCTTGGAGGGGTCCTCGGCCATGAACTCCTTGGCCTGCTCCTCGGTGTAGAAGGGGCCGATCGGCTTGGTCGGGTTCTTGAACGCGGGATCGTCCGGGTCGCACTCGATCTGGGTGACGACGGTGGCGGCGTGCCAACGCTTATAGCGCTTGTGCATCTCGCGGCCGATGCCCTGCTGCAGGTGGTAGCCGATGTAGCCCTGGGACATGGCGCCGCACTCGGGCAGCGGCATCTCGGGGGTGCCGATGGCGTCGTGGGCAGCGGCGAAGGCGTTCTGGATCATGCCGACCTGCGGGCCGTTGCCGTGGGTGATGATGATCTCGTTGCCCTGCTCGATGAGGCCGAGGAGCGCGTGGGCGGTGTTGCTCACGGCCTCGATCTGCTCGACGGGGTTGTTGCCGAGGGCGTTGCCGCCAAGGGCGACGACGATGCGGTCGGGCTTGCCAAGAGGCTTAGACATTGCTGGAATCCTTTCTGTAAAAGGCCTACAACCCATTAATAACCCGCGTCCGTGCGATACGCGAGTTTATTAAGGTTTATATTCTCTTTATCGCTCATTTTATTCATTTTGAAAACAGTTGAACGGTGAACGGTCGTTTTTACCCGCTCAGCGTAAGGAATCCCAGCTCACGCATGTTTACGTCATCTACGTGCGACTTTATTTAATTAGAGCAGAGATTAGGCTGGATTATGCAAACTATATCTTTGCTAAACACATAACGGACACTGCAATTATTTACTCGCACTATACGAGATTCTATGCACTTGCAAGACAAGTATGCACCCCTGCAATAACACGGGGCTTTTCATCCAACAAAAGGGATAGCCAATCGCGCTTCACTTTGCGGCAAGCGACTGTGAGTTTGCAGTATAGAACTTTACCGTCGGGTATTGCATGAACGCCGTCGACGCCCTCTCGCTCCTGCGCGCCCAGGCAATCGAGAACATCAGCGGCGTCCCCAGTCTTTTTGCATGGCACCGCGCCGGCTCGATGGCTCTGGGACCTAAGCGAATCTTTGCTATCTGCCAATTTTTGTACGATTTGGGTCAAATCTATTTGCCAATTTTTGTATGATTAGGGGCAAATCTATTTGCCAATTTTTGTCATTGAGGGGTTTTATGCTACGCCGTAAGGTCACTGACAGGCTTTTGAGCTGGAAGAACAACTCCAATAAAGCGTTGCTTGTTACCGGTGCGCGTCAAATTGGCAAGAGCTATGCGATTCGCGCGTTTGGTAAAGACAACTACGCGTCGTATTTTGAGGCCAATTTGCTGCTCGATGCCGAGGCAAGAGATGTGCTCATTGGCGCTAAGAACGCCGTTGACTTTATCAACCGCGTTGCCCTTCTTGCGGATGCACCGCTTGTTGAGGGAGATACGCTTATCTTTGTCGATGAAATACAGGAGTATCCGCAGATCGTCACGCTCATGAAGGCGTTGGTCGAGGACGGGCGCTTTAGCTATGTCTTCTCGGGGTCTATGCTTGGGACTGAGTTTAAGGGGATCTCTTCTTTCCCGGTGGGGTATGTCGAGCACATTGTTATGCGGCCAATGGATTTTGAAGAGTTTTGTTGGGCAAACAGCATCAGCGAGAATGTGCTTGCAGACATCCGCAGCTGCCTTGTCGAGAGGCGTCCCGTCGAAAACTATATTCATGAGGCGATGCTCAAAAACTTTAGAGCTTATATCGTTTGCGGCGGCATGCCGGAGGTCGTACAGAACTATATCGATTCGGGTTATTCACTCGTGAGGACGCGTGAGCTTCAAATTCAGCTGGTCGATCAGTACAAAAGTGATATCTCTAAATATGCATCGACTCGAGCGTTTAACGTTCGCGCGATTTTCGAACAAATTCCCGTTCAGCTTGAGGCGGAGTCCCATCGCTTTGTTGTTTCATCCCTGGGCGAGGGGGCTCGCCTTCAAAAATACGAGCAGGATTTCCTATGGCTGGTGAACGCGGGCGTCGGTTTGATGGTCGCCCAGGTGACGGAGGCCCGGAGTCCTCTTAAGAGGACAGAGAAGGCGACCGCCTTTAAGCTATACGAGTCTGATACAGGCATGCTCGCATCACGGTATCCCGGCAGCACGGCACGCGCCGTCTACCTTGATATGAAAACCCCCAACCTCGGCGGTCTCTATGAGAACGTGGTCGCGCAGGAGCTTGTCGCCCTTGGAACTGATGCATGGTACTACCAGACACGCGAGGTCGACGAAGTTGACTTTGTGATCGAAGGCACCCGCGGGCACGTTGTCCCAATCGAGGTCAAATCGGGCAAGAAGGTTCGAGCCCATGCGGCCCTCGACCGTCTGATGAGCGTGAGCGAGTACAAAATCCCCGAGGCCGTTGTGCTAAGCCACGAGAACCTCAGCAAAGAGGGCAAGGTCCTGTACGTTCCAATCTATATGACATTCTGCCTCGATGAGTTTATGGAAAAGGACGACCCCAACAACGATTTCTCGTTTGCGCCCATATCCCTCTAGGCCATCTGGGTCCGCAACCAAATCCCCCTCTATGCCCAAAGCCGCGAAACAGCGACCGGGACAAGGCACCCCACCAACCACGTCCTTCATCAGCCCACACAATCCGAGGACGTAGTCGTAGCAGGATCTGAGGGCTGACCTTCGCGGACACTCCGCAGGACGAAAGAACCCCCGCCGCACGTAGTGCGCAGCGGGGGTTCTTTCATGTCCGAGGACGTCCGCGAAGGTCAGCCCTCAGATCCTGCGGTGGGAGACCTAAGCCTCGTTGTACACCGTCTTGAGCTTCAGCAGGTGAGCGTAGCGATCCATAGCGGCCTGCTCGTTCTCCTTGAAGAGCTCCTCGGCGCGCTCGGGGAAGGAACGCGTCAGCGAAGCGTAACGGGCCTCGTTCATCAGGAACTCCTGATAACCGCCCGCGGGCTCCTTGGAATCGAGCGAGAACTTCTTGCCGGCAGCAGCCTCG
>DBFVGT010000054.1:0-5024 GCA_048524725.1 Collinsella sp. | reverse complement strand
CTCCTCGAGGGCGGAGGCGAAGCCCCGCTCGCCCGCGGCGACCATCCTCACGTAGTCGGGCAGGGACGCCGCCATCTCGTGCAGCCCGAGCGCGGAGAGGTTCGCCTGCGCCCTGATCGAGGGGCTGCCCTCCGCGACGGCGCCCATCACGCCCCTCCGAGCGAGTCGAGCAGCGCGAGGTTGGCGCGCGCGGCCTCGGCGATGTCCGCGTCGGCCAGGCCCCGCTTCCCCTCGAGGGCCTGCCCATAGTGGTCGGGGTCGTAGTTGATGGGCCTCGACGGCCCGGACGCGGCGTCGTGGACGGCGACCTCCTCGCCGGCCATCCTCACAACGACCTGGCCGCCGGGCATCGCTATGACGCTCACGCGCCGGCCGATGCAGCGCCTGGGCACGGACCACTCCCTGCCGGCGGCCCTGACGAGCATGGTCGGCGGGACGGTCTGGACGCTCACGTCGCCCACCATCGACTCGAGGAGCCGGAGGTTCCCGATGGGCCGCAGGCTCTCCTTCTCCCGCATGAACAGCGCGTCGGGCGGCAGGCCGGTGGTGCGGTTCGGCTCCGAGTTGGCCTGGGCCTCGACCCGGGCCACCGCCTCGGCGAGGCCGCTCCACCCGGTGAACTCGCCGCCGTAGGCGAGCAGGCGGTTCAGGAAGCGGTTGGCCGACTCGTCCTTGCCCTTGGTCTGCGGCGAGCGCGGCGCGCAGAGCCTGAGCTCGAAGCCGGCCTCCCGCGCGAACCGCCACGCCCTCTCCTGCCTGGTCCTCCTGCGGCCCGAGACGGTCACCAGGCACGACATGTTGTCCGTGATGCACTCCTCCGGGACGCCGCCGAGGCGGGTGAAGGTGGCGAGCAGGCAGGACAGCAGGTCGTCGAGCGTGCGGCTCCTGACCGGTATGAAGCGGTGCTTCCGGGAGTAGCCGAGCGTCGCGGTGAACACGCTGAACTCGAAGACCTCGCCCTCCGAGTCGACGAGCCTCATGCCCTCCTTCCAGTCGAACTGCAGCTGCCTGCCCGGGGGCGTCTCGAACCGCGGGTGCGGCTCGCGGCCGCCCGCGCCCCCGAAGGGCACGTCGCGGGCCCGGCACCACGCGGTGAAGGCGCCGTACCCGGGCAGCCCCTCCCCGCGGCCCTCGCGCAGGAACGCGTAGACGGCCATCTTGGTCATCCCGGGCAGCTGGGCCTTCGCGCGGATCACCTCCTCGAGCGGGTCGAAGGCGCTGCCCCTCGCGGACCTCCCGTCGGCGGCGGACTCGCCCTCCCGCCAGTACTTGGCGACCGTGTGCCGGTCCATGCCGTGCCTCCTCGCGATCTCGCTGAAGTTCGGCTTCGCGCCGGACCCCCTGTAGACGTTCAGCTCTCCCATTACGTTTCGCTCCATATCCCGCTCCTCCCGGGTCGGATACCCGATCGGAGCATAGTTCCGTTAGCGCAGTTGGTGAAAGTACGTTAGCGGGGTCGGCGAAAGCGCGTTAGCGCATTCGGCGAGATGCGTTTGCGAAAGTGGTCAATTTTAGATTAGCGCTAACAATCACGGTGCCGTAGAGCGACCAGTCGTACTGCGCGTAGGCCGCCGGGTCTGACATGTCGAAGGTGTCGATGTCGCAGAAGTCGAAGTCCTTGGCGAGGCCGCGCTCCTCGGCGAGCGCGCGCACCGCGCGGCCCAGCTGGCCGTTGCAGCCGGTGACGAGGGTGCGCTTTGGTGCCATGGGGACGACGTCCTTGAGCATCGGGTGGTTGAGGTCGGCCTCGGATACGGTGGCCTGGTCCAGCGGGATCGGCCACTCGATGGCGAGCTCCGGGTCGGCGAGGTTCACGAAGGTGTAGGTCCTCTTGAGCTCCAGCGACCAGTGGGCGTCCACCAGGTAGGTGTAGGCGGTGCCGTCCTCCAGGGCCTGGAAGGAGTTGCCCACGCCGCGCGGGACGTAGATGGCCTTCGAGGGGTCGAGCACGGTCGTGTAGACCTTCCCGTAGGTGGCGCTGCCCTCGCGCAGGTCCACCCAGGCGCCGAAGACCGAGCCGCGGGCCACCGAGATGAACTTGTCCCAGGGCTCGGCGTGGATGCCGCGGGTGACGCCCCTCTTCTCGTTGTAGGAGACGTTGTTCTGGACGACGCGGAGGTCGGGGATGCCCAGGGCGCACATCTTGGCGCGCTGCCAGTTCTCCTTGAACCAGCCGCGCGAGTCGCCGTGGACGGCGAGGTCGACGACCTTCAGGCCCCCGATGCCGGTCTCGGTGACGGCGAGGTCCTTCTCGAATGCGATGTCAGCCATGTCTCTCCCCTCCTACTGCCCCTGTGCGCGGTACCTGGCCTCGGTGGCCTCCTTGGCCGGGCGCCACCAGGACTCGTTCTCTACGTACCAGTCGATGGTGGCCTTGAGCCCCTCGGCGAAGTCGGTGTGGGCCGGCCTCCAGCCGAGCTCGCGCTGGAGCTTCGTGCTGTCGATGGCGTAGCGGCGGTCGTGGCCGGGGCGGTCGGCGACCCAGTCGAAGTCCTCGGGGTCGCGGCCCATCGCCTCGAGGATCATGCGCAGGACCGTGATGTTGTTCTTCTCGCCGTCGGCGCCGATGAGGTAGGTCTCCCCCATGCGGCCCTTCGTGAGGATGTCCCAGACGGCCGAGGAGTGGTCCTCGGTGTGGATCCAGTCGCGGACGTTCTCGCCGCGGCCGTAGAGCTTGGGGCGCACGCCGTCGATGATGTTGGTGATCTGGCGCGGGATGAACTTCTCCACGTGCTGGTAGGGTCCGTAGTTGTTGGAGCAGTTGGAGATGGTCGTGCGCAGGCCGTAGGTGCGGGTCCAGGCGCGGACCAGCATGTCGGAGGACGCCTTGGTGCTCGAGTACGGGCTGCTCGGGTGATACGGCGTCTCCTCGGTGAACTTCGCCGGGTCGTCGAGCGCAAGGTCGCCGTAGACCTCGTCGGTGGAGACGTGGTGGTAGCGGACGCCGTATTTGCGGACGGCCTCCAGCAGGCGGAAGGTTCCCTCGACGTTGGTGCGCAGGAACGGCTCCGGGTCGGCGATGGAGTTGTCGTTGTGGGACTCCGCGGCATAGTGGACGATCGCGTCGTGGCCGGGGACGATCCTATCGAGCAGCTCCGCGTCGCAGATGTCGCCCACGACAAGCTCCACGCGGTCGGAGGGCAGCCCCGCGATGTTCTCGGGGTTGCCGGCGTAGGTCAGCTTGTCCAGGACGGTGACGTGGACGCCCGGGTGGTTGTCGACCACGTAGTGCACGAAGTTGCTGCCGATGAAGCCGCAGCCGCCCGTGACGATGATGTTCTTAGGTTCAAAAATCTCAGACATGAATCTCCTTTTTTCGCCTACTAGAGATGTAAGTACTTAAACATTTGAACATATGAGCCTTCAGCAGAATCAGAATCTTCTCCTGCAGGTTTGTTTCTTATGCCAAACTCTCTGTATCCCATGCGACTATAGAACTCAATAAGACCAGGCTCATTGACAGAGTCCAGAAACACAAACCTTCCGCCAACAAGACGCTGTATGTCAGAAATAGACTTTTCAACGAAAGCCATGAGTTCTTCACCGGTTACGCGACCTATACCTGAATCGCTTTTCCCAAATTGCGCCAACAGAACACAAGGCAAATCAAAACAACCAGTTTCTGGTCTAAGTTCACCAAAAGAAGCCAACTTCTTGTGAGCTGTTTTTGAAACGACATTCTCAGGAATGGAGGCAATCTTTAGAGCAAGGGCATAAAAGCCAACTAAAGCGGCCGCATCTGTATCAAATACAAGACAAGAGGCACAGAAACCCCTCAGGTTAAAATCAAACGCGTTATAACGAACAAAATCCTCTATATCCTTGTTACGTTCACAGCGAAAAGAGGAGAGAACGTCCGAAACCTCGTCCTCTCCTCGCGCATTAAGTAATTGGAGTAAAGAATACGATACAAGCGCCATTTCTAGAAGCCCATCGATTTAAACAAAGAATCGATGGCCTTCTTCATGTCTGGCGTCAAAGACGGATCCGAAGGCGATGGCTTGAACTTCAAATCCTTGGTTACGCCTTCATCATATGCGTCGCACAACGCCTTTACGCCCTGAGGAGAGAGCATCCTAATCGGTGTTTTTAAACTTGAAGTAGCCATATGCCCTCCTTCCCTTAAAAATATCTACTTAGATTATAACCGAAAATACGAACACATATTCGAATTGCCCGATTATCATGAAATTCTAACGCAGCTTCTTACTTCGCTTGCTGCTCAAGGCGCTTTACAAGCTGTTCCTCAGAATGGACAAACTCAAATGGTTCATACTCGCCATATGCGGAAGGACGACTGATGTTAATGAGCTGAAGGTCAGAGATGCCGAAACGATCCTCTATCCTTCGCATCATCTCGACAAGCTCCTGGCCCGGCTTAACGGCCATTACCAACGAACCTTGCTCAGAAAACCACTTAGCAACCAGATAACGCATCAGCCAACTCGCCTCCCCAGTACGAAAGGGATGAGAGAAGGTCGACTGAAAGGCCATCACGCTCAAGAATGTCGTTCATCTCTCATCCCCTTCCACCAGGCAATTAGTACTCGCGCGGGCTGTTGACGATCTCGCCGGCGGCGACCTTCTTCAGGTGCCGGCCGTAGACCGACTTGCCGTAGGCCTCCGCGGCCTCCTCGAGCCCGGCGGTCGTGATCCAGCCGTTCTCCCAGGCGATCTCCTCGGGCACGGACACGGGAAGGTCCTGGGAGTGCTCAACGGCGCGGACGAACTCCGCCGCCTCGTGCAGGCTCTCCATGGTGCCGGTATCGAGCCACGCGTAGCCGCGTCCGAGGGTGACGACGGACAGCGTCCCCTCCTCCAGGTACATCTGGTTGAGCGTGGTGATCTCGAGCTCGCCGCGGGCCGAGGGCCTGACCTCATGAGCCTTGGCGGCCACGTCGCCCGGGTAGAAGTACAGGCCGGTGACGGCGTAGGAGCTCTTGGGCTCGGCGGGCTTCTCCTCGATGGAGACGGCCCTCCCCTCGCCGTCGAACTCCACGACGCCGAAGCGCTCGGGGTCGTCC
>DBFVGT010000053.1:0-5864 GCA_048524725.1 Collinsella sp. | reverse complement strand
AACTACACCAAGCTGTGCCGCGAGGCCATCCGAGCGTTCGACACCATGCCGCTCGTGGGCGAGGGTACTAAGCCGCGCGTGGGCGTGGTCGGCGAGATCTTGGTCAAGTTCCATCCCACGGCCAACAACCACGTGGTCGATGTCATCGAGCGCGAGGGCTGCGAGGCCGTGGTGCCGGGCCTGCTCGACTTCTTCCTGTACTCCATGAGCAACGCCGAGCTGCAGAAGGACGAGCTGGGTAGCTCTGCCACTACGCGCGCGGGCATGCAAGCGCTCATCAAGCTTGTGGACTGGATGCGCACGCCGGTGGAGGAGATGCTCGAGAAGTCCCGCCGCTTCGAGGCGCCCGAGCGCATCGGCACCATGGCCGAAAAGGCCCGTACGGTACTTTCGGTGTGCAACAACATGGGCGAGGGCTGGTTGCTCACGGCCGAGATGCTCGACCTGATCGACCATGGTGCGCCCAACATCATCTGCACGCAGCCCTTTGCGTGCCTGCCCAACCACGTGGTGGGCAAGGCCGTGATCAAGGAGCTGCGCCGCCAGCATCCCGAGAGCAACATTGTCGCGGTGGACTACGACCCCGGTGCGTCCGAGGTCAACCAGCTCAACCGCATTAAGCTCATGATCAGCGTGGCCAAGGAAAACATGCGCGCCGGCAAGGGCTTTAAGCTCGAGAAGGTGGCGCCGCTCGCGATGGACGAGGTCACCGGTCAGATGCGTGCCCATGACGACTGCGTGAGCTGCGGGCCGGCCAGCGAGGAGGCCGTCACATCGGTCGCCAAGCGTCTGGGACGCGGCATTAAGAAGTAACTGGCCTGCTATGGGCTAGATATGAGACAAACGGGCGGTAGCGTATCGACTACCACCCGTTTTTGCTGGACATATGTTGCGTAAATGCCCCAACTATCACCCTTTGCGAACTTAGATTTCGGAAGTATGCGGCAAAATCTGAATAGGCCGAGCACACCTGATATGTCCAAGCTCTGTACCTGCGGTTTTATTGGCGAAAAACCAGGATGTGCTCAAGAGTTCCGGAATTTGCCGCATACTTCCAAAAACGACGTCTCGGTGGCACCAAAAACTGTCCTCGGAACCCTGAGATAATGAACATATGTAGCCGTTTGCCGCGAAATACCGCCCGTTTATAGAACCCACCCCCAGCGCGCGTCATCCTTACGGTTGAATAAATACACATCTATGGAATTACGTAAGAGAGGACCGTTCCATGAGCTACAAGACCGTTTGTGTTGCCGGCGGCGGCGTGTTGGGAAGCCAGATTGCCTTTCAGGCTGCCTACTGCGGCTTTGATGTAACGATTTGGCTGCGCAGCGAGGGCAGCATCGGCCGCACCCAGCCCAAGATCGATCGCGTGCGCAAGGAGTACATTGCGGCAATCGAGGGCATGGCGGACGGTACGGGCGAGTGGTGCGCCGGTATCGCCGATGGCACCCAGCCCTTCGACAAGGGAGCGGCGCTCGCCGCCGTCGAGCGTGCCTACTCCACACTCAAGCTGGAGCTCGATCTTGCCAAGGCCGTGGCCGACGCCGACCTGGTCATCGAGTCTATGGCCGAGGACACCCAGGCAAAGATCGACTTCTACAAGAAGCTCGCCCCGGTTCTGCCGCAAAAGACCGTCATCGTGACCAACTCATCCACGCTGCTGCCGAGCACCTTTGCCAAGTACACCGGCCGTCCCGAGAAGTACCTGTCGCTGCACTTTGCCAACTCCATCTGGAAGAACAACATGACCGAGGTCATGGCACAGGACCAAACCGACAAGCGCTACTTCGACGAGCTCGTCGACTTTGCCAACGACATCCGCATGCTTGCCCTGCCCGTCAACAAGGAAAAGAACGGCTACCTGCTCAATTCCATGCTGGTGCCGTGGCTGCTTTCGGGCCTTGACCTGTATGTCTCGGGCGTGAGTGACCCCAAGAGCATCGACCTCGCGTGGACGCGCGGCACCGGCGCTCCCAAGGGGCCGTTCCGCGTGTTCGACACCGTGGGCATCCAGACGGCGTACAACATCGTCATGCAGTACCAAAAGGTGCCGGGCTTGGTGAGCCCGCTGCTCAAGAAGATGATGATGCCCTACAACTTTAAGGCTATGGCGTCCGTCCTCAAGAAGATGCTCGACGAAGGCAGGCTGGGCGAAAGCTCGGGCGAGGGCTTCTTTACGTACTAAAAATGATCTCTTGGGGGCGGAAGCGTTGAGGATCTACGGTAGTATGCGACAAGATCTGAATAGTTCGAGCAAGAGCTGTAGCGCGCGTTGACGTTTGCCCAATAGAACGCAAAAATGCACCGTTCGCCGATGCCCCCTCCGCGAGTGGCAGCCATATGGTTTAATGTTAGAAACATATAGTTGTCGCCAGCCTGCTGGCGACATTCCCCCTGATACCGGAGGTTCCAGGTATGTTTTGCGCTCCGTTAAACAAGTATCGGGCTGGTTAAAGTGGGCCGCCGTACTATCTCGATAACCCTTGCAGCGGTTTGCCTAGCTGTGCTCCTGGGCGCTATAGGGCAGTTCGCTATAAGTCGAGAAACATCCTATATGCAGGAATGTGCTTCCGAAGGCTTCGCCATTGATGGTTACTATCGGGATGACAAAGCAGGTTTGGAAACCCTGGCTTTTCTTGAGGAGGACAACTGTCGATGGCAGCTGGTCGACCAAGACGGAATCTGCACAGACGGGCAGTTTAAGCGTACGGATGACCCCAACATCCTGATATTAAAGAAGGAAAACGGCGAAGAATTCGGTACGGTCCACGTGGCGTATATTTCGCGCCGACGCGATCAGGGCTTGCTCTACCTATTTAGAGATACCAGGGTGACCCGTTTTTATCTGGTGAGTACCGGTCCGGCGTTTACAGTGGAGTCTGGCGATGTCGATGCGGACAGCTGATTCACGGCAATAAAACAGCGAGCGGGGCGCAGTCGTGAACTGCGCCCTACATCACGTTACTTCACATCGAACTCCACGCGATCGAGCTCGGGCACATTGAGGTCGATGAGCTTGCGGGCTACACGGCGGTCGTGTGCCCCAAGCGCCTCGCTTGTCGTCACATGGGCGACAACCTCGCGCTCGACAAGGCCCTCCTCCTCGCCTTCGGTGGCCGAGGTCTCGACGGCAACGGTGTAATCCTTAAAGCCCGGCAGCACCGCGGCAAGCTCGCGCGTGGTTTCGGTGACGCCGTAGCCGTCCTGCACGCCGGCCTGCGCCGAGCCAATAGACCCCGCCGTCATAACGATGCAGGGGATGGCAAAGATCACCGTGCCCACGATGATGCGGCGGCGCACCTTGTGTGACAGCTCATCGATCTCGGCATTTTCCTCGGCGGTCACAATGCCGTCGCCGTTGAGGTCGCGCTTGAGCGGCACGCGCAAAAGAAGCAGCACGGCTTCGGCAGCCAGTGCGATAAAGACCACGTTGATGCCAAACTCGTAGAGGGCCGAGAGAAACAGCGACCCGCTTGCGATGGCGATGCCATAGCCCGCCGCGCACAGGGGCGGCATGAGCGCGGTCGCCACGGCCACGCCGGCGATGAGCGTGGCGGGTTCCTGGTCGCGCGAGTTGCCCAGTCCGCCCGCAAAGCCGCCCACGAGCGCGACGGCAAGGTCCCATACGGTGGGTGTCGAGTTATCGATGATGGCGGCCGTGGTGGTGCCAAGGGGCGAGAGCTTAAAGTACAGCGTGGACGTGATTAGACAAAAGACCATCTGCAGCGCGAGGCCGGCAATTGCCTCGACGGCAATCTCGCGGTCGAGCGTGGCGATGCCGTATGCCATGGCAAGGACCGAGCCCATGAGCGGACAGATGAGCATGGCGCCCACGATGGCAATGTCCGAGTCGATATCGAGGCCGATGCTCGCGATCAACATGGCAATGATCAGGATGCATAAGTGCGAGCCAGTCAGGCGCGCCCCGTTTACAAAGCGCTTGCGAATCACGTGATAGGGCGCGCGTCCCTCGCGTATGTTGAACGCCTGCTTAAGGAAACGGGTGGCATTCTCCATGGCCTCGCTGTGTGCAGGGCGTATACCGTGACGACGATGATGACGCTCGCGCAGCCGCTTGATCTGTTGTTTGTCGAGTTCCATGCTTACCTCGTTTAGCTTCTGAGCCGCTTCTTGCGTCTGTCGTCTTTACTCTACACCGCGTTAGGCGAGGTGTCAGACAAGGTTTGTTGACCTGGAAGTCAGGACAATCGACATGGCTAAAACGCCGTGAGGATCATAAGAGTCAAATAGACAAAAAAGCGCGGGGCCGGTTTGATTCCGACCCCGCGCTCTGCGCTGGTGCGTTGTTGTTCGGCCTACCCTAGCAGGCTCAGACCAACAGAGACAAACGCCAGGATAACGCCGACGATGGACTCGCCGCCGAGCAGGCCGCTGGCGACGACCAGGCCCTGCTCCTGGAAGGCGGCATCCTTGGAGGCCTTCTCCTCGTCCGAAAGACCGGCAGCGGCGTCGCGGCGTGCGGCCCACTTGTCGTAGGCGAGCTTGACGCAGGAGCCCAAGAAGGCCGTGAGCGACATGTAGAACGGCAGGTACACGCCTAGGCCGATCATCATGGCCGGAATGCCGAGCCAGTACATGACGATGCCGGCGATAAAGCCGCCTGCGAACCACGGCACGCTCGGGATGCCCGAGACCATGGTGGCGACGACGCTTGCCTGCGCGGCCACAAAGCTCTTGTCGGGGCCGAAAGCATCCGGACCATAGGCGGTGACGAGCGCGACCATGACGGCAGCGGCGACCAGGGCGCCCACGATGCCGCCGATGGCCTGGCCGATCCACTGCGCACGCGGGTTGGTGCCCAGCGCGGCGCCGGCCTTAAAGTCGTTCATGACGTCGCCCGCAAGGCCGCATGCCACGGCCACGATGCCGGCGATAAAGAACAGCTTGACCTGGGCGATCTGTGCGAAGGCAGCCACGATGAGCATGACGATGAGGCCGAAGATCTCCATGGGGTCGATGCCCGTCTGGCCGCAGCTCTGCGCGCTCATGATAGTGGTGACAAAGGTGAACAGCGTGACGATGACGGCCGGGACGGGGCCAAGGTCGAGCGCGATGGCGACGATCACGGCAATGGCGGCAGTACCCAGGCCGATGATGCCGGCGTCGAGCTTAAGCGAGCCCGAGATGAGCGACTGCTCGTCGGTGTCGCTGGAGCTGTCGGCGGCGAGGCCGCGGGCGATGCCGGCGACCTGCGGCAGGATGTCCTTGAGGACGACGGCGACGCCAAAGCCCATCATGAGGCCCATGCCGAGCGATTTGACGATGCCCTGCGCAGTCACAACGTCGAATAGACCGGCAGCGGTGCCGCCCACGATGATGCCAAAGTTGCCCAGCAGCGCGCCGGCAAACCAGAACGCGACGGGGGCAAAGCCCACCAAAAAGCCGATGGACAGCAACATGGGCGAGTTGTAGATGGCAAAGGTCACGCCGGGGATATTGAGCGTGCACAGCATGCTGGGCACCACGCCCAGAGCGTCGCGAAGCACGCTGTAGATGCCTGCGATGGCCATGGAGCCAAAGAGCTGCTTGCCGGTCTTGCCGCCGGCCTCGGTAGCACGCAGGGTCTGAGCTGCGGCGTTGCCGGTAGGGAACTCCAGCGCGGCGTCCACGATAAAGTGACGGTGGATGAGCGCCGTTGCCAGCAGGCCCAAGATGGTGCCGGCGAGTGCCACGATAAACATGTCGAGCCAGCTGATCTGGTCGGCATAGCCCAGCATCCAGGCGCCCGGGATGGTAAACGCCAGGCCGCCG
The DNA here is from genome assembly GCA_048524725.1 of Collinsella sp. GTDB lineage: Bacteria > Actinomycetota > Coriobacteriia > Coriobacteriales > Coriobacteriaceae > Collinsella. Next base: position 89 of record DBFVGT010000053.1, on the reverse strand, counting down.
GCGACCATGGCGCCCGCGGACATGATGGTGTGGGTGACGTTGGCCTCGTTGAGGCTGGCGTTGCCCATGAGCTTCAGGAAGAACAGCGA
>DBFVGT010000052.1:0-4921 GCA_048524725.1 Collinsella sp. | reverse complement strand
ATCGACCACGTGGTTGTTGGCCGTGGGATGGAACTTGACCAAGATCTCGCCGACCACGCCCACGCGCGGCTTAGTACCCTCGCCCACGAGCGGCATGGTGTCGAACGCTCGGATGGCCTCGCGGCACAGCTTGGTGTAGTTGTGGCGGTTGAACTTGGGCGCCAACTTGCGGGCGCGCGCCATGTACTCCTCGTAGAGCGCGTTGGCGGCACCGGGCGTGGCCTCGTACGGGCGGCAGCGGTAGAGCATCTGCATCATCACGTCGCCAAAGAGCACCGCGTAGACTGCCTGCTTAAGCAGCGCCGGCGTAATCTTAAAGCCGGGGTTGTCCTCGCCGAGCGCCACAGCCGAAAGCGAGATCACCGGAATCTCAGGGTGACCGCTCTCGCGCAGGGCTTTGCGAATGAGCGCGATGTAGTTGGTAGCACGGCAGCCGCCGCCGGTCTGACTGATGACCACGGCCGTCTTGGACAGGTCGTACCGACCGCTCTCGATGGCCTCCATGATCTGGCCCGTCACCAGGATCGACGGATAGCAGATGTCATTGTTCACATAGCGCAGGCCGGCCTCGACGGCGTCGTGATCGGTCGAGGGCAGCAGCTCCAAGTTGTAGCCGGCACCGCGGAACACCTCTTTGACCAGGTCAAAGTGGATCGGCGCCATCTGCGGGCACAGGATGGTGTAGCCCTCGTCGCGCATCTGCTCGGTAAAGGGCACCTTCGGCCATGCGGTCGAAGCACTCTCGCGCTGAGCCTCAAACGTGTACTTGCGGCTCGCGAACGCGGGGGCATCCGTGGAGGGCGCCACCGGCGCGGCATCGCCCTGCTCGTAAGCCTCGCCCGCGGCCGTGGCCTCGGCCAAGCGCTCGGCCTCCTGGTCCTTAAGCGCGGCCATGAGCGAGCGGATGCGGATGCGCGCGGCACCCAGGTTGGACACCTCGTCGATCTTGAGCACGGTGTAAATCTTGCCACTGGCCTCCAGGATCTCCTGCACCTGGTCGGTGGTCAGGGCGTCCAAGCCGCAGCCGAAGGAGTTGAGCTGGATCAGGTCCAGGTCGTTGCGCATCGTCACAAAACGAGCGACGGCGTACAGGCGGCTGTGGTACATCCACTGGTCGACGACGCGAATCGGACGCTCGGGCTTTACCAGATGCGCGAGCGAATCCTCGGTAAAGACCGCAAAGCCAAAGCTCGAGATAAGCTCGGGCAGGGCGTGGTTGATCTCGGGGTCGTTATGGTAGGGACGACCGGCGAGCACGATGCCGTGACCGCCGTGGTCCTCGACCCACTTAAGGGCCTCCTCGCCCATGGTCTGGATGTCCTCGTGGAAGCGCGCGTCGGCCTCAAAGGCAGCGTTGACGGCAGCATCGACCTCGGAGCGCGTGATCTTGGGTCCACGCACGCGACCGCGACCGGCCTCAGCATCGGCCACACGGTCGACGGCGAGCACCTGGTACAGACGGCGCTTGAGCTCGGTCTTGTCGTGATAGGGCACAAACGGATACAGGAACTCGATGTTCTGCTCGCGGATCTCGTCGATGTTGAGTGCCAACGCCGTGGGGTAGCTCATGACGATGGGGCAGTTGTAACAGTTGCCGGCGGTCGGATCCTCCTTGCGCTCCCAGCGCACGCACGGCATCCAGATGAAGTCGACATCGCGGTCGATAAGGTTCATCACATGGCCGTGGCTCATCTTTGCCGGATAGCACACGCTCTCGGACGGCATGGACTCGATGCCCGCCTGGTAGGTCTTCTTGCTCGACTGGTCGGACAGCTGCACGCTAAAGCCCAGGCGCGTAAAGAACGCGTGCCAGAAGGGGTAGTTCTCGTACATGTTGAGCGCGCGGGGGATACCGACGGTGCCGCGCGGGGCCTCGTCGGGGCTCAGCACCTCGCGGTTAAAGAGCAGCTCGTTTTTCTTTTTGAAGAGGTTGGGGGCCTCGGTCTTCTGCTTTTTGTGGCCGGCGCCCTTCTCGCAGCGGTTGCCGGTAATGAAGCGCCTACCGCCGCCAAAATCGTTGACGGTGAGCTGGCAGTTGTTGGAGCAACGGCCGCAGCGGACGTGCTTTTGCGTCACGGTGAGGTGCGCGATGTCCTCGGCCGAAAGGATGGTCGAGGTGCCGTCGGCGCTGGCGCGATCGCGGGCGAGCAGGGCCGCACCGTAGGCGCCCATGCAGCCGGCGATATCGGGGCGCACGGCGTGAACACCGGTGAGCTGCTCAAACGCACGCAGCGTGGCGTCGGACATAAAGGTACCACCCTGGACGATCACCTGACTGCCGATCTCCTTGGGGTCGCGCAGCTTAATGACCTTGAACAGGGCATTCTTGATGACGGAATAAGACAGGCCGGCCGCGATGTCGCCCACCGTGGCGCCTTCCTTTTGCGCCTGCTTGACGCGCGAGTTCATAAAGACCGTGCAGCGGCTGCCCAGGTCGACGGGGGCCTTGGCATGGATGGCGGCATCGGCGAACGCGCGCACGTCCATGTTCATAGAGACGGCGAAGCTCTCGATAAAGCTACCGCAACCCGACGAGCAGGCCTCGTTGAGCATGATGTGCTCGATAACGCCGTCCTTGACGCGCAGACACTTCATGTCCTGGCCGCCGATGTCCAGGATAAACTCGACGCCGGGCAGGAATGCCTTGGCGCCGCGCAGGTGCGCAACGGTCTCGATCTCGCCGGAATCGGCCTTGAGGGCCTCGATGAGCAGCGCCTCGCCGTAGCCCGTAGTGGTCACGTGGCCGATGGTGCAGCCCGCGGGAATGTGGTTGTAGAAATCGGCCATGATGACCTTGGCCGTGCCCAGGATGTCACCGTTGTTGTTGCCATACCAAGTGTGCAGCAGCTGACCGTCCTCGCCCACGAGCGCGGCCTTCATGGTGGTGGAGCCGGCGTCGATGCCGATGAACACGCGGCCGGTGTAGCCGTCGAGCTTGCCCTTGGGGACGACCTCGGTGTCGTGGCGGGTCTTGAACTCGGCAAAGTCCTCGTCGGTGGCAAAGAGCGGGTCCAGGCGCTCGACCTCGGCACCCTGTGTGTCACCCAGGGCATCGATGGCCTCAATGAGCTGCGGGAACGTGCTGAGCTTGTTGGACTCGTGCGCCATGGCGGCGCCGCTTGCCACAAACAGGTGGGCGTTTTGGGGCACAATGCGGTGCTCCTCGTCCAGGTTGAGCGTGAGGTAGAAGCGGTGGCGCAGCTCGGAGAGGTACTGCAGCGGGCCGCCAAGGAAGGCGACGTTGCCGCGGATGGGGCGACCGCACGCCAGACCCGAGATGGTCTGGGTCACGACGGCCTGGAAGATGGAGGCGGCCACATCCTCGGGACGGGCACCCTCGTTGAGCAGCGGTTGCACGTCGGTCTTGGCAAATACGCCGCAGCGACTGGCGATGGGATAGATGGTGGTCGCGTTGGCCGCGAGCTCGTTGAGGCCGCTCGCGTCGGTGTGCAGCAGGGTTGCCATCTGGTCGATGAACGCGCCCGTACCGCCGGCGCAGGTGCCGTTCATGCGCTGCTCAATGCCGTTGTCGAAGTAGATGATCTTGGCGTCCTCGCCGCCCAGCTCGATGGCGACATCGGTGGCCGGGATGAGGGTCTCGACGGCACGCTTGCTGGCGATGACCTCCTGGACAAACTCCAGGTCGAGCCACTGGGACAGCAGCAGGCCGCCCGAGCCGGTAATGGCGCAGGTCATCTGGGCCGTCGGCAGCACGGTCGCAGCGCCCTCGAACAGGTCGCGGGCGCAGGCACGGACGTCGGTGTGGTGACGCTGGTACTTGGCGTAGACGATCTGGTTGTCGTCGTTGAGCACGGCGAGCTTAACGGTGGTGGAGCCTACGTCGATGCCCAGGTGCAGGTTGCCGCGGGCGGCCTCGGGGTTGAAGATCGCGCCTTCGGGGGCGTGGGCGGCGGCTACGGGCTCAGCGGCGGTGGCGGGCTCGCTAGCGATGGACGTCTCCCCTGCCGCGTTCTTGGCATCGGCAACAGCCTCGACAACTTTCTCGGCTGCCGCGGTCGCGGCCTTCTGCGCGGCGTTCACCACGGCGGGCGCGGCCTCGCGTGCGGCAGCAACCATACGATCCTTGATGCCCTCGACGAGTTTGCTCATCTGTCTCTCCTCTTAGTTGTTGGACTCGACGGTTGCGGCGGTGTCGGCCGCGTCCTCGAGCTGCAAGTTCAATAGCTTCATGCCGTATTCCGGCACGTTGATATCAATGGGTTGGCCATACAGGTCGCCGGGACGCACAAAAGCGAGCACCGTCATAATGCGCGCCATGGCCTCGGGCGATTCGGTGAGCCCACGCTCAAACCAGCGCTGAATCATGCCGACCTCGGCACTCACGACGTAGGTGACGTAGTAGTCAAAGAACGTACCCAGCGCCAGGCCCAAAATACCCGTCTGCGCACGCGGCACCACAGCCTCACGCGCGGTGTCGATAATCCTTTTAATGAAGGCCTGGTCGCCGCCCGGACCCAGCAGCGCACCGATTAAGTCGCGGTTGGCCGCAAGATAACGCAGCAGCTCAACCGAACCGGGCGCCGGCTCGAGCTCATCGATGTTGTGATAGAGATCGGGCAGCTGAGCTGCGGTGATGAGCTCAATGCGCTCACGGATCTCGGCCAGCAAGCCATCCTCGATTTGATTGATAAAGTCGGGGATATCGCGGTAGTGTGAATAGAACGTGCGACGCGTAAGGCCGGCGCGCTCGGTGAGCGACGCGACATTAATGCGCGAAAGGTCGCCGCTTTCGGCAAGCTCGCTGGCAAGTGCCTGGCGAAGGGCACGCTGCGAGCGAAGGGACCGGCGATCGCATTTCTCGAGCTGGGACAAGCGTCCTCCTTGTTACTCAGCCTGTGCGCTATTGCACAGTGCGAGTATTATTGCACACCGTGTGCATCAACACGTAAAGGCAATATTT
>DBFVGT010000051.1:0-9776 GCA_048524725.1 Collinsella sp. | reverse complement strand
GCCTGAAGGAGGCCAAGGAGGTCGTCGAGGGCGCTCCCAAGGCTGTTCTCGAGGGTGCCAAGAAGGAGGACGCCGAGGCTGCCAAGGAGAAGCTCGAGGCTGCTGGCGCTGCTGTCACCCTCAAGTAATCAGGCTTTCTCGTCAGATTTCTTTGCAGACGGGGTTCGCATTGCGAGCCCCGTCTTTTTTTGTTATGACCCCTCTATTTTGCTGGCTCGGCATGCAAATTGCTGCCGCTTGCGGTGCTTTGGGGTCGCTACCGTTGGGCGATAAAATTGCACCATTCGAGCAATAATTTGCGTTGACCTGCTGAAGAATGGCGCTTGCCTGCATTAACGTTAATTAACGGCGGTAAGATAAACCGGTATCGCAATTTGGTCTGCGGCCGCCGTGCCGCACGCACAGGGCGCATCCTGCGCCTGCGAAAGGATCCTTGAATAACATGAAGGCAATCATCCCCGCCGCCGGTCTTGGCACGCGTTTTCTGCCTGGCACCAAGTGTACGCCCAAAGAGATGCTGCCGGTGCTCGACAAGCCGGTCATCCAGTACGTCGTTGAGGAGGCGCTCGAGCCCGAGGAGGTCGACGATGCCATAATCGTTACCTCTCCCGGTAAGCCCGAGCTGCTGAGCTACTTCCAGCCCGATCGCTCGCTCGAGAACCTGCTGCGCGAGCGCGGCAAGAACGCCTATGCCGATGCCGTCGCCCACGCTGGCGGTATGCCGGTCGACTTCCGTTATCAGTACGAGCCCAAGGGCCTCGGTCATGCCATCCGCTCTGCCGCCGACGCTGTGGCAGGGGAGAACTTCCTGGTTCTTCTGGGCGACTACGTTGTTCCCAACCGTGACATCTGCGACAAGATGCTTGCCGTCTCCAAGGAGCACGGCGGCGCTTCTGTTATCGCCGTTGCCGCGTGTGCTCCCGAGGAGGTCAGCCGCTACGGCGTTATCGCCGGCGATCGCGTGGGCTCTCTCGAGGGCTTCGATAATGCTGCCGACGACGAGCCTGGTGCCGTTTGGCGCATCGGCGGTCTGGTTGAGAAGCCCGCTCCCGAGGCGGCTCCGTCCAACCTGTACATCGTCGGTCGTTACCTGCTGAGCCCGCTGGTCATGGACCTGCTGGCCGATCAGCAGGCCGGCAAGGGCGGCGAGATCCAGCTGACCGACGCCATGGCACGTTCGCTCGATCGCGAGGCCATGTACGCTGTCGTCATCGACCCGCTGTCGGGTTACGACACCGGTACCCCCTCTGGCTGGATGGCCACCAACGCCCTCATGGCTGCAAGCGATCCTCGCTTTGCAGACGCCTTCTGGGATGCCATCGACGAGCGCGGCGGCTTGATGCGCAAGTAAGCCTTCGGGCACCGACATTTACGGGTGCGGACTTCGGTCTGCACCCGTTTTTTTATTCGAGCTACAGCTTGGCTCCGGAAAGTGCGACCCACAATTTGGTCGAATTCTGGGACGCGCTTTCCGGTTGGAACCCCTAGCGGAAACTGCGACCCGGAATTTCGGCTCAGAACGGGATATGCTTTCCCAAACAGTGCTCAACCGGAAACTGCGACCCAGTTTGAGGCCTCAAAACGGGACGCACTTTCCGCCTGACCAACCCTCGCCGTCATTTCGCCGTTCAGCGGCCCGCACCAGCGGTCTCGTTCACATAAAATATATGAACAGGTGTTCGATACATACCTATCTACCTGCATCTTTTCTGCCGAAAAACTTTGCTACTCCAAAAACTCAATCGCGTCAAGACTTTTCTTGCTCAACGGTCGGTACCTGATAAACTATTAGGTTGCGATAACTGGCGAAGCTATGCCTCGCCAACCCACCGAGCATTTCCGTGAAGGAGGAAAAACCTGGTGACCTACGCATACACTGCCACTGAGCGCAAACGCGTCAGCTTCGGGAAAATCCCGGAGGCCATGGAGCTCCCCAACCTTATCTCTGTTCAAAGGGAATCCTTTGAGCGTTTTAAGGACGAGGGCCTTCGTGAGGCGTTCAAGGAATCCAGCCCCATCCAGAGCCAGAACCATGTTCTCGAGGTTACCTTCGGCGAGCATCAGTTTGGCGACCCCGCGCACACCGTCGAGGAGTGCCGAGAGAAGGATATGACCTATCAGGCTCCGCTTCTGACCGACGTCCGTCTCACCAACAAGGAGACCGGCGAGATCAAGGAGCAGCTCGTCTTCATGGGCGACTTCCCCATGATGACCGATCAGGGCACCTTCATCATCAACGGTACCGAGCGTATCGTCGTCTCGCAGCTCGTCCGCTCCCCGGGCGTGTACTACAGCTCCGAGATGGATTCGGGCAAGCAGATCTACAAGGCCCAGATCATCCCGTCCCGCGGTGCCTGGCTTGAGTTTGAGGTCGACAAGCGCGACCAGCTCATGGTCTCCATCGACCGTAAGCGCAAGCAGAGCGCCACGATGTTCCTGCGCGCCCTTGGCATCGCCGTCACCAACGACGACATCATCGAGCTGCTTGGCAACTCCGATGTGATCAAGCGCACCCTGGAGCGCGACACCGCCCTTACCCGCGAGGACGCCCTCATCGAGATCTACCGTCGCCTGCGCCCGGGCGAGCCTCCCACCGTGGACGCTTCCCGCAGCCTGCTCGAGGGCCTGCTCTTTAACCCGCAGCGCTACGATCTGGCCCGCGTCGGTCGTTACAAGGTCAACAAGAAGCTCAACCTCACCACCGAGGAAGAGGTCACGGTGCTCACCGACGAGGATATCGTCGCGACGCTGCGCTACCTCCTGTCCCTCGCTGCCGGCGAGCAGGGTTTCAAGGTCGACGACATCGACCACTTCGGCAACCGCCGCATCCGCACTGTCGGCGAGCTCGTCGCCAACCAGTTCCGTATCGGCATGAGCCGTATGGAGCGCGTCGTCCGTGAGCGCATGAGCTCCCAGGACATCGACGAGATCACCCCGCAGTCGCTCATCAACATCCGCCCGATCGTGGCCTCCATCAAGGAGTTCTTCGGTTCTTCGCAGCTCTCGCAGTTCATGGACCAGGCGAACCCCCTGACCGGTCTGACCCATAAGCGCCGTCTGTCCGCACTCGGCCCTGGTGGTCTTGCCGGCCACAAGTCCGGCTCCAGCCGCCGCACCAACGTGCCGACGGCCGTCCGCGACGTTCACAATTCGCACTACAGCCGCATGTGTCCGATCGAGACCCCCGAAGGCCCCAACATCGGCCTGATCGGCTCGCTCGCCCTCTACGCCCGCGTCAACGAGTACGGCTTCATCGAGGCCCCGTTCCGTCGTGTCGAGAACGGCGTTGCCACCGATCAGATCGACTGGATGACCGCTGACGAGGAAGAGAAGCACGTCATCGCGCCGGCCAACACGCCGCTCGATCCCAAGACCAACGAGTTCATCACGACCGATGCCGAGGGCAAGATCGTCCGCCCGCACACCGTGATCGCCCGTACCCGCGACTTCGACGGTTCCTTCGGCGCTCCCGCCGACGTGCCCGTCGAGGACGTCGACTACATGGACGTCTCGCCGCGTCAGATGCTCTCCGTCGCAGCCACGCTGATCCCGTTCCTTGAGCACGACGACGCCAAGCGTACGCTGATGGGCGCTAACATGCAGCGTCAGGCCGTGCCGCTGGTTCACCCCGCCGCTCCCTATGTCGGTACCGGCATGGAGCGTCGCGCCGCTCTGGACTCCGGCGAGGTCACCCTGGCCAAGAACGCCGGCGAGGTCATCTTTGCCGACGCCGCCAAGATCATCGTCAAGCATGCCGGCGGCATGGACGAGTATCACCTGGCCAAGTACCAGCGCTCCAACCAGTCCACCTGCATCAACCACCGTCCGCTCGTGCGCGTCGGTGACACCGTTGAGCAGGGCGAGCCCCTGGCCGACGGTCCTTCGACCGATCACGGCGAGCTCGCACTGGGCCAGAACCTCACCGTGGCCTACATGCCGTGGGAAGGCTTTAACTACGAGGACGGTATCGTCGTGTCCGAGCGCCTGGTGGCCGAGGACCTGCTGACGACCATCAACATCACCCGTCACGAGATCGACGCCCGCGACACCAAGCTCGGCCCCGAGGAGATCACCCGCGAGATCCCGAACCTCTCCGAGGACATGCTTGCCAACCTCGACGAGGACGGCATCATCCGCATCGGCGCCGAGGTCGGCCCTGGCGACATCCTGGTCGGCAAGGTCACGCCTAAGGGCGAGAGCGCTCTGACCGCCGAGGAGCGCCTGCTGCGCGCCATCTTCGGTGCCAAGGCCCACGACGTCCGCGATACCTCCCTTAAGATGCCTCACGGCGCTTACGGCCGCGTCATCGACGTCGTCCGCTTTAGCCGCGAGAACGGCGACGACCTGGCCCCCGGCGTCAACGAGCAGGTGCGCGTCTACGTCGCCCAGCGTCGTAAGATCCAGCAGGGCGATAAGATCGCCGGCCGCCACGGCAACAAGGGTGTTATCTGTAACGTTCTGCCGGTCGAGGACATGCCCTACATGGCTGACGGTACCCCGATCGACGTTATCCTCAACCCGCTGGGCGTTCCCTCGCGTATGAACGTCGGCCAGCTGCTCGAGTGCCACCTTGGCTGGGCTGCTGCCTGCGGTTGGGATACCGAGCAGGCCGACTCCGACAAGTACGTCCCCGGTCCGTTCTTCACCGCCACGCCCGTCTTCGACGGCGCCAAGGAGGGCGAGATCGCCGAGGTCATTCGTCGTGCCAACAAGAACATGCTCAACAAGGCCACCGCTGCCTTTGGCGATCACATGCGCCCCGAGTTCGTCACCCAGCTTGACGAGCGCGGCAAGACCCGTCTGTTCGACGGCCGTACCGGCGAGGAGTTCCGCGAGCCCATTACCGTGGGTACGTCCTACATCCTCAAGCTCGGCCACATGGTCGACGACAAGATCCACGCCCGTTCGACTGGCCCTTACAGCCTGGTTACCCAGCAGCCTCTGGGCGGCAAGGCCCAGTTCGGCGGCCAGCGCTTCGGCGAGATGGAAGTTTGGGCACTGTACGCTTACGGTGCTTCCAACGTCCTGCAGGAGATCCTGACCGTCAAGTCCGACGATACCGTGGGCCGCGTCAAGACCTACGAGTCCATCGTCAAGGGCGAGAACGTTCCTGTCCCGGGTATCCCCGAGTCCTTCAAGGTTCTCGTCAAGGAGATCCGCTCCCTCGCACTGGACATCGAGCCCATGCACGATGCCGACGAGGACGCCTCCGCCCCTGTGACCGCCGAGGAGACCTCCGCTCTCGACGACCTGGCTGCGCTCGCCGGCGTTGACGCCGACGTCGAGGCCGAGAATGCCGAGACCGCCGAGGAACCCGAGGCTGTCGCCGCCACGACCACTGATAAGGAGTAGTTGACTGTGGCAGATTTCGAAGCTACTGATTTTGACTCGGTAAAGATCTCCCTTGCCTCCGCCGACCAGATCCGTTCCTGGTCGCACGGTGAGGTCAAGAAGCCGGAGACCATCAATTACCGTACCCTCAAGCCCGAGAAGGACGGCCTGTTCTGCGAGAAGATCTTCGGTCCCGCCAAGGACTGGGAGTGCTCCTGCGGCAAGTACAAGGGCATCCGCTTTAAGGGCATCGTCTGCGAGCGCTGCGGCGTCGAGGTCACCTCGGCCAAGGTGCGTCGCGACCGCATGGGCCACATCGAGCTCGCCGCTCCCGTGTCCCACATCTGGTACTTCAAGAGCCCCACGAGCTTCCCGATGAGCCGTATGCTCGACATCAAGTCCAAGGACCTCGAGAAGGTTCTGTACTTTGCCAGCTACATCATCACCGAGGTCGACTACGAGGCTCGCGAGGCCGACGCTGACGACCTGCGCGAGGAGCTCGCCGCCGATCTGGAAGAGATCGATGCCGAGTGCGCCCGCCAGATCGAGTCCCTCAAGGAGCAGGGCAACCCCGAGAACTTTGACGAGTTCTCCGACGAGGAGCCGCTGACCCCCGAGGAGATCGCCTCTGGCATCGTCGACATCGAGGAAGAGTGCAAGGACGAGAAGCAGCTCCGCACGGACGCCTTCAACGCCTTCATGAAGCTCTCCGAGCGCGACCTCATCTCCGATGAGCCGCTGTTCCGCGAGATGACCCGTTACTACTCCATGTACTTCAAGGGTGGTATGGGTGCCGAGGCCGTCCGCGACCTGCTCGCTGCCATCGACCTCCCCTCCGAGGCCGAGAAGCTCAAGGCCATCATCGCCGACGAGGACTCCCAGAAGCAGAAGCGCGAGAAGGCCGTCAAGCGTCTCGAGGTTGTTGACGCCTTCCTGAAGGGCGGCAACAGCCCCGCGAACATGATTCTGGACGTCATCCCGGTCATTCCGCCCGATCTGCGCCCGATGGTCCAGCTCGACGGCGGCCGCTTCGCCGCGTCCGACCTCAACGACCTGTATCGTCGCGTGATCAACCGTAACAACCGACTCAAGCGCCTGCTCGACCTGGACGCCCCTGCGATCATCGTGAACAACGAGAAGCGCATGCTCCAGGAGTCCGTGGACGCCCTGTTCGACAACGGCCGTCGTGGTCGCCCGGTCTCTGGCCGTGGCGGTCGCCCGCTCAAGTCGCTCGCCGAGGCCCTCAAGGGCAAGCAGGGTCGTTTCCGTCAGAACCTGCTGGGCAAGCGTGTTGACTACTCCGGCCGTTCGGTAATCGTTACCGACCCCAAGCTGCTGCTGCACCAGTGCGGTCTGCCCAAGACCATGGCGCTGGAGCTCTTCAAGCCCTTCGTCATGAAGCGCCTGGTCGAGCTCGGCAAGGTCGAGAACATCAAGGGCGCCAAGCGTGCTATCGACCGCGGTGCCACCTTTGTGTGGGACATCCTCGAAGAGGTCATCGACGGCCGCGTCGTGCTGCTCAACCGTGCACCGACCCTGCACCGTCTGTCCATCCAGGCCTTTGAGCCGGTGCTGGTCGAGGGCAAGGCTATCCACCTGCACCCGCTGGTCTGCTCGCCCTTCAACGCCGACTTCGACGGCGACCAGATGTCTGTCCACGTGCCGCTGTCCAGCCAGGCTCAGGCCGAGGCTCGCGTGCTTATGCTCTCTGCGAACAACCTGCGCTCGCCGGCATCCGGCAAGCCGGTCAACATCCCCTCGCAGGACATGATCATCGGTGTGTACTACCTCACCCAGGTCCGCGACGGCCTGCCCGGCGAGAACCACGTGTTCGCCAGCTTCGACGACGCGCTGCACGCCTATGACTGTCGCTCCGAGGTCGACATGCAGGCCAAGATCCAGGTCCGCGTGTCCGCCGAGAACGCCAACGTCATCAACGAGGACGGCACCCGTATCTTCCGCGTCAAGAACGGCAAGAACGAGTTCGTCGACTACGACGTCACCGGCAACAAGACCGCGCGTTTCGAGACCTCTATCGGCCGCATCATCTTCAACCGCCAGTGCCTGCCCGAAGACTATGAGTTCATGAACTACAAGATGGTCAAGGGTGACGTGGCCAAGCTGGTTGCCGACTGCTGCGATCGTTACCCCGAGGCCAAGGTCGGCCCGATCCTCGACGCCATCAAGTACTCCGGCTTCCACTACGCTACCCGCGCCGGCCTCACCATCTCGGTGTGGGACGCTCTCATCCCTGCCGAGAAGCAGGAGCTGCTCGACCGCGCCCAGGCCAACGTCGACCAGATCAACGAGTACTTCGAGGAGGGCTTCATCAACGAGACGGAGCGCCACATCGAAGTCGTTAACGAGTGGACCGCTTGTACCGACAAGGTCGCAGCGCTCATGCTCGACTTGTTCGACGAGGAGAACCCGCTCTACATGATGGCCGACTCCGGCGCCCGTGGTTCTAAGACCCAGCTGCGTCAGCTCGGCGGCATGCGTGGCCTGATGGCAGACATGTCCGGCGAGACGATCGACCTTCCCATTAAGGCGAACTTCCGCGAGGGTCTGCTGCCGCTCGAGTACTTCATTTCGACCTACGGCGCCCGTAAGGGCCTGGTCGATACCGCATCCCACACCTCGGACTCTGGTTACCTGACCCGTCGTCTGGTCGACGTGGCCCAGGACGTCATCGTCCGCGAGGAGGACTGCGGTACGCACGAGGGTGTCACCTACAACCTCATCATCCCCGGCACCACCGACCTCAATACCGACCTCGTCGGCCGTTGCTTCATTGAGGACGTCGTGGCTCCCGATGGCACCGTGCTCTTTGAGCAGGACGGCTACATCGAGAAGGTCGCCGACATCCAGAAGATGGTCGATGCCGGCCTTAAGAAGGTCAAGCTTCGCGCACTGCTCACCTGCCGCTCCAAGTACGGCGTATGCCAGAAGTGCTACGGCTGGGATCTTTCCACCCGTCGTCCGGTCGCCATCGGTACCGCGGTCGGCATTATTGCCGCCCAGTCCATCGGCGAGCCTGGTACGCAGCTTACGATGCGTACCATTCACTCCGGCGGCGTCGCTGGCGTCGACGATATTACGCAGGGCCTGCCTACGGTCAGTCGTATGTTCGATATCGTCGGCAACGTCAACGAGAAGATCCTGGGTCGCGAGGCCGAGCTGGCTCCGTACTCCGGTCACCTCTCGATTAAGCCCGAGAAGTCCGAGTACGTGCTGACGCTCACCGACTCCGAGGACCACACCCGTGTCCTCGACGAACGTCGCGTCCCCGCTTCGGTGCGCTTTATGCCCGAGATCGAGGACGGCTGCGAGGTTCGTGCCGGCGACCAGATCACCAAGGGCTTCGTCAACTTCCGCAACCTGCGCAAGCTGACCGACATCGAGTCGACGATGCACACCTTCGTCGAGAGCGTCAAGGACGTCTACACCAGCCAGGGCGTCGACCTGAACGACAAGCACATCGAGGTGCTCGCACGTCAGATGCTGCGTCGCGTTCAGATCACCAACCCCGGCGACTCCAAGTACCTGCTCGGTCAGTACGTCGATCGCTACGAGTTCGCCGACGAGGTCGAGCGCGTTGCCCGTCTGGGCGGTCAGGCTCCCGTGGCCGAGCCCGTCATCCTGGGTACGCTCAAGGTCGCGTCCAACATCGACTCCTGGCTGTCGAGCGCTTCGTTCATCCGTACCGCCGGCGTCCTTACCGAGGCTGCTATTGAGGGCAAGGTCGACCACCTGCTCGACCTTAAGTCCAACGTCATCGTCGGTAAGAAGATCCCGGCTGGTACCGGCCTCAAGCCGTACGCCAACGCCAAGCTGACGTATCGCACGGCCGACGGCTACGTGGACATCGATGGTCCGGCTTCGCCCAACGCCAAGTCGCTGCCCGAGTGGGCTCCTGTGGAGCTCAAGGACCTGGACGAGCAGCTTCCGCAGCAGCTCGACTGGGCCGGCTACGACGAGTTCGGCGGTGCTGACGGTTCGTTCACCCGCAACGGCCACACCATCTCTGCTGAGAAGGCTCGCCTGTACCTGTTCGACGACCTGGGCGTGTCGCAGCGCTGGACCAACAAGTTCAGCGAGGTCGGCATCGAGACGGTCGGCGACCTGGTCGGCAAGTCCGAGGAGGATCTGCTGCGCATCGATGGCATCGGTGCCAAGGCGATCGAGGAGCTCCGTGACGGCCTGGAGGCCCACGACCTGCTCTACATCCTCGAGAACAATGACGACGTTGCCGACGAGGAAGACCTCTCGCAGCTGCTGCAGATGGTCTTTAGCCCCGACGGTCCGGACGACATCCTGCTGGGCACCTCCGCCACGCCGACGCATCACGCCGACGCCGACGAGGAGCTCCTGGGCGCCCCGATCGACGACAAGAAGGCTCCCGCCAACGGTGCCATCAACGAGGACATGGCTTCCCTCGACGAGCT
>DBFVGT010000050.1:0-9973 GCA_048524725.1 Collinsella sp. | reverse complement strand
ATGCGTTGCGAGCAGCGCACCTTGCTCGGTCGCCTCCGTGAGTCGCGCGAGCATCCTATTCCGCGCCAACGTGTTGCGAGTCGTATGCTTGTGCTTGAAAACGGTATTAGACACTTCCATCACCACCACATCGGACAAATGAACCATCGTCACCGTTGCCTCCGCCGACAAATGTCTTGATCTGTAACAGGAAGACCGATTTTTGGCCTGTTGATGTTACAGATTGAGACATTCCCCCAGCCAGACGCCAAACGTCTCGATCTGTAACAGTAAACCGTTCTCCAGACCCCTAAACGTTACAGATTGAGACAAACCAGCGGCGCCCAAGCATTCGTCTCGTTCTGTAACAGGTAGACCGGTTTTTTGTCCCCAAACGTTACAGATCGAGACAAAAAGGCAAAAGGCAGGGCAGGCGACAACTACCCATCCCCTACTCCCATTCCTGTTCGTAAATATTGAGCGACTTTACGTACCGCCCCTGGGCGCCCATGATGTCGCGGACCAGGCGCAAAAAGAAGCTGATGCACGAGGTGTCGAAACCGTCCTCTAGATCCTCGGGATGCACCGCGCCCGGCCCGTCGACGGCCGTGTCGCCCAGGCGCGCGATGTCATACAGGTAGAGCTGTCCCGCCGTAAGCCAGACATCGTCGACGCAGGCGAGGCGCACCGCAATCGCGCCGTCGTTCCAATGCTCCTTCTGCACGATATGCGGGTCGTAGACATCAAAGCGATGATCGGTGCGCGTGTCCTTCAGCACGACCATGCCGGACGCAGGATTCTTGTCCAAAATGCCAAAGCGCGAGAAATACTGCGTGTCGCGTACCCGCTCGAGCCGCTTGAGCGAGGCAGGCGAAAGCGATGCCGGCGGCTCGTCAACATATAGCTCGAGCAGCGTTTTGCCATGGCGATAGGGGCGCTCGAAGAGCAGCCAATCGGTAAACGCCATGTTGTAGGCCATGATTTCGTTTTGAGAAGGTTCCTCGCAATAGCTGAGCCACGGGTCGACGATAATCTCGAACTGTTCGCGTGCCGGCTCCAGGAATTGAAACTTCCGCAGCATCCAAAAGTGAGCCATGCCGGCAATATCGTTGCCGACGGCTTCAGCCAGCTCTGCTCGGTCAAAAGCGTGGTCAGTCATGGCATCCTCCTCAAACTGATGGACCTCAATTTGAGCTTACGAGGAGGGTGGGCAGCCACGACCAGCGCGGACAAAATAGGCCTCCGACTGCAAACCAGATGCTGACCAAACACCTGACGAAAAGCTTGACCGAAAATGCGCGCCGCAACAAAACCGCAGGTAAACATCGACGGCCAACCCGCCCTTTTGAGCCAGATGCCCGCAGCCACCACAGAAACAACAGGTGACCACAGCCCAAGAAGTCGACAAATGAACACCCGCACGTCGACAAACGAGCAAATTGCTCGCAAAGAGTGTCCCCAACGACTAGACAAAAAAATGGCTAGTCATTGGGGACGTTCTTAAATGACTACTTTACAGCTCCAGCGCCTCGGCGACTTCGGCTGCGCAGGCCAGGGCATCGGCCATGGCACTCACCACGAGCGAGCTGCCGTTGCGGGCATCACCCGCCACATACACCGGCGCGGCATCCGCAGCAACACCATCCACGCGGGCCGCAAGGTGCGAGCCCTCGGAAGCCATCACGGGCAGCGGGCGGCCCGCCGTGGCAACGGGCACGCCGACAGCTTCGAACACGCTGTGTTCCGGACCCGTAAAGCCACAGGCGATGAGCACCAGCTGCGCCGGCACCTCGTGCTCGGAGCCCGCAATGCGTTCGGGCTTGCCGGCCGACCAATCCAGATCGACCACGCGCAGACCCGCAGCCGCGCCCTTCTTGTCCAGCAGCACCTCGAGCGTGTCCACGCCCCAAGCGCGCATCTCGCCGCCCATGGCAGCGATAGCCTCCTGCTGGCCGTAATCGGTCTTCTTAACGTTGGGCCACTGCGGCCAGGGGTTGCCTACCGCGCGCTTATCGGGCGCAGCCGGCAAGAACTCAAACTGGCGCACGCTGCGCGCGCCCTGACGCACCGCGGTACCCACGCAGTCGTTGCCGGTATCGCCACCGCCAATGACCACGACGTCCAGGCCGCGCGCGTCAATAGCAGGCTCACCGCCATCGAGCACCGAGACGGTCGAAGCCGTCAGGTAGTCCACGGCATACACCACGCCCGGGGCATCAATGTTCGCAGCCGAAAGCCCACGCGGAGCACGGGCGCCGGCAGCCACCACGACGGCGTCAAAGTCGTCGAGCCTGGCGGTAACCTTGGGATCGCTCACGTCGGCGCCCAGCTCGAACACAATACCCAGCTCGCGCATGAGCGCCACGCGACGCTCGACCACAGACTTCTCGAGCTTCATGTTGGGAATGCCGTACATGAGCAGGCCGCCGGGGCGGTCGTCGCGCTCAAACACCGTCACGCGGGCGCCGCGACGCGCGAGCTCCCATGCAGCCACCAGACCAGCCGGTCCAGAACCAACCACGGCGACCGTGGGCGCATCCTCCCCTGCCGGCTCAAAGCGGCGCGGGCCGCCGTTTGCCCATTCATGGTCGCTGATCGCACGCTCGTTATCGTGAATCGTCGTGGGCTGACCGTCGACCGAGCCCAGGTTGCACGCGGCCTCGCACAGCGCCGGGCACACGCGGCTCGTGAACTCAGGCATGGGCGAGGTGAGCGACAGGCGCTCGGCAGCCTCATCCCAGCGGCCGCGGTACACCAACTCGTTCCACTCGGGAATCAAGTTGTGCAGCGGGCAGCCGCTCGGGCGCGCCTTGCCAAAGCTCGCGCCCATCTGGCAAAACGCCACGCCGCACATCATGCAGCGGCTCGCCTGGGCGCGACGTGCGTCGTCATCGAGCTCCACGTACAGCGGATCGAAATCACGGCTGCGCTCCTCCACGGGGCGCAGCTCATGGGTCACGCGATCGATATCAAGAAAAGCACCGGGCTTACCCATGGCACTTACGCCTCCTTCTTGGTCGAAGCAACAGAGCTGGCGGCGGGCACAGCGCCAGCGACACCACCCGCCACATCAAAGCGAGCGACATCGGCAGCGTCGGCGCGACCGGTCACAATGTCAAACGCCAGCTCCTCGGCCTGCGCATGCGTCTTGCCGACGGCCTCGGCGGCGGCGACAATCGCCAGCACACGCTCGTACTCGGTCGGAATGACCTTCACAAAGTGCTTGCTCATCGTCTCAAAGCTGTAGAGCAGCTTGATGCCGCGCGGGCTCTGCGTCGCGTCCACGTGCTCCTGGATGAGCGCACGGACCTGCTCCAGCTCGCCGGCAGTCGGGGCCTTGAGCTCAACGCTCTCGTGGTTCACGCGGGCATCGAGCGTGCCGTACTGGTCAAAGACATAAGCCACGCCGCCCGTCATGCCAGCAGCGAAGTTCTGTCCGACCTCGCCCAAGATGAGCGCCAGACCGCCCGTCATGTACTCGCAGCCATGGTTGCCGCAGCCCTCGACCACCACGGTGGCACCGGAGTTGCGTACGCCAAAGCGCTGGCCCGCCAGACCGTTAATGAAGCCGCGGCCGCTCGTAGCGCCAAAGAACGCAACGTTGCCCACGATGATGTTCTCGTCGAACTTGTAGGTCGCATGCGGGTTGGGGCGCACCGACACCTCGCCGCCCGAAAGGCCCTTGCCAAAGTAATCGTTGGCGTCGCCGCACACGTTGAGCGTAATGCCGCGCGGCAGGAAGGCGCCAAAGCTCTGACCGGCCGAACCATCGCAATCGATGGTGATGGAGCCGGCGGGCAAGCCCTCGGGATGCGCCTTGGTCACCGCGTTGCCCAGGATGGTGCCCACGCAACGGTTGACGTTGGCGATATCGGCGCGGAAGCGAATCGGACGCAGATGTGCGCGGGCGTCGGCCGTGTAGGGCACAAACAGCGTGGAGTCGAGCGTCTTGTCGAGCTCGCTGTCCGCGGCCATCTGGGGCAGGAAGTGACGGCCGTCGGCACCCGGGATGTGGGCACCGAACTCGCAGGTCGCGCTTGCCAGCACGGGCGTCAGATCGAGCAGGTTGGCCTTACGGTTGCCCGGGACCTCGATCTGGCGCAAGCACTCGGGATGGCCGACCATCTCGTCGACGGTGCGGAAGCCCAGGCTCGCCATGACCTCGCGCAGTTGCTCGGCAACAAAGAGCATAAAGTGCTCGACGTGCTCGGGCTTGCCGCGGAAGCCGCGACGCAGGCGGCAGTTTTGCGTAGCGATGCCGGCCGGGCAGGTGTCCTGCTGGCAGTCGCGCTGCATGAGGCAGCCCATGGAGATGAGCGGCATGGTCGCAAAGCCAAACTCCTCGGCGCCCAGCAGGCAGGCGACGGCAACATCGGTGCCGTCCATGAGCTTGCCGTCGGCCTCGAGCACCACGCGCGAGCGCAGGCCGTTTTGCAGCAGCGTCTGCTGGGCCTCGGCAAGGCCAAGCTCCAGCGGCAGACCGGCGTGCCAGATCGAATCGCGAGCAGCGGCACCCGAGCCGCCATTGTGGCCGCTGATCAAGATCTTGTCGGCAGCGCCCTTGGCCACACCGGTGGCGATGGTGCCGACGCCGGCCTCGCTGACCAGCTTGACCGACACGCGTGCGCCAGGGTTGGCGTTCTTAAGGTCAAAGATGAGCTCGGCCAGGTCTTCGATGGAGTAGATGTCGTGATGCGGCGGAGGCGAGATCAGGCCGATGCCGGGCGTGGACTGACGGACCTCGGCAATCCAGGGGTAGACCTTCTTGCCGGGCAGGTGGCCACCCTCGCCGGGCTTGGCGCCCTGGGCCATCTTGATCTGAATCTCGAAGGCGCTGCACAGGTAGCGGCTCGTCACGCCAAAGCGCGCACTTGCCACCTGTTTGATCGCGGAGTTCTTGGAATCACCGTTAGCCAGCGGGGTCTCGCGACGCGGATCCTCACCGCCCTCGCCGGAGTTGGAACGGCCGTGCAGGCGGTTCATGGCGATGGCCATGCACTCGTGTGCTTCCTTGCTGATGGAGCCGTACGACATGGCGCCGGTGTTAAAGCGGCGGACGATGTTGAACGCGGGCTCGACCTCGTCGAGCGAAACCGGCGTGCGGCCGCTGGCATCAAAGTCGAGCAAGTCGCGCAGACGCACGGCACGGCCGGTGCGGTGCAGGCGGGCGCTGTACTCCTTAAAGGTGTCGTAGCTGTCCTCACGGCAGGCGGTCTGCAGCAGGTAGACGGCTTGGGGGTCGATGAGGTGTTCCTCGCCGCCGAGCGGGCGCCACTTGGTCAGGCCCAGCGTGGGCAGCTGATCGGGAGCCGGGCTTTTAAGGATGGCGAGCGCGGCGTCATAGCGCTCGTTTTGCTCGCGCTCAACGTCCTCGACACCCATACCGCCCACACGGCTCACCGTGCCGGCGAAGTACGCGTTGACGAACTCCGGAGTAAAGCCGACGGCCTCGAAAATCTGCGCGGAGTGATAGCTCTGCACCGTGGAGATACCCATCTTGGACATGATGGAGACGATACCCGCCGTCGCGGCCTTGTTGTAGTTGTCGATGCCCTGCTCGGCCGTCACGTCCAGGTCGCCGCGTGCTGCCAAGTCGCGGATGCACGCATGCGCATTGTACGGATAGATGCCGCTTGCGGAGTAGCCCACCAGCGCCGCAAAGTCGTGCGGGGACACGGCATCGCCGCACTCCACCACGATGTCGGCAAAGGTACGCACGCCAGCGCGAATCAGGTGGTTGTGCACACAGCCCACGGCGAGCAGCGACGGCACGGGCACCTCGCCCGCAGCGGCACGATCGCTCAACACCACGATGTTCACGCCGTCGCGGACCGCAGCCTCAACGTCCTCTGCAAGCTGCTTGAGCGCAGCCTGCAGCGCGCCCTCGCCGGCGTCACGACGGTAGACGGCACGGAAACGGCGAGTCTTAAAGCCCACGCGGTCGATGGCGCAAATGCGGTCGAACTCCTCCTCGTTGAGCAGCGGACGCTCCAGGCGCACCAGCTGGCAGGCCGTACGGGAGTCCTCGAGCAGGTTGCCGTGGTTGCCCAGGTAGAGCGTGGTCGAAGTGACCATATGCTCGCGAAGGGCGTCGATGGGCGGGTTCGTGACCTGAGCGAACAGCTGATAGAAGTAGTCAAAGAACGAACGCGTCTTCTTGGACAGGCAGGCCAGCGGTGCGTCGATGCCCATCGAGGCGAGCGGGGCCTTGCCCTGCTGGGCCATGGGACGTACGACCTCGTCGACGTCATCCCAGTGGTAGCCGAGCTTGGCCATACGCACGGCGGCGGGCACCTCGGCGTCCTCGGCGGACGCGGGCGCGGCGGGCTCATCGAGCGCGTCGACGGTCAGCGTCTCCTCGGCAATCCAATCACGGTAGGGCTTCTCCTTGGCATAGCGGGCGCGCAGCTCGTCGTTGTAGATCACGCGACCGCGGGCAAAATCGACCTCGAGCATCTGACCCGGTCCCAAGCAGCCGCTCGTCAGGATGTTCTCGGGGCGCACCTCGATGGTGCCCACCTCGCTCGCCAGCATAAAGCGGCCGTCGCGCGTCACGTAGTAGCGAGCCGGGCGCAGGCCGTTACGGTCGAGGGCGGCGCCCAGGGTACGGCCGTCGGTAAAGGCGATAGCGGCAGGACCGTCCCACGGCTCCATGAGCATGGACTGGTAGGCGTCGTAGGCGCGGCGCTCCTCGCTCAGGCTATCGTTGTGGTCCCACGGCTCGGGCAGCAACATGGACGCGGCACGCGTGAGCGGACGACCGTTCATGACCAAAAACTCAAGCACGTTGTCCAGAATCGCGGAGTCGGAACCCTCGCGGTTGATGATGGGCATCACGCCCTCAAGATCGTGCTGCAGCACGGGGCTGTACAGGTTGGGTTCGCGGGCGCGAATCCAGTTGACGTTGCCCTTGAGGGTATTGATCTCGCCGTTATGGATGATAAAGCGGTTGGGGTGCGCACGCTCCCAGCTGGGCGTGGTGTTGGTGGAGTAGCGCGAGTGGACGAGCGCCACGGCCGTTTTGACGGCGGCGTCGTTGAGGTCGATGAAGAAGCGGCGCATCTGCGTGGCGACCAGCATGCCCTTGTACACGATGGTGCGCGAGCTCATGGAGCACACATAGAAGATCTTGTCGCGCAGGGCAAACTCGGCGTCGGCCTTTTTTTCGATGGTGCGGCGGCACACGTACAGGCGACGCTCGAAGGCATCGCCGGCGGGCGTGTCGTCCGGACGGCCCAGGAAGGCCTGCAGGATAGTGGGCATGCAGGCGCGAGCCGTCTCGCCCAGGTCGTGCGGGTCGACGGGCACCTCGCGCCAAAAGAGCAGCGGCACGCCGGCCTCGGCGCAGCCCTCCTCAAACACGCGGCGGGCATCCTCTACGCCCTTGTCGTCCTGCGGGAAGAACAGCATGGCCACGCCATAGTCGCCCTCTGCCGGCAGAATCTGGCCGCACTTTTGAGCCTCTTTACGGAAAAAGTGATGCGGAACCTGGAACAAGATGCCAGCGCCGTCGCCGGTGTTCTTCTCGAGTCCCGTGCCGCCGCGGTGCTCCAAGTTGACCAGAATGGACAGCGCATCGTCCAGAATCTGGTGATGGCGCTCACCGTTGATATCGGCAAGCGCGCCGATGCCACATGCGTCGTGGTCGAATTCGGGGCGATAAAGGCCCTGCTGCTGAGCGGAATCTGCCTGCATCGCGATCCTCCCCTAGATATTTAGACAGTCAGTTGAATAGGCATAGTAGGAGCATCGCCGGCCCGTTGTGTTTCCCACCCGTTTCGAAACAATCGCGTAACGCACGCCCTACGAGTGGACACCGCCGACCTCAAGGGCGACAACATAGGCCCCAAGTTCGGCCTGTTAGCTCACCACTTCAAACATCTCAATCTGTAACAGGAAGGCCCAATTACGACGACTAACTGTTACAGATTGAGATGTTTTCGAGAGACAGTTCCGAATGTCTCGATCTGTAACACGAAGGGCCGGTTTTGGCGGCAAACTGTTACAGATCGAGAGATTACATAGGACCATTTCTTCCTGTCTCGATCTGTAACACCTAGGCCCAATTTCCATCCCTAGTTGTTACAGATCGAGACATTTCGGCAGCCCCCTTTCACCATCCCATTCAAATACAACAATTTTGTTAGTCTTGGTTAACTTTTAAGCTTAAAACGGGTATCCTTTGCGGCGTCAAGCAAACGGCACGCACACCGTGCCAGATCAAGGAGGCCCCTATGGCGCACCAAGCAGACCAGCAGACGATGCAACTCGTCCTTATCCGTCACGGAGAGTCCGAGTGGAACAAGCTCAACCTGTTCACCGGCTGGACCGATGTCGAGCTCACCGACACGGGCCGCGAAGAGGCGGCGGCAGGCGGCCGCGCCCTCAAAGAAGCCGGTTTCGACTTTGACGTCTGCTACACTTCGCGCCTCAAGCGCGCAATCCACACCCTCAACATCGTGCTCGGCCAAATGGATCGCGAGTGGCTACCCGTCATCAAATCCTGGAAGCTCAACGAGCGCCACTACGGTGCGTTGCAGGGTCTCAACAAGGCCGATGCCGCCGCGGAGCACGGCGACGAACAGGTGCTCATCTGGCGCCGCTCCTTCGATGTCTGCCCGCCGGCACTCGAGCCGGACGACGCGCGCGACCCCCACACCCAGGAGCAATACCGCGACGTCGCGCCCGATCAGCTGCCCTATACCGAGTGCCTCAAGGACACGATCGCCCGCGCCTGGCCCTATTTCGAAGACGAGATTCGCCCCCAAATGCTCGCCGGCAAGCGCGCACTCATCGCCGCGCACGGCAACTCCCTGCGCTCACTCGTCATGAAGCTCGAGCACCTCACGCCCGAGGAGATCCTCAAGGTCAACATCCCCACTGGCGTGCCGCTCGTCTACACCTTCGACACCGATTTCAACGTCCTCGACAAGCGCTACATCGGTGACCCGGCGACCATCGCCGCCAAGATCGACGCCGTGGCCAATCAGGGCAAAGCGCACAAGTAGCCCCAACCCAAATCCGACGCGTGGCGCCGCACGACCCAGATGCGACGTCACGCCGCCCATACACAGGAGCGCACCATGCTCAACCATCTCAAACAACACTTTGGCTCCCGACGCACCGGTGGTCACGGAGGCCTAGACATTGCGCGGCATATCGGCCCCGGGCTGCTCGTGACCGTCGGCTTTATCGACCCGGGCAACTGGGCCTCCAATATGGCCGCGGGCTCGCAGTTTGGCTACGCGCTGCTGTGGATCGTCACGCTGTCCACGATTATGCTCATCGTGCTGCAGCACAACGCGGCGCACCTGGGTATCGCCACGGGCGCCTGCCTTGCCGAGGCCACGACACGTTACCTCCCCCGCTTCGTCGGGCGTACGGTGCTCGCCAGCGCCTATCTCGCGACCATCGCCACCGCCATGGCCGAAGTCCTGGGCGGCGCGATTGCCCTTCAAATGCTCTTTGGGCTGCCCGTGCGCGCGGGCTGCGTCATCGTGGCGGCAGTATCGATGGCGATGCTCATGACGAACTCCTACAAGCATGCCGAACGCTGGATCATCGCCTTCGTAGGCGTGGTAGGACTCTCGTTTTTGGCCGAGCTTGCACTAGTCAAGGTCGACTGGCCGCAAGCCGCCGCAAGCTGGATCACGCCCAGTATGCCCACTGGCTCTGCCGCGATTATCGTGAGTGTCCTGGGTGCGGTCGTTATGCCCCACAACCTTTTTCTGCACTCCGAGGTCATCCAATCCATGCACTTCGAAGGCCAAGGCGAGCAGGTTATCGAAGAGCGTCTGCGCTACGAGCTCTTCGACACGCTCTTTTCGATGGGCGTGGGCTGGGCAATCAACTCGGCCATGGTCATCCTGGCCGCAACGACCTTCTTTGCGCACGGCATGGTCGTAGACGACCTCGCCGTCGCAGCGGCCACGCTCTCCCCCATCTTGGGCCCGGCGAGCTCGACCATCTTTGCGGTAGCGCTGCTGTTCGCGGG
>DBFVGT010000049.1:0-19224 GCA_048524725.1 Collinsella sp. | reverse complement strand
CTGGACCGAGACCTACTTCCGCATCCCGTCGGAAGCCGAAATCGAGCTTCCTCAATAGGAGCTACCGCGCCCGACCCCTCCCCACCGTGCGGACGCGCTTGCTTACCCGCGCGAGGCCACCCCAATCCCCTCGCGCGGGATTCTTATGAATTGCAGACATGTAATCAACCCATTACAGGAGGAAACATGCCCCAAATTAACCTCATGGAACTCGCCGAGCAGTCTTTTGGCACCTCGCTCGAGCAGCTCGACGACCGTCGCATTTACAAGCTGCTGGTCAAACTCGTGCAGGAGCGCTCCGCCGCCTGCCCGCTCAACAACGGCAAAAAAAAGCTCTATTACATTTCCGCCGAATTTTTGATCGGCAAGCTGCTCATCAACAACATGATCGACCTCGGCATCTACGACGAGGTTAAGGACCAGCTCACCGCCGCAGGCCACGACCTCAACAAGATTGAGGAGTTCGAGGTCGAGCCGTCGCTCGGCAACGGCGGCCTGGGCCGCCTGGCCGCATGCTTCCTGGATTCCATCGCCACGCTGGGCTTGACCGGCGATGGCGTGGGCCTCAACTATCACTACGGCCTGTTCCGTCAGCGCTTTGTCGACAACCAGCAGAAGGCCGTCCCCGACGAGTGGCTCGGTGAGCAGGACATCCTAGTCGACGACGACCGCTCCTACACCGTCGAGTTCGGCGATTTTGCCGTTACCTCCAAGCTCGTCAACATCGACGTGCCCGGTTACGGCCAGCCCACCAAGAACCGTCTGCGCCTGTTCGACCTGGCGAGCGTCGACGACGGCCTGGTCCCCGGCAGCTCCATCGACTTCGACAAGACCGAGATCGCCAAAAACCTCACCTTGTTCCTCTACCCCGACGATTCCGACGAGCAGGGCCGCCTGCTTCGCATCTACCAGGAATACTTCATGGTGAGCAACGCCGCCCAGCTCCTAATCGACGAGGCCATCGAGCGCGGCAGCAACCTGCACGATCTGGCCGACTACGCCGTGGTCCAAATTAACGACACGCACCCCACCATGGTCATCCCCGAGCTCATTCGCTTGCTCACCACCGAGCATGGCATCGAGTTTGACGAGGCCGTGACCATCGTACGCTCCATGGTCGCCTACACTAACCACACGATTCTTGCCGAGGCGCTCGAGAAGTGGCCGCTCGTCAGCCTGCAGAAGGTCTCCCCTGCCATCGCCGACATTATCGTCAAGCTCGATGAGATCGCGAAGGCCGAGCACGATGACCCGCGCGTCGCCGTCATCGACGAATACGACACCGTCCACATGGCCCACATGGACATCCACTTTGGCTTCTCCATCAATGGCGTAGCCGCCCTCCACACCAAGATCCTGGAGGACACCGAGCTTCATCCGTTCTACGAGATCTATCCCGAGAAGTTCTCCAACAAGACCAACGGCATCACCTTCCGCCGCTGGATCCATGGAGCCAACCCCGCGCTCGCCAGCCTGCTCGACGATGTAATCGGCACCGACTGGCGCAGCACCGGCGATCTGAGCAAACTCGCCAAGTTCGCCGACGACAAGGACGTTCTTGAGCGCCTGGCCGCCACCAAGGTCGAGGCCAAGGCCATCATGCGCCAGTTCATGGCGCTCGAGCAGGGCGTGACCATTCCCTCCAACGCCATCATCGACGTCCAGGTCAAGCGCATCCACGAGTACAAGCGTCAGCAGATGCTCGCGCTCTACATCATCTGGAAGTACATCGATATCAAGAACGGCAACAGGCCTAAGCA
The DNA here is from genome assembly GCA_048524725.1 of Collinsella sp. GTDB lineage: Bacteria > Actinomycetota > Coriobacteriia > Coriobacteriales > Coriobacteriaceae > Collinsella. The sequence goes on along the minus strand of DBFVGT010000049.1, from coordinate 17,464 downwards.
CCCCGTCACCATCATCTTTGGCGGCAAGGCGGCGCCTGCCTACACTATCGCGCAGGACATCATCCATCTGATCCTGACGCTGTCGCAGTGGATTGCAAACGACCCCGACGTGGCTCCCTACCTGCAGGTTGTCATGATCGAGAACTACAACGTCACCGCCGCCGAGCGCGTGATCCCCGCCGCTGACATCTCCGAGCAGATCAGCCTGGCCTCCAAGGAGGCGAGCGGCACCTCCAACATGAAGTTCATGCTCAACGGCGCCCTAACCCTGTGCACGCTCGACGGTGCCAACGTGGAGATTGCCGAGCTCGTGGGCGACGAGAACATCTATACCTTTGGTGCCTCGTCCAAACAGGTCGAGCAGCTCTACGCCGACGGCAGCTATAACGCCAGCGCACTCTACCGCAAGCCCGGTATCAAGCTGCTGGTGGACTTTATCACCAACCCCGCCTTTATGGCGACCGGCAATGCCGAGCGCCTGCAGCGGCTGCACGACGACATTAAGGGCAAGGACTGGTTTATGGCCCTGCTCGACATTGAGGAGTACATCCAGACCAAGGAGCGCGTACTGGCCGACTACGAGGACCAGGACGCCTGGATGCGCAAGGCGCTCATCAATATCGCCAACGCTGGCACCTTCTCGTCCGACCGCACCATCTCCCAGTACAACGACGAGATCTGGCACCTGAACTAATTTCGCTTCCCTTACCCATCCTCTTGAGAAACGGAGTCGTGGCAACACGGCCCCGTTTTTTGTGCCCGCACGTTACCCTGTGATCCGACTCGGCCAAACAATCTCGATCCGTAGCAATTACTCAACCAAAACGGTCCCAGCCGTTACAGATTGAGACATACCGGCCCCTCCCCTCGGGTTTATCTCAATCTGTAACATCTAGCAGGTGAAATTCGCCTTTGGTGTTACAGATTTAGATGAAATGGTTAGCTCAGCGGAACCGTCTCGATCTGTAACATCTAACGTCCGAAATCGGCCCTATCCGTTACAGATCGAGACAAACGACCGGTCAGACAGTCCCAACACAAAGAAAGGCTCCCCTCTCGCCCAGTGGACGGGAGGGGAGCCTTATATGTGACCGCGGCAAAAGGATGGCAAAGCCGCAGTCGCCCAAAGGGAGGGCCTGGATGCACCGGGCCTAGATAAGGTTCTTGCCAGACACCTTATCGAAGAGATGAGTCGCGTTCTTCTCGAACTTGAACCAGATGGGGTCGCCAGCCTTGAGCGCGCCCTTGGCCTCGAGGTCGACGACGGGGATAATCAGGACAAACTGGCCGTCGGGAGCGGTCACGTGGACATGCTCGGTCGAGCCCATGAGCTCGGTCACCTCGACGGTGCCCTGGAGCGCACCCTCCTCGCCCTTGTCGGCAAGCAGGATCTGCTCGGGGCGCACGCCGGCCGTAATCTCCTTCACGTCGCCGCCGTCCCAGTTGAGGGCAAGCTGAGCGCAAGTCTCCGGGGCGAGCGCCACGTTCATATCCTCGGTCTTGACAGTAAAGCCGTTGCCCGAGCGCACCAGCTGGGCATCGAAGAAGTTCATCTGCGGCACGCCGATGAAGCCGGCGACGAAGATGTTCGCGGGATGGTTGAAGACCTCCTGCGGCGTGGCGATCTGCTGGACGACGCCGTCCTTCATGACCACGATGCGGTCGCCGAGGGTCATAGCCTCGGTCTGGTCGTGAGTAACGTAGATGAACGTGCCCTTGATCTCGTGACGCAGCTTAATGAGCTCGGCACGCATCTGGTTACGAAGCTTGGCATCCAGGTTGGACAGCGGCTCGTCCATCAGGAAGACCTTGGGGTCACGCACGATGGCGCGGCCGATGGCGACGCGCTGGCGCTGGCCGCCAGAGAGCGCCTTGGGCTTACGGTCGAGGTACTCGGTAATACCCAGGATCTCGGCAGCGGAGCGAACCTTGCGGTCGATCTCGTCCTTGGGGACCTTCTTGAGCTCAAGCGTAAACGCCATGTTCTCGTACACCGTCATATTGGGGTACAGAGCATAACTCTGGAACACCATGGCGATGTCGCGGTCCTTGGGCGCCACGTCGTTGACGCGCTTGCCATCGATGAACACATCGCCGGAGGTGATGTCCTCCAGGCCGGCGACCATGCGCATCGTCGTGGACTTACCACAGCCAGAAGGGCCAACGAGGACGATAAACTCCTGGTCATGCACGGTGAGGTTAAAGTCCTCCACCGCGAGCACACCGTCCTCGGTAACCTTGAGGTTGTGCTTCTTCTCCTCGGTCTTCTTCTTTTTGCCAAAGAAGCCCTTCTTTTTTGACTCGTTGTTGGGATACACCTTCTGAACATGTTTGAGAACGATCTCGGCCATGTCTTTACCTTTCGATACGCGGCGCCGCGCTGAGAGGCGCCGCCAAAACTTGCAAAACAGTTACGGCATCAGCCCTTGACGGCACCTGCCACCACACCGTCGATGATGTACTTCTGGCAGAAGATGTACATGATGACGATGGGGATGACGACCATCATGATGCACGCCATCATGGGGCCGAGCTCGACGTGGCCATAGCCGCCACGGAAGTACTGGATCAAGATAGGAATGGTCTTGTACTTGGTGGAGTCGAGCGTAAGGTAGGGCAGCAGATAGTCGTTCCAGACCCACATGGTCTCGAGAATGCCGACCGAAAGATAGGTGGGCTTCATAATGGGAAGGACGATCTTAAAGAACACTTGGACCGGGTTGCAGCCGTCGATCATGGCCGCTTCCTCAATCTCGAGCGGGATGTTCTTGACGAAGCCGGCGAACATAAAGACCGCGAGGCCCGCGCCAAAACCAAGGTAGATGAAGCAGATGTTAAACGGCGTGTTAAAGCCGATGCGGTCCGCGAGGTTGGACAGCGTGAACATGAGCATCTGGAACGGTACGACCATCGAGAAGACGAACAGGTAATAGAAGAAGTTCGAGATCTTGCTGTTGACGCGCACCACGTACCAAGCGCACATGGAGCAGCACACCAGAATCAGCACGACCGACGTGACCGTGATGATAAGCGAGTACATAAACGCCGAGGCAAAGCCCTGCTCGTTCAGAGCGTGCACGTAGTTTGCGAGGCCGTTGAACGTCTCGGGCGTGAGCAGATCGAACGCCGTGGTGGTGCTGATTGCGGTCGCTTTCTTAAAGGAATTGAGCGCAATCATGAACACGGGGTAGATCCATGCGAGCGACAGGATCGTAAAGAAGATCGAGAGCGCGCGGTTGATAGCCTTATCGCGTTTCATTACTGCTGCACCTCCTTGGACCTCGTGGCCTTAAGCTGGATCATAGAAATAGCGACAACCAGGATGCAGAAGATAACTGCCTTGGCCTGACCGATGCCCTGCCATGCGATGCCAGCACGCGAATAGAACGTGTTGTAGATGTTCAGGGCGAGCATCTCGGTGGAGTGCGCCGGGGCGCCACCGGTAAGGGCGAGGTTCTGGTCGAACAGCTTAAAGCCGTTGGTGATGGACAGGAACAGGCAGATGGTGATGGTCGGCATCAGGTTGGGGATCTTAACCTTCCAAAACGTCTGCCATGCCGTAGCGCCATCGACCTTGGCGGCCTCGATGTAGTCAGACGGAATGGACTGCAGACCGGCGATGTAGATGATCATCATGTAGCCGACCTGTTGCCACAGGGTCAGGATGATAAGGCCCCAGAAGCCAGCGGCGGAGTTGAGGGCGATAAGCTGGGCACCCACGTTGGAGAGCAGGCAGTTGATCAGAATCTGCCAAATGTAACCCAGTACAATGCCGCCAATCAGGTTAGGCATAAAGAAAATCGTACGGAAGATGTTGGTGCCCTTGAGCGCCTTGCGAGTGAGCGCCTGCGCGATGGCCAGCGCGATCACGTTGATGAGCACCGTCGACAGGAAGGCAAACGCCACGGTAAAGAAGAACGACGTGGAGAACTGCGGATCGGACAGCGCGCGCACGTAGTTCTCGATACCGACAAAGTGCGCGTTATTGATGGTAATAAACTGGCAGAACGAGAGATAGAAACCCTGGATAAAGGGAATCACGAACCCGATCATAAACGCCAGGCACGTGGGCAGCATAAAGAGCGGCCACCAGCGCTTGAGTGCTTTGCCCATAGAAGGGTCCTTTCAATATGCAGGGGGCGGGCAAACCTACGTCTGCCCGCCCCCTGTCGCTAATCAGATAGCTTGGGCAGCAACTGCTTACTCGGAAGCAGCCTTCTCGGTCTTCCAGCCATCGACGAAGGCGTTCTTGACGCCGTCCCACTTGGTGTTGTCGGCAGCATAAGCGATGAGAGCCTGCTTGAGGTTCTTCTTCCACTCCTCGGAGGGGATGTAAACGAAGTCCCAAGCGACGGTCTTCTTGCCGTCCTTGGCCATAGCAACGGCCTGCTGAGAGAAGACGTTGGTGGTCTCCTTAGCGCTCTTGAACGGGGCGGTCAGACCCATCTTGTCAGCGATGATGCTGGTGGCGGTGTCAGAAGTGACGCACCAATACATGAAGTCCTCGGTGGCCTTCTGGGCATCCTCGGAAGCCTGGGAGCTGACGCACCAGTAGTTCTCGCCGCCGGAGCACAGGCCCTGGTTCTCCTCGCCGTCGACGCCGATGTAGATCGGCAGCATGCCGAGCTGGTCGTCGGTCATACCGGCCTTGGTGAGGTCGGCGTAGGCCCAAGAGCCGTTCTGATAGAAGACGGCCTTGCCGGTTGCGAACTCGTTGGTGGCGTCGTCACCGGTCTTGGAGGCGAGCTGCGAAGGATCGCAGGTGGAGTCGGTGATATACAGGTCGAAGATCTGCTTAAAGTTGTCGAGATACTCGCCCTTGATCTCGTCGTCCTCCTGATTGTGCTCCTTCTCGAACTCGTAGTAGAGCGGGAGGTTGGCGAGGTGCGTGGTGTAGCGCCAGCTGGAGGAGTCATCCATACCGGCGGAAGTGAAGGCACCGTCAACGCCGAGCTCGTCCTTACGGGCCTGGATGTCATCGGCGCAAGCCTTCAGCTTGTCGAAGGAGTTGATGTCCTCGGCCTTGTAGCCGGCCTTCTCGAGGAGCTCCTTGTTGTAGATGATGCCGTAGCTCTCCTGAACCCAGTCGATACCCAGATCCTTGCCGTCGGACTGCAGCGCCAGGGAGTCGTCGATGAGCTCGCCGCGGAGCTTGGTGTCGGAAAGATCGGCGCAGTAGTCCTTCCAGTTCTTAAGGCCGGTGGGGCCGTTGACCTGGAACAGCGTCGGAGCGGAGCTCTTGGACATCTCGGACTTGAGCTTCTCCTCGTAGGTGTTGGAGGCGGCGGTCACGATCTTGACCTCGACGCCCTTCTCCTTCTTGTACGCCTTGGCGATCTCCTTCCACTCCTTGTCGACCTCGGGCTTGAACTGGAGGAAGTAGACCTCGGCAGCGTCACCAGAAGCAGGGGAGCCAGAGCCGGCAGAACCACCGCAGCCCACGAGGCCCAGACCAAGAACCGCAGCCGCGGAACCAGCAAAGCCCAAGAACTGCCTTCTGCTCATTTCGTTCTTCATTACAATCCACCCTTTCACACCGTGGCGGCACCCTTTGCCGCCGCCTTCGGAGATTGGCTCGGGGACTTTGCCCCTTTTGCTGACTTGTACAATACGCTATTTGGCTAGTTGTTTGAACAAGTATTACTAGAGCGGTAGAAAAACTTCGGTGAACGGTAATTTCAACTTGATACTTGACAAGTTTTGTATAAACAATTATTTATTATCGAATGCAGAGAAAACGCCCGATCAAGCCGATGCATCGTCGGTTTGACCGGGCGTTTTCGCTTTGAGGGCATGAGTCTCGTCAGGCTGCGAGCTAGCCGGCTATCGCTTGGAGTTGACGCGGTAGTGGAAGATCTCGGGATGCGTGCGGGCATGCGTGACCTCGAACAAGATGCCGTCCGAGGTGTACGACTGGCTCTCCATAACGGCGACGCAGTTGTACTTGCCAAGGTCCAAGTAGCTGCAGTCCTCATCGTTGGCGAGCTCGACACTCACCGTACGACGGCTCGCCATCACTTTGACGCCGCGCTTGTGCTCCAGATAGCCGTAGATAGAATCCGCCGCGATCTCGGGGGTCAGGCCCTTGGCGATCGACGCCAAAAAGTAGCCATGGTCCACTTGGCGCGCGCTGCCGTTGAGGCTTCGGACACGCACTACGCGAATCAGCTCCTCGCCCACCTTAAAGCCCAGGCGACGAGAGAGTTGCTCAGTGCAAATCAAATGTTCAAAAGACTTGACCTCGGTCGATGCGACGGCATTGTTGCGTTTTGCGAACTCGCCAAACGACTCAACCTCTTCGAGTGCGCCCAGCATGTCGGTTTCGCCCTTAAGCCAAATAACGCGCACGCCCTTACCGTGTATAGGCTGCACAAACATCTGGTCGGCCAGCATGCTCAAGGCGCGTCGAACGGTATTACGCGTGCAGCCAAACTCCGCGGTCAGCTCGGCTTCGGTTGGCAGCATCTCCTGAAACGCATAGGTCCCGTTGATGATGCGCGAACGGATCTCGCGGTAGATTCCTTCGTAAATCGCTTTTGGCATGATTTCACCTCTAATGAATATGTATGGCTAGGCACGATAGCATTTCTTTGGGTTGTTTAAACCGTCTATCGGCAAAGCACCGATTATTAACTGTCAACGGCGCCCGTGATGCTCCAATCGATTCGAATCAAAACCAACAATGCGGCGAACGCTCACTCCCCTACAATTAACTCATTGTTTAAACGTTCCACCGCAGACACGGCGGGCTTATGGTCGAGAGGCAGAATATGCTGCAAAAAATCCAACGCTTTGGCGGGGCAATGTTCGCGCCCGCCATGCTGTTTTCTATATCAGGCCTCATGGTCGGCATCTCCGCCCTCGCCACGACCGTAGACATCGTCGGCGACCTCGCCGTATACGGAACCCCTTGGTACGTTTTCTGGACCATCATCCAGCGCGGCTCGTGGACGGTCTTTAAACGTCTCCCGCTCCTTTTTGCCGTAGCGCTGCCTATCGGTCTTGCCCAAAAGCAACCGGCACGCTGCTGCCTCGAGGCACTCGTGGCCTATTTTGCCTATTGCTTCTTTTTGAGCGAGATCATTAAGCTGAGCGGAGACAACCTTGGGCTTAAGTACCCATCATCTTTGACCCCCGCCAGCGGTATCACCGTCATCGACGGCATCAAGACGCTCGACACCGGCATTATCGGCCCGCTGGCGGTATCGGCAACCGTCGTCGCCATCCATGACCGCTTCTACGATGCCAAGGTTCCCGATTGGCTCGGCACCTTCTCGGGTTCCTCGCTGGTCTACCTCATCAGCTTTTTTGCCGTGTTTGCCCTTGCCGCCATCTCGGCCGCCATCGTGCCCTTCGCATACGCCGCGACCGAAACGCTGCGCCACGCACTTGCGGGCGTCGGCCCCTTCGGCGTGGGCATCTTTGTGTTTTTGGAGCGAGCACTCGAGCCCATGGGGCTGCACCACCTGCTCTATATGCCCATCTATTACGACAATCTGGTCATTCACGACGGTATTTACGCCACGTGGACCAACCTACTCCCCATTCTCTCCCATAGCACGCGCCCATTAAATGAACTTGCGCCCTGGGCAGGTTTTACCGCCACCGGCTGGGGCAAGCTCTTTGGCCTTCCCGCCATCGCGGCAGCATTCTATTTCACCGCCAAACCCGAACGCCGCGCCGGCCTTAAGGTCATCCTTTTGCCCGCCATCGTCGCCTCGGTGGTCTGCGGTGTCACCGAGCCGCTCGAGTTTCTCTTTATGTTCACCTATCCTGGACTCTTTTTGCTCTACGCCGTCCTATCCTCCTGCCTTGCCATGACCATGAACTTCTTCGGTATCGTCGGCATCTTCTCGGGCGGTCTCATGGAAATGACGGCCTTCAACTTCATCCCACTCATGCGAATGCATGCCGGCTCCTACCTTTTGGCGCTCGGTATCGGTCTTGCCTTTAGCCTCATCTTTTTTGTTAGTTTTCGAGCACTCATCTTGGTCTATGACCTTAAGACGCCGGGCCGCGAGGATCATGTCTCCAATCGCGCGGCAATCGATCGTTTAACGGGAAGCGGCTTTGCCAAAGAGCAATCTCCCAATGGCGAGGTCAGTATTCAATCCGATCAAGATCACGTCCTCGCTGAGCGGGTAATTCAGCTTTTAGGTGGCGTTGGCAATATCGTGGGCGCAACCAACTGCGCCACGCGCCTGCGCGTCGAGGTCGCAGACCCTTCCATCGTTGCAGATAATGCGTCGTTTGTCGCGGTGGGCGCCAAGGGCCTCATCATTACGGGCAAGACCGCCCAGGTGATTATCGGCATCTCCGTTCCCCGCGTTAAAGAGCATTTTGACCAGATCATGGGCCTCGAGCCGGGATTTGTGCCCACCACCTCGGCCTCCCCTACCGCCAGCGCAGCCCATAGGCGCGGCGATATCTGCTTCTTCGATATCGACGGAACACTCGCCTGGCAAGACCCTCGAGTGGCACAAGAGCTTCCCGAGAGCGAGCGAGACCTCTCCCCCTATCCCAATGAAGCGGTCTCGCAAGCCATCCGTGATTTTGTCGCCAAGGGCAATATGGCGTTTGTCTGCACAGGGCGCACGCTGAGCTGCATCCATCCAAAGCTGCTCGAGCTGCCCTGGACCGGCATCGTCTGCCTCGCGGGTGGCTATGTCGAACTTGAGGGACACGTGATTCGCGATTTGGCGATGACGCCCGGCATGCTGCAGCGCCTTGCTCCCATTCTTGAGCAATCGGACGAAGTGATTCGTTTTGAGGGACTCAATGGCGTCGTTCGCATGAGTGCCGATGCGCCCGACGCCCCGGGATACGCCCGCACCGTGGGCGATGCAATTACGCAGCTGCAACATTACAGCGCCTACAAGATCTTAATGTCCACGTCGCTTGCCAACCGCATCGCTCAGGATCAAACGTTTGAGCCGCTGCTCTGCTTTAACGAGCTCGAGCTCGAAGTGACCGAGATTTCGCCTCGCGAATGTACCAAGCGCGAGGGTATCCAGTCCGTACTCGACGCTCTCGACCCCAACCATGGAACGGTGTATGGCATCGGTGATGCCAGCAATGACATCTCGCTGATGAACGCCGTCGACGTCGGCATCGCCATGGGCAACGCGCCGGACTTCCTCAAGGAAAAGGCCGACTATGTCACCGACAGCATCGACCACGACGGCGTCGTCACCGCGCTCGAACACTTTGGGCTTATCTAGCCAAGCCCCTACCGCACTTGCGGCCGCATGGACCAATCGTCTTCAACCGCCGCGCTCGACGCCCTAATGTGGCAATATGTTGTCTGCATAATGCAACGATGCAACCTATCAAAGAATGCGAGAACCCGTGTCCAGTCCGTTTACCAGCTTTTTAGCCCAGCACTTTGACCAGATTAACGACTATCTGGCCACGTTCTTTGACGGACAGGCGACTTCCGCCGATATCGAGCGCTACCTGTATACCCCGCTCTCGGCATTTACGGCAAACGCTGGCAAGCGCCACCGCCCGCTCATCTGCATGCTCGCCGCCACTGCGGTAGGCGGCAGCTTTGAGAGCGCCCGCAGCGCAGCGGCGGCCATCGAGCACTTTCAGTCGGGCGCACTCATCCACGACGACATCGCCGACAACGGGCAGATTCGTCGCGGCAAGCCCTGCATGCACCTTACCGAGGGCACCGGTCTTGCCATCAACTGCGGTGACCTGGCGCTCACCATGGTCACCAAGACGGTTCTCGACGACCCCACACTCAACGCAGACGTGAAGCTTCGCGTGCTCCACGAGCTTACCGAAATGATCGTCCGTACCATCGAGGGCCAGGCGCTCGACCTGGGCTGGGTCCGCGACGGGCGCTTTGACATTTCGGTCGACGATTATCTGGACATGGCGACGCACAAGACCGCGTACTACAGCGGAGCGACGCCGCTTGCCGCCGGAGCCATTATCGGCGGCGGCAGCGAAGAGCAGATTGAGGCACTGCGCGCCTTTGGGCTGCACACGGGCCTTGCCTTCCAGATTCAAGACGACCTGCTCAACTTGATCGGCACCAAGGAGGCCGCCAACAAGGACTTCCGCACCGATATCACCGAGGGCAAGCGCACCCTCGTTGCCGTGCATGCCCTGTCAGACGAGCGCTATCACGACGAGATCGAGGCAATCCTTTCCTCGGGCACCGAGGACCCTGCGCAGCTCGCACGCGCCGTGGAGATCTTCCAGGAGACCGGCTCCATCGATTACGCCCACACCTATGCGCTCGACCTGACCGCTAAGGCCAAGGCCGCTATCGAAGGCGTCGAGCTCGACCCGCATGCGCGCGAGCTCTTCCTCTCAATGGCAGATTTCTTTGTGGAGCGTCTTAACTAGCGGGGGTCATAAAACCTGTGGGCAGCGAGTTTGGGTACAAGTTGCTACACTATTGAGTGCATGTTTATAAATTGTCTCGCGTTGTCTATCCGACACACGCTCAAAATAGTACGAATGGTACGCCGAAAGGGGTTCGTTCATGGAACCTATTACCACGGGCATGCAGGGAGCAGCCGTCGAGGACGTCCAGTCCCGCCTTCTGCAGCTCGGCTATACAATCGATGACGCCGAGGTTGTCGACAAGCGCTTTGGCACCACCACCGAGCAGGCCGTCAGCACCTTCAGGCTCGACAGCGGCCTTGCTGCCGGTCATGCCGTCGATATCCCCTGTTGGAGCGCCCTGGTCGACGCCTCGTATAAGCTGGGCGACCGCACCCTGTATCTGCGCATGCCCAATTTCCATGGCGCCGATGTGCAGGCCCTGCAGCGCGCTCTCAACGTTTTGGGCTTTGCCTGTGGCGAAGACGACGGCTACTTTGGTCCGCATACCGAGGCCGCCCTGCAGCAGTTCCAGGAAAATGTCGGCCTGTTTGCCGACGGCATGGCCTTCCAGGACACCTACGCCTACATCAACCGCCTGCACCATGTGTGGGAGGGCAAGCCCTCGGTCACCGAAGCCGAGTCCCGCATCGGTTTTGCTCGCGCCGCCAACGTGCTCGAGCGCTTCCAGATCGCCGTTATCGGTGAGGACCCCATCGCACGCAGCGTTGCTTCGCGCATGTGGAACATCGCCACGGCAACGACCGACAACAGCGGCATGATGCTCTGCGACTCCGAGGTCCCAACCGACGTTGACCTGGTGCTCGAGATCGCAAGCGACGAGCTGCCCGCCGACGCCGCGCCACGCGCCACGATTGCCCTCGCCGAGTGCCACAACCTGGCCCAGCGCATCCGCACCGCCAATGTCGCCGCGCAGCAGAAGCCGGCTCGCATTCGCATTGAGCTCACGGGCATGACGCGCTACAACGGCACCTTCACGGCCAGCGACGCGCAGACGCTCGCCGTACGCCTACTCGACGGCGTTTGCGATGCCCTCGCAGATTAGGTAAACTAGACGAGTTGCTTTTGGGCAACACCACACATTGGGACGTAGTTCAACGGTAGAACTCCGGTTTTTGGTGCCGGCTGTTGGGGGTTCGAATCCCTCCGTCCCAGCCATTAAAACTGAGCGCCCTAAGCCCATAACGGCCCAGGGCGCTTTCTTGTGGGCAAGCGGAGGAATTCGAACCCGCAAGGGTGCGGAGCTGAGGAAACGCGAAGCGTTTTCCAGCGCAGCACGCAAGGAGCGAAGCGACGCAGCGGGGCGCGGCCGCCGACCAGGCGGACGCGGAATCCCTCCGTCCCACACCAGCCAAGAGCCCCTCACGTCAAGCAAATCGAGCCAACGCCGCCAAGCGGAGGGATTCGAACCCGCAAGGGTGCGGAGCGACGCAGCGGGGCGCGGCCGCCGCAGGCAGACGCGGTGTCGGCACTTGGGGACGCTCCTAAGTGCCGGCATTATAGGAACGTCCCCAAGTGCCGGCTCGGGACTATTTTCGAGGACCCTCCGAAGGACTGTGGCCAAAAAACGGCAAATATGAGTACTGTTACCGTTGTAGCTACATTATTTTCGTTAATAAAAGAAGATCTTAATGAGATTTATTCGCATCAAGGTCTTCCTTTAATGAACACTTGAGGAGATACGGCAGCTTATCTGCTCGATCGACACGTCAAATCACCTTAAATTTGGTCAAAATTACTGCTACTAAAAGAGTATCAGTACTCATATTTGCCGTTTTTTGGCCACGGCTCTTTATAGACACCCTGTACAGCGACGGTGGTAGATTTCGGAACGTGTCCGTCAGCCCCGTTCCGAAAAGCGAGCCGCATGCAACGGCCAAGCCACGACAGGCCCCGGGAGAGCGGGGACACCGGCTTAGGTTTATCGCGAGTTCCGCACGAACAGGAGGCCACTTAATGTGGCCTCCGTCGTGAGCAGGACTGTAGAGCAGGAAACCTAAGCCGGTGTCCCCGCTCTCCCGGGGCCGGCGGAATTTAGTTGTTCAGCATGCGGTCGAAGCTTCCCGAGTCGCCATCCCGATAGTCGGCGGTCATCAGAATCTCCTGCGGAATGCGCCCGCCTTCACGTAGCACATTGCGGAACTGCACGCGCGTGACCATGGGCAGATCCTTGATCGTCGCCGCCAAGTTCTGCGGCACGCCCTGGTTGGCAGCCGCGCGCTCGCACTCGCCGCCGGCCTTCACGCGACGCTTATGCTCGGCGAGCATGGCGCGGTACATACCGGCATGCAGGCGAATCTCAACCACATTGGCATTGCGAGCCTGCTCGACGATGCGCGCGCCCTCGCGGTCGATATCGCCCACGTAGTAGACGTAGTTAAAGCGATAGCCGATCTCGGCCAGATAATCGTCCAGGGCATGCGAGACGCTCGCCTTGCATCCGCCGCCAAAAATCACGCCGCCCACCTTGATGCCAAAGAGCTTGGCGTGCTTGCGGCCACGCAGCAGCCTGACGATCTCGTCGTAGGTGTCCAGGTTCTCGACCATAATGAACGGCTTATCGGCGCCCAGCGTAAAGAAACCCGTAAAGTGCACGGGGCGGTTGGGGGCGACCTTGATCGCCTGCATGCTGATGCCCTTTTCGGTCATGCGCCTTATCAGGCGCTCACCGTGCTTGCCGTCAAAAGCCTTCTCGTCGTTAAAAATCTGGTAGGCACGCTGGCGGCGCGAGGCAACCGGCGTATCGGCACCTCGGTTTTGCTCGATCCAAGCCTGGATGATTGCGATTTCCTCGGCAATCTTGCGGTTGGACATCTCGTTGTGCTGAGTGCGCTGCGGCGCCTTTTTGCCGTCCTTGCCCTCGACCTTAACAATTTGAGTCTGCTGTTCCTTGATCTTAGAGAGCGCCGTAGGCGTAGGGACAACTTTGAGCAGCTGCCTGCCCAAAACGCGGGCAAGGGCAAACGCCGATACCTCGCCGTGGACGGCCGACTCGGGCTGCTGGGTAGCACTATCAGCCGCGGCAGGCTCAGCCTGTGCATGAGGCTTACGCTTGGAATCTGCCCGGGTATTACGTTCCTGCTTGGGCGCAGACGAGCGCTTTTGCGGACGATCGGACTTGGCCTCCTTCGCCGGCTGGCGCTTGACCTGATCCACCGGAGTCTCGGCCTTCTCATCTCCGTTTTGTGTCGCTGTCTTCTCGGCCGCGGCCTCGGCATTTGAGCCACGACCGCCGCGGTGACGACGACGGCGGGGCTTGCCTGAGGCGCTCTCCCCCGCCTGCTTATCAGCGGTCTGTTGAGCTTTGACCTCAGTGTCAGCCGCAGGCTGCGACTCGGAAGGTTGCTGCTCGCGAGCCGCCGGCTCAACGGTTTTCTCGGTTTGTTCGGCCTTCTCGGCCTGAGCGGTCGGAGCCGGCTCGCCCTTCTCCTGACGCCTTACGGGATACGCGCGCCTCGCAAAACCACGTCCGGGACGACATGAGCCCGGGGCCTTCTTGGCAGACTCCTCAACATCGTCTGCGGCCTCGGAAAGCTCTTCAACCTCATGCGCGACATCCTGCCGCGCAGCCTTAAAGTGGGCACCACGGCGACGCTGGGGCTCCTGGGCCTCCACGGGCTTTTGCTCCTTCGCGGGCCTCTGCGACTCGGCAGCAACCTCGTTCTCAACAGCCTCGGCATCCGTCTCACCCTTTCGAGCAACGGCGCGACGGAAGCGCTCCTGCTGGGCGCGACGCTGCGCATCGCGCTTGCCACCCCCGCCAAAACCGCCGCGCCCTGCCTTGGCCGTAAAGGCACGCACGACGTTCTCATCGAGCAACTCATCGGTATCAACATGCTCACGCGGAGCAACTTCTTCCACAGCAGGCACGTCAGCGGAATCCTCGACGACAAAATCTTCGACGGACTCGGCAGGCTGCTCCTGGGCATCGCGGATCTCGACATTGATGGTATAGAACGCCGGGCGCCCGTTAATGCCGCTGCCCTCGATCTTGGTCACGATATTTGCCGCGATAAGCTCATCGCGCATCGCCTTGGTATCGCATTCCTTATCGACGGAGCGGAAAATCTGCGCCAGCGCGCTCGACTTAATCTTGAGCGCCTTGCGGCAGAGCAGGTCGTAGGCAACCAGCTTGGCGCGCTCGGCAGAAAGCGACGTCTGGCTGCTCAGACGCTCAGCCAGAGCATCGACATTGTTTTGATTATCGGAATATACCGTCTTGGCCACGGGGCCCCTTTCATATGCACACATATACGTCCATATGGTACAACGCACGAGCCTATCCACGCAAAACATCTGCGAGAACGCCCTTGCACCACCTGTTATCACAAGAAAAAAGACCGGGTCCGCTTGATTGCGGACCCGGTCTTTCCGAGTCAAATAGATGGGAGATTCAACCCGTCCGACCGACTAGGCCTTAGCGGCCTCGGCGTCGGCAGGAGCCTCAGCGGCAGCGGCGCGACCGTACTCGGCCTTGCCCATCTCGGACCACTCGGGCTCCTCGTCGGGCATGGAGCCGGCCTCCTTGCCGAAGAACTCCTTGAGACAGTTGACGGCAACGATGAGGCCCAGGACCATCAGCAGGACGGCGAAAACGAGCTGCAGGCCCTTGGTGGCGGCGACGGAGACGGCGGCCGTGGTGGCGGTAGCCGGGATGGTGCCGAAGAAGCCGTAAGCCTGGACAGCGGTCATGCAGCCCATGGCGCTCTGGACCAGCGAGGTGAAGGTGCAGCAGAGCAGGAAGGCGACGGGCACGTAGAGCATCCAGCCCTTGCGGCCGGTGCACTTGCAGAACACGGCGAGGGTGATCATGGTCATGCCGCCGAGCAGCTGGTTGGAAGCACCAAAGAGCGGCCAGATGTTGGCATAGCCGCCAAAGGCGAGGGCGAGACCGGGAAGCAGGGTGACGACCGTGGCGAACCAGGGGTTGCCGAGAACCTTCATGTAGCCGGCCTTGGACTCGATGGCCAGGGCGTCGTTGGTCTGGGCAAAGAACTCGGAGAACGAGGTGCGGGCGATGCGGGCGACGGCATCGAGCGAGGTCAGGGCCAGAGCGGAGACGTTCATGGTCATGAAGACGGTAGCGAGCGTGCCGTCAACACCGAAGGCCTGCATACCGCGGGAGATACCAGCGGCGAAGATCTGGAACGGGGTGGAAGCGACGCCGGCGTTGAGGGCACCAGTGCCGGCGGTGTTCATATCGGAGAACATGATGCCGGCGACGATGATGGCAAGGATGCCGACGAAGGACTCGACGATCATGGCGCCATAACCGACCTTGACGGCGTCCTGCTCCTTCTCGACCTGCTTGGAGGAGGTACCAGAAGAAACGAGGCTGTGGAAGCCGGAGAGGGCACCGCAGGCAACGGAAACAAACAGGACCGGGAACATCATGCCAGAAGCGCTGGAGAAGCCGGTAAAGGCCGGAGCGGTGATGGTGGCCTGGCCGTTAACACCCAGGACGACGATACCGAGGACAGCGCAAACGATCATGACGATCATCATGATGGAAGTGAGGTAGTCACGCGGGGTCTTGAGCATCTGGATGGGCATAGCGCCAGCGAAAACCAGGTAGACCATGACGACGGCGAACCACTGGAACTTATCCAGGTAGACCGGGAACTGCATACCGACGGCAAACATGAGAACCATGAGGACCACGCCGGTGACGAACTCGGTAGCACCGGTGAGGTTGAACTTCTTCTGGGCCCAACCAAAGGCGATAGCGACGAAGGTGAACAGGATGGAGATGGTACCAGCGCAGCCGGCGGCATAGGACTTGGTGAAGTCGATGGCACCGGTAGCAGCACCAGAAGCGTCAACGGCCGGGGTGAACATGAACGTCTTGCAGACCATGTCGGTGAAGGCGGCGATGACGATGATGCAGAACAGCCAGCAGAACAGCAGGAACAGGCGACGGCCGGTCTTGCCGATGTACTTCTCGATGAGCTGAGCGAGCGACTTGCCGTTGTTCTTCATCGAAGCGTACAGAGCACCAAAGTCGTGGACGGCGCCAAAGAAGATGCCGCCGACGAGGACCCAGAGCACGACGGGCAGCCAGCCAAAGGCCATGGCGACGATCGTACCCGTGACAGGGCCAGCACCGCAGATCGAGCTGAACTGGTGCGAGAACGCGGTAAAGGCGGAGACGGGCGAGAAGCTCTTGCCGTCCTTCATACGCTTGGCCGGCGTGAGGGCCTCTTTGTCAACGCCCCACTTGTTGGCCAGCCAGCGGCCGTAGCCCAGATAGCCGCAGGCGAGCACCGCCGCGGCCACAACCATGAGCAAAACTCCGTTCATTACATTTCCTCCTCTAAAAAGAACTTCCTAGACATAAAAAATGAGGGCCGTCGGTTGCGCTCGACGGCCCTCATCTTCATCAGCCGCCCGTTATCGTACGGGCTAGCTGTATGTGCTAACCCGCATCAGATAATTACTACGCTGATAATGTTTAGCTGATGCGTGAACATGTCTAAGAAATCCTCTTCAATCATGATGTGAACGATCCGTGCGTGTTCACATCCCCCAGTGGTTGAAAAGGAGTATGAAACTTTAGTTACCTAAAGTCAACGCAAATTTGTAATGGATTTTCAACTTTTTTGAATTTCTCGTTATAAAACGCCACTGACCTCGGACTTTACCCAACAAAAGTTTTTGCATGGGAGATACCCCTCGGGAGCCGCGGGAGCCGGGCGGCGCATATGAACTTTCCTGCTCTACAGTCCTGCGCAAGACGGAAAGCACATTAAGTGCTTTCCTTTGCGTGCGGAACTCGCGATAAAGTTCATATGCGCCGCCCGGCTCCCGCGGCTCTCAGGGGCTCCCATCCCAAATGCGGAGCAAAGCTCCGCACACCATCTTTTTCTTTCAGCTAAAGCACGCCGGAAATTCGACGCAGCTGGCTAACCTTGCCGGACGTTGTCGACGCCAAACCAGCTCAGAAGCTATATCGATACAGAAAGGTCCCCGGACGGAGGGGCCGGATATAAGGTTTCCTGCTCTACAGTCCTGCGCAAGACGAAGGCCACATTAAGTGGCCTTCTTTGCGTGCGGAACTCGCGATAAACCTTATATCCGGCCCCTCCGTCCGGGGACCGCGCCG
>DBFVGT010000048.1:0-21782 GCA_048524725.1 Collinsella sp. | reverse complement strand
TAGTATCGAGCATGGGAGCCCCTTCCATGAATGCGGCGTGGCCGCCGCGGCTGAATTAGACACTCACCATTGTCGGCCTAATCCGCGGTCTTTCATGCAGCAGGGGCTCTCAATGTTTTATGTCCTGCTCATATCGTCTCTGTCGTCTCCGAAGAGTGTCCCCAACGACTACTCATTTAAGTCTGTCCCCAATGAGTAGGTCGGTGCCCTTTGTGCGGAGGTTGCTTTGTTGCTTTATACTGATGCGGTTAGACATCCATCCTGCAATCGAGGAGATTTCCATGGCATCAGACGTTCGCGTCCGCTTTGCACCCTCACCGACGGGCAAGCTGCACATCGGCGGCGCCCGCACCGCTATCTATAACTGGGCTTTCGCCCGTGCTAACGGCGGCACGTTCATCCTGCGCATCGACGACACCGATCCCACCCGCTCCACCGACGAGAACACGCAGATCATCCTGCGCGCCATGCGTTGGCTGGGCCTGGACTGGGACGAGGGTCCCGAGGTAGGCGGCGACTTTGGCCCCTACGCCCAGACTGAGCGCCTGGACCTGTACAAGCAGGCCGCCCAGAAACTTTGGGACGAGGGCAAGGCCTATCCCTGCTTCTGCACCAAGGAGCAGCTCGACGCCGACCGCAAGGCCGCGCAGGAGCGCAAGGACCCCTTCCAGGGCTATCAGCGTCGTTGCCGCGATCTTGATCCCGAGGAGGCCCGCCGCCGCATCGAGGCCGGCGAGTCCTACGTCCTGCGCATCAGGGTGCCCGAGGACCGCGGCGACGTCGTCATCCACGACGCCGTTCACGGCGAGGTGACCTTCGACGCCAAGGAGCTCGACGACTTTGTCATCTTCCGCTCCGATGGCACGCCCACGTACAACTTCGCGACCGTCGTCGACGACGCCATGATGAAGATCACCCATGTCATCCGCGGCGACGACCACCTGTCCAACACCCCGCGCCAGGTCATGGTCTACGAGGCCCTCGGCGCGCCCGTGCCCACGTTCGCCCACATCTCCATGATCCTGGGCGCCGACGGTAAGAAGCTCTCCAAGCGCCACGGCGCAACTTCGGTGGAGGAGTACCGCGACGCCGGTTACCTTTCCGACGCCTTCGTCAACTACCTGGCGCTGCTCGGTTGGTCGCTCGACGGCGAGACCACGATCATCCCGCGCGATGTCCTGGCCAGCAAGTTCTCGCTCGACCGCATCTCCAAGAACCCGGCGACCTTCGACCCCAAGAAACTCGACTGGGTCAACGCCGAGTACATCAACGGCATGTCCGATGCCCAGTTTGCCGACGAGATCATGGTCCCCGAGCTGCACGAGGCGGGTCTCATCGAGGGCAACGTCGAGTACGGCGAGGACTGGATCGACGCGCTTGCCGCCATCGTCAAGCCGCGCACCAAGATGCCGGCCGACGCCGTGACCGTCGTCGCTCCCATCTTTGCTACGGCCGAGACGCTCGAGTATGACGAGAAATCCGTCAACAAGGGCCTGGCCAAGGAAGGCATGGGTGCCATCCTAGACGCCGCCAAGGCCGCGCTCGAGGGCGTGGACGAGTGGACAGCCGCGAACATCGACGCCGCGCTTGAGCCGCTTCCCGAGCAGATGGACCTCAAGAAGCGCGTGGTGTTCCAGGCCGTGCGCGTCGCCGTTTGCGGCAACATGGTGAGCCCTCCGCTGGGCGAGACCATGGCGCTCGTCGGCCGTGACGACTGTCTGGCGCGTATCGACCGCGCCCGCACGATGGCGCTGTAATCGCTGCGCAAACGTTTGCATCCGAGCCCCGTTCACCCCGAGCGGGGCTCTTGTTTCTGTACCGATGAGTGGGTTGCTGGGACAAAATAATCAGTAGTGTTTGTCCCATGTTCGAGTGACGCAACAAGCTCGACACTCGTATCGGCCATGGGACAAACTCTACTGATTATTTTGTCCCACCCCTTTCAGGTCCGTTCGTTAGAGGTGGTGTATGGCTCAACAACTGTCGCTGTTTGGTTCGCCGGAACCGGAGGAGACTCCGGTGAAGCCCAAGCCTGCCGCTGCCTCGACTCAGACTAAGCCTGCGCCCGAGCCCCCTGCCGCCTACGCGAGCGTGGTCCTCGACATCCCCACCCGTGCGCTGTCGGAACCGTTTGCTTACGGCATCCCCGAGTCCCTTGCCAACGAGGTCCAGATCGGATCCACGGTCCTGGTCCACTTTGGTAACCGTGCCGCCGCGGGCTATATCGTTGATATTGCGCCTGAGCTGGGCGACCTGCAGGGTAACAACGCCCTCGACCCCGCGCGCATTAAAGCCGTCGAGGCTATCCTCAGCAAACCGCTCTTTACCGCCGAAGCCGCCCGTATCGCACGCTGGATGAGCCACGAGTACGTCGCAACGCTTTCCGAGTGCCTGCGCCTGTTTTTGCCCCCGGGCGGCAGTCCGCGTGTGGTCAAGGGTGACGACGGCGTGTGGACGGTTGAACGTCCAGCCGTCAAACCCATCCAAAATCGCTGGGTCATGCTCACGCCCGAAGGCTTCGACTATACGCCGCCCAAGACCGCGGTCCGCCAGCGCCAACTCATCGAGGCGCTCCAGTGCGGCCCGGTCACGACGCGCGACCTCAACCTTCTCTATAACAGCATGTCGGCGACCATCAAGGCGCTCGAAAAACGCGGCGTCGTGGTTGTGGAGGAGCGCCGCGCCTGGCGTGGCTGCAGCGAGCAGACCACGCTGTCCTCGGCGAGCGGCAAGGCCCCGATGGCACTCACCAACGGTCAGCGACAGGCCCTCGCGCAGATTGAGCGCGCACGCCTTGACGCTCACGGCGACGTGGTCCTAGTCGATGGCGTCACTGGATCCGGCAAAACCGAGGTCTACCTTTCCGCCATCGAGCGCGTACTCGCAGCCGGTCGCTCTGCCTGTGTGCTGGTACCCGAGATTTCGCTGACAGCCCAGACCGTCGGCCGCTTCCGCTCGCGCTTTGGCGAGACGGTCGCCGTGTTCCATTCGCGGCTTTCGGCCGGCGAGCGCCTGGACCAGTGGGATATGGTTGCCAGCGGTGCGGCCCGCGTGGTCGTCGGCGCTCGCTCGGCGCTCTTTTGCCCGCTTGGCGACCTGGGCCTCATCATCATCGACGAGGAGCACGAGACTAGTTACAAGCAGGGCTCCAGTCCGCGCTACCACGCGCGCGAGGTGGCGGCCGAGATGGCGCGGCGCTACCGCTGCCCGCTCGTGTTGGGCTCCGCCACGCCTTCTGCCGAGGCCCTGGACCGCTGCCGCCGTGGCACGTATAACGGTGCCACCTGGACGCGCGTTGAGATGCCCGAGCGCCCGGGACACGCCGTGCTGCCTACTGTCCGCATCGCCGACCTGCGCCGTGAGTTTTCACACGGCAGCCGTTCCATGTTTTCAAAACCCTTGATGGAGGGCTTGGAGCGTGTGGTCGAGCGCCGCGAGAAGGCCGTGCTGCTGCATAACCGCCGTGGCTTTGCGCCGTTTTTGATGTGTCGCGAGTGCGGCTGCGTGCCCACCTGCAACCACTGCTCCACCGCGCTTACGTATCACGAGCGCACGCACACGCTGCAGTGTCACACATGCGGTTCGTCTTGGCGCGTGCAGCCGTATCCCGCGCCCACGAGTCGCTGCCCCAAGTGCGGCAGCCGCTACCTGGCAAAAATGGGGCTAGGCACGCAGCAGATCGAGGACGCGCTGCACCAGATGCTGTCCGAGGACGTCGCCATTATTCGCATGGATGCCGATTCCACGCGCGGCAAGGATGCGCACAAAAAGCTGCTCGAGCAGTTCGATGCGGCCGATTGCGCCGTGTTGCTGGGCACCCAAATGATCGCCAAGGGTCTCGACTTTCCCGAGGTCACGCTCGTGGGCGTGGTCAATGCCGACTTCGCCCTCAAGCTGCCGGACTTCCGCGCAGGGGAGCGCGCCTACGATCTGCTGGAGCAGGTCGCCGGTCGTGCCGGTCGCGGTGATCGCCCTGGCGAGGTTATCATCCAGACCTACCTGCCCGATGACCCGGTCATTCGCGCCGTTGCCGAGCACGACCGTTCGATCTTTACCGACTACGACCTGGACCAGCGCCGCGACGCCCTGTATCCGCCGTTCGTGCGCTTGGCCAACATCTTGGTATGGTCGACGAACGCGGATGACGCGCGGGACTACATCGGCCGCATCGCGAAGCTCCTCAAGCGTCGCTGGCATGCCGCCGCGCCTGACTTTTTGCGGGCGGGGAGCGCCGTGCCGCAGGTACTGGGCCCTGCTTCGTGTGTAATCGAGAGAGCCAAGGACCGTTACCGCTTCCATCTGCTTGTGAAGTCGCCGGTAGGGTACCATGTCTCTAATGATATTGACGCCTGCCTCAAAGAGGTAGGCTCCGTGCGCGGCGTGAGCGTGAGCGTTGACGTCGACGCCTATGATTTGATGTAACAACCCGAAAGGATGGTCATGGAAGCCAACGGAATCGTACTGTCGCCCGACCCTCGTCTGCGCCAGGAGTGTGCCGTCATCGAGGAGATCACCCCGGCGATCGAGGCACTTGCCGAGAAGATGAAGAAGATGATGTTCGACAACGGCGGCTGTGGCCTGGCTGCCCCGCAGATCGGCGAGCTCATTCAGCTCGTCACCATCGACTGCGACTATACCGATAAGAACGACTATGACCCGTACGTGCTTATCAACCCTGTCATTGTTGAGCAGAGCGACCATCTGGTGCCGTATAGCGAGGGCTGCCTGTCCATTCCCGGCATTAGCTGCGAGATCGAGCGTCCCGATCATGTCGTCGTCGAGGCGTACGACTTGGATGCCAACCTGATTCGCTATGAGGCCTCGGGCGACCTGTTCTGCGTGTGCCTGCAGCACGAGATCGATCACCTGCACGGCAACACCATGTTTGATCGACTCAAGCCGATGCAACGCATCAAGGCCGTCAAGGAGTACCAGGATGCCCTAGCCCGCGGCGCTCGACCGGGCGAGACGGAGTAGGTCCCACCGTCCCCTTCCGCCGCAGGGCTTAGGTTTTGCTCCATGCTCAAACAGTCCTGCTCGCACGAAGAGCACATTAAGTGCTCTTCGGCTCGTGCGGAACTGCGCGTGGAGCAAAACCTAAGCCCTGCGGCGGAAGGGGACTGCGTTTTCGTGCTCCTTTTCGCCCGGGTGCCGTCGGGCCAGGGAAGGGCGTCTTCGCTGATAATTGCTTTGTTGGAAGAGTTGCTTTTATTGCGGCTCTTTCTTTGGTTTTGGGTATATTTGTTCTTGTTGAAATGTTATTGCGGATGGGCTGGTGACTTGGCTTTCCGCTGTTCTTTGTAGCCGTCTCGGCTTTGGTTGAGAGGAGACGTTCTTTATGCGTATTGTGTTTATGGGTACGCCTGATTTTGCTGTGCCTTCTTTGACTTCGCTTGTTGAGGCTGGGAATGAGATTGCGCTTGTTGTTACTCGTCCCGATGCTGTTCGTGGGCGTGGTAAGAAGCTTGAGCCGTCTCCTGTTAAGGCCAAGGCGCTTGAGCTTGGCCTGCCGGTTGTTGAGGCCAATCGTATGACGCCTGAGGTTGTTGAGGCGCTCCAGGCTGCGCAGGCTGATATTTTCTGTGTGGCTGCCTATGGTTGCATTTTGCCTGATGAGGTGCTGCATATGGCGCCGCTTGGTATTGTGAATGTTCATGCGTCCTTGCTGCCTCGTTGGCGTGGCGCCGCTCCCATTCAGCGTGCCATTCTTGCTGGTGATGAGGTTGCTGGCGTTTCCATTATGCGCATTGGGCATGGCGTGGATACGGGCGCTTATTGTGCGCAGGCCTCTACGTCGGTTGCCGGTAAGCATGCCGAGGCACTGACCATGGGGCTTGGTGAGCTTGGCGGTAAGTTGCTTGCCGATACGCTTCCCTCGCTTGCCGATGGCACCGCCGTGTGGACTGAGCAGGATGAGTCGCTCGTCACGCATGCCGCCAAGATTTCTAAGCAGGAGATGCGCTTGGATCCGCAAATGGCGGCGCTTGATTGTGTGCGCCATGTCCTGGCCTCGTCCGATACCGCGCCTGCTCGTTGCGTGATTGCCGGCAAGACCGTGCGTGTGCTCGATGCTGCGCCGGCCGATGTGTCGCTTGGCGAGGGCGCTGTTGCCGTTAAGAGCAAGCGTGTTTACCTGGGCCTTTCCGATGGCGCGGTTGAACTGCTCGAGGTTAAGCCCGATGGCAAGCGTGCCATGGCTGCTTCTGCCTGGGCTGCCGGCCTGCAGGGTGCCGAACTTAGGTGGGGTGTACTGTCATGAGCAAGTTGTCTCCCGCGCGCAAGCTTGCGCTCGATGTGTTGATGGAGGCCGATCGCCGCGGTATGTACGCACGCGACGTGTTGTCTTCCCGTGCTTCCGCTAAGGCCATTGACCAGCGCGATTCTGCTTTTGCCGCCCGTTTGGCGCTCGGTGTTGCCGCCACGCAGGGTATTTTGGATGAGTTGCTCGACCAGTTTTTGGATAAGCCCAAAAAGGTTGCGCCGCGCGTTCGCATGGCGCTTCGCATCTCGGCCTTCGAGATGCTTTATCTGCATACGCCTGGCCGCGTTGCCGTGAGCCAGGGTGTTGAACTGGTGCGCAGCGGTGCTAAGTCTGCCGCTGGCCTGGCTAACGCGGTGCTGCACAAGGTCGCGGATAACGTTGAGGACTTTGCCACGGCATCCAACGTGGATGAGTCCGAGCAACGTTTGGTTCGTCTTTCGCGTTTGATGGGTCTTCCTCGTTGGCTGTGCGCTCGTATTATGGCCTCGTTCGATACGCCCGAGGGCGCGCTGAACTTTGCCGGCAATCTGGCGCCCGCGCCGCTTGCCCTGCACGAGAATGCGTTTGCAACGAAGGCCGATCCGTATATCTCGCAGCTCGTTGCGCCTGTCTTCCCGGGCTGCCATGCTCTGGTCGATGCGCAGGTCACGGTTGCATCGGGCGTGTTTGAGCGTGCTGCCGCGGTTGCCTCAGACCTCAACGCTCAGCTTATCGCTACTGCCGCGACACGTCCCGGCCGTTGCCTGGAGATTGGCGCCGGTCGCGGCACCAAGACCTATGTGATGATGTGCCAGGCCAAGCGCGCCGGGTACGAGCGTCAGCATACCGCGCTCGACCTGCACGACCGTAAGTGCGATCAGAATCTCGCGCGCCTGCATAAGGCGGGCATCTCGGGTGTTCGTACGGTGTCGGGCGATGCCTGCGAGCTCAATGAGGTGCTCACGTCCTTTGACGCGATGCTTGGCGAGCCTGCCCTGTTCGACACAGTCTTTATCGATGCGCCGTGCTCTGGCACCGGCACCATGCGCCGTCATCCCGAGATTCCGTGGCGCCTGACCGAGATCGACGTTACGACCGAGTTGCCCCGCCTGCAGCTGACGATGCTCAAGGAAGCAGCCGCGCGCGTGGCTGTCGGCGGTGAGCTTATCTATGCTACCTGCTCGGTTTTTGATGAAGAGAACACGCAGGTCGTGGATGCCTTCCTGGCTTCTCCCGAGGGCGCCGGCTTTACCGTGGCCCCCGTCTCCGAAGCCCAGATTCTGCAGCTCCCCGAGTTCGAACAAGCTAAGAAGCTCGTTTCCGTACGACAAAACGCTCGGGGCCTTTTCCAAAGCGTACCCGTTAATGCGGACTCCTACGACGGCCACTTCTGCGCCCGCCTGGTCCGCCAGTAACTGCTAAGTTGCGGTGAAATAGGGATTGAATAGCGGCATCTACCCGCCAAACAGTCCTTATTTCACCGCAACTCAGGAGATCATGCGAGCGGAGATCGCAATAGAGGTAAAGAGTGGTAAAAATAGCCCCGTTTCATACTTGCTGTTATCAAAAGTGGGGCGGATTACGGGGCTAGATTGGTGATGCCCGACCACAGCTAAAATGACCTAAATAAAACCGCAGGTAGATGGTTTGTTGAAATTTGCAAATTACTGGAATGGATGGAGGTTGTCAATTCAGCCCCGTAATCCGGTAGAGTTTTGAAATGTTACAAACTTAGCATCAGCCCGAAATCCAGTCTATAGAAAAGTTGCGGTGAAATAGGGATTGAATAACGGCTTTTCCAGGCTAAACAATCCTCATTTCACCGCAACTCATCAGGAAACTTGGGTAGCGGGACCGCTTGACGCTAGTGGTTATGCGGGCAGTTGGCGCAGCAGCCGCTGGTGGCGCTGGTGCTGGAGCCTCCGCTTCGCTGGTCGGTGTTGTAGAAGCCGCTGCCCTCAAACTTGATGCCGCTTGCCGAGAACGTCTTGGCCGCCGGGGCACCGCAGCTCGGGCACACGATCTCGGGGGTCTCGGACATGGGATGCTCAACCTCAAACACGTTGCCGCAGCTCGAGCACTTGTAATCGTAGCGCGCCATAATACTTCCTTTTCAGCACAAAGCGGGCAGATCGCTCTGCCCGCATAAATTCAAACAGCTGTAACTGTACCCTATATCGGGGGTTTTATCACGCTTCGCCCCAGAATCTATGGGTGTTGCGCAGGAGCTGTGCAGTTTTGCCCTCGGCGGCCGCAACGTCGGCCTCATCGGCCTGCCAGGTCCAGTTGCCCGTGGCGACACCCGGTACGTTCATGCGTGCATCGTCGCCTAGCCCCAGTACATCCTGCAGCGGCATCATCACAAGCGGAGCGTCGCTTGCCAGCGCGTCGCCCATCAGCTTGGCCGCCACCTCAACACCGCTCGGCTCGTCGCCGCCCGCGAAGGAGCGCGTGCACCAACCGGCGAGCGTCGACGTGTCGTGCGTCGAGGTGTACAGAATCTTGCCCGGCGTGGGGTGCACGCCGCAGCGGACGTCGTAATCGTTAAACTCAAGCACATCCATACCGGGGAAGCCACAGGTCGAAGCCATGGCGCGAACGCCAGGCGTCAGGTAGCCCAGGTCCTCGGCAATAAAGTTGAGCGGCCCCAGCTCGTCATAGGCGGTCTGGAACAGATCCTTGCCCGGACCCGCCAGCCAGCGGCCGTCGGCGCAGGCCTTACCTGCGGGAATGCTAAAGTAACTGTGGAATCCCAAGAAGTGGTCCAGGCGCACACGGTCGTACAGCGAGAACGCGCGACGCAGACGGTCCATCCACCAGCTATAGCCGTTCTGCTTCATGTGGTCCCAGCGGAACGTCGGGTTGCCCCACACTTGACCCTCGGGCGCAAAGTTGTCAGGCGGTGCGCCGGAGATCTCGATTGCCTTGCCGGTATCGGACAGCCAGAAGTTCTCGGGCTCGCTCCATGCGTCGGCCGAATCGTCCGAAACGTACATGGGAATGTCGCCGATGACCTCGATGCCCTTCTTGTGCGCATAGTTCATGAGCTCGCACCAGGCCAGGTCAAAGCGGTACTGCATGTACGCCTGCAGCTCTGCCTCATCGTGGAAACGTTTGTCGTCAATCAGATGCTCGTTGTAGCGCGCGACATCGGCCGGCCAATCGTGGCGCGATTCGCCTTCAAAGTACTTCTTGACGGCCATGTAGACGCAGTACTTCTCGAGCCAATCGGCGTTGCGATGCTTAAACGCCGTGTAGAGCGGGTCTGCATCCTCACCGCCACGGGCCTTCCAAGTCTCAAAGTCGGCCGCCAGCTCCTCTTGGCTTTCGGGCAGTAGATCGATATTGCCCGCAAAGGCCGAAGGCCCAGCGTAAGGGGAGCGGAAGAAGTCCGTCGGGTTGACAGGCAGAACCTGCCAGTAGCGCATGCCCATGGCGGCCAGATGGTCGATAAAGCGACGCGTGGGCGCGCCGATTGTACCGGGCTTGCCGTCGTCGGTGGGCACCGAGGTGATATGGCACACAACACCCGCGCCGTGATCGAGCGGCTCCTGCAGGCGCTGCTCTGCATGGTGATAGATAATCGACGAGCCCAGCGGATACAGATCGAGCGTGACCGTACCGTTGTGGATCTCGCACTCGTGACCGCTAATCACATCGCTCGCGCATTCGCCGAGCGATGGAATGGTCACGCGATGCGAATTGCGCAGGCTGCGGTTGATGATAACCGTCGCGGACTCGCCATCCTTGCCCGTGCGGTTGTATGCCAGCACCTCGTCGTTGAGCGCGAAGGCCTTGATCTCGCCGTCGATCATAAACGGCAGTGCGCGGCGTACGGCGGAGGCGTTTTTGACAATAGCCAGCGTGTCGAAGTCGTGCAGTTGGTCCTTGGTCGGCAGGGTGCGGCGGTTGCCCGGATCGGTTAGACCCTCCAGGCCGTATTCGTCGCCGTAGTAGATCGAAGGCACGCCGGGGAAGGTCATCTGCATGAGCGTGGCGAGCCAAAAACGGCTCTTGGCTAGGCCCATCGAGTTCTCGTCCAGGCGCCATTTGCTGCGCTCGCACTCGGGCAGCTGCGACTCGTCGGGGCCGCCGCCGAGCACCGAGATAATGCGCGGACGGTCGTGGCTCGAAAGCAGATTAAGTGCGCAGGACAGGGCCTCACGGGGATAGTTCTCGCGCAGGGTTTCGATATCCTCGGCTGCCTGGTAGGCGTTCTTGTAGCCCATCAAAAAGTCGATGACCATGTCGCGGAAGGGGTAATCCATAGCAGAGTCCAACTCGGAGCCCTGTAGGTAGCGACGCAGATGGCCGTAGCTGATCTTGTTGGAGGCGTCTTCCCAGACTTCGCCGAGCAGCAGTGCGTCCGGCTTCTCGGCGATCACGGCCTTTTTGATCTCGGCCAGGAAATCGTCCGAAAGCTCGTCGGCCACATCCAAGCGCCAGCCATGGGCACCGGCGCGCAGCCATTTACGAATCACGCCGTCCTTGCCCAGAAGCTTCTCGCGTACCAGCTCGGAGCTCTCATTGATGGCGGGCATGTTGCCCACGCCCCACCAGCAGTCGTACGAGCCGTCCTCGTGGAAATAAAACGCATCGCGCCACGGCGAATCCTCGCTCTGCCACGCGCCCACACCGGGGTAGTTGCCGTAGCGGTTAAAGTAGATCGAGTCGTCGCCTGTGTGGTTGAAGACGCCATCCAGAATGATGGAGATGCCCAGCTTCTCGGCCGCCTGGCACAGCTCGGTAAAGTCCTGCTCGGTGCCCAGGATCGGGTCGATCTTGGTGTAGTCGGCCGTGTCGTAGCGGTGGTTGCTCGCGGCTTCAAAAATGGGGTTGAGGTAGATGGCTGTAAAGCCCAGCTCGGCGATGCGAGGCAGGTCTTCCTGGATGCCCTTGAGCGACCCGCCGTAGAAGTCCCAGGTTTTGATGGAGCCGTCTTCGGCGCGCTCGTACACGGGCGGCTTGTTCCAGTCCTCGACCATGCGGCGCTGGATTCCGTTGCGTGGTTTTTCGACCTCGGCCAGCGTGCGCTCGCGCCAGTGCTCGTCGCGGGCGCAGCGATCGGGGAAGATCTGGTAGACCATGCCACGCTCGTACCACTCGGGACGCACTTCGCGGTGCTTATAGACGGTAATCTGGAAGGACGGCACCTCGGCGTAGTCATAAGTTACGCCCTCGCCACCGGTGCGACCCTGCGGTGCGCCCAAGCGGACCTCGGGCTGGCCCTCGATATTGCAGATAAAGCTGTACCAGATAAGACAGGGCTCGGTGCACTCAAGCTCTACGGTAAATATGCCGTCGCCCTCGTGCGTCATGGGATACCGAGACTCACCGATCTCATCGACCCAGGTACGCAACGTAAGCGTTGCCTGGTTGGGATCGGCATCCTCCAAAATCACCGAGAGTGCAACGGAAGTTCCAGTGGTCACAGCGCCAAACGGAGTGCGAAACTGCGGCAGGCGGCTGTTGTGAATCAATCTCATAGTACGGTCCAGTTCTATACAGTCATGGCCAACGGGCCATGGGCTTAACGCACGGTACTTAAGTATATCGTTGCACTTTAGTTGTATAAACTACAGCCGCTCATTATCGGCGAACGGTTGTCCTAGAAAATCGTTTTACCATCCAAATTATCGCGATATTCAAAAAAGCCTATACCGATACTATTTGTAGCCAACCAAAAGTACCCCGGTTTACTACGATGAATTTAATGATCTCAACCACAGTCAATTTGGTGATATTAAAACCGCAGGTAGAAGCGTTGCCAATTTTGTAGATTGCTCGTTGTGGTCGGCCGGAGCCATTTTGTCGTAGTAAACCGGCCCTCTTTTTAATACGAAGTTCAACCAAGAAGAGGGCGCCTGGTTGGGGCGCCCTCTTGTGCGTTGAGGATTAAGTTTTAATCGTCCGGATTAGCGGCGCTTGCGGGCGGCCGTTGCCTTGCGGACGGAGGTCTTCTTGGTAGGAGCCTTTTCCTCAGTGGGAGCGGCGGGGGAGACCGGGGTCTCCTTGGCGAGCTCGGCCTTTGCCGTAGCCTTCGGATCGGTCTTGACCTCGGCGGCCTTCGGAGCCGGCTCGGCCTTTACTGCGGGCTTTTCCTCGGCCTTAGCCTCTGCCTTGGGAGCAGCGGTCTTGGTCGTGGCATTTTTGGCCGTCGTCGTAGTGCGCTTGCGCGTGGTGGTCTTGGCGGCAGGCTTAGCCTCGACAGCTTCCTCAGCCTTAGACTCAGCGGGCGTCTCCTCGACTTTGGCGGCCGGCTTTGCGGCTGCCTTCGGGGTCGTCTTCGCAGCGGCCTTCGTCGTAGCGGCCTTCGTGGTCGTCGACTTCGTAGCCGTGGTCTTCTTGGCTGCCGCTGCCTTCTTGTTGGACGCGGTCGTCTTCTTGGCAGCGGTCTTGGCCGGAGCCTTGGCGGACGGCTTGACCTCTGCGACCTCGGCCTTTACCTCAGGAGCGGCCTCGGCCTCGGCAGCCTTCTTGGCTGCTGAGGTGGTGCGCTTGCGCGTGGTCGTTGTCTTGGCAGCGGTGGTCTTGCTCGCAGCGGCCTTCGTGGCCGTGGCCTTTTTGGCCGTCGTCTTACGAGTCGCGGTCTTCTTTGCCGCAGGCTTCGTAGTGGGCTTCACCTCAGGCTCGGCCTTTGCGGGCTCAGCCTCAACAGGCTTCTCCTCGGCCTTGGGCTCTTCAGCGGCCACCGGCTCAGCAACAGCTTCAGTCTCGTCGACAACAGCCGCAGGCCTCTCAATCTCCGGATGCATAAAGAAGTACAGGTCCAGATACTTGTCGGCCGAGCGCGTCCAGCTAAAGTCCTGGCTCATGGCCTGCGTGACCAGCTGGTTCCAGGCGTCGCGGTTATCCCAGAACAGACGAGCCGCGCGGAAAACCGCATCGCCCATCTCGTCGCCGTTAAAGTTGGTAAATGAGAAGCCCGTGCCCTCGCCGGTAAACTCGTTGTACGGCTGCACGGTGTCCTTAAGGCCACCGGTCTCGCGCACGATGGGCAGGGTGCCGTAGCGCATGGCGATGATCTGCGACAGTCCGCAGGGCTCAAACTTCGAAGGCATCAGGAACATATCGGCGGCGGCATACATACGCTGCGACAGCGCGGGATCGAACTCGATGCGCGCGGCCATGGTGCCGGGGTACTTGTCCTGGAAGTAGCGCAGGCCGTCCTCGTAGTCGCGGTCGCCGGTGCCCAGCACCGCCACCTGCACGCCGCCGGCCAGAATGCGGTCGAGCGCGTACATGACCAGGTCCATGCCCTTTTGGCGCGTCAGGCGCGTGACCATCACCATGAGCGGGCGGTCGTCGCGAACCTCGAGCCCCAGCTCTTCCTGCAGCTTGGCCTTGCACACGGCCTTGCCGGAGCGGTCTTCAACCGTGTAGTTGGCGGCAATGCGCTTGTCGGTCGCCGGGTCAAAGCCCGCCACGTCAATGCCGTTGAGGATGCCCTGCAGCGCGTACGAACGCTCGCGCAGAACGCCGTCCAGGCCCTCGCCAAACTCGGGCGTCTGGATCTCGTTGGCATAGGTGGGGCTCACCGTAGTGATGGCATCGGCATAGCGCAGCGCGCCCAGCATGTAGTTGATGCTGCAGGCGTCGCAACGCAGCTGCGAGGCGGCCGCCGGAATGTGCGCCACACCCAGGATGTCCTCCATCACGGTGTCGCTAAACTGGCCCTGGAACGCCACGTTGTGGATCGAGAACACGGTCTTGACGCGGTCATACAGCGGCAGGCCCTGGTAAAACTCGCGCAAGAACACGGGCGCCAGCGCCGTTTGCCAGTCGTTGCAGTGCAGGATGTCGCACTCAAAACCGGCCGGCAGGTGCTGCAGACTCTCGGTGATGGCCTTGGAGAAGAACGCAAAGCGCTCGCCGTCATCAAAGAAGCCGTACGGATAGTCGCGCGCAAAGTAGCGCTCGTTGTCGATGAACATATAGGTGACGCCGTCGTGCTCGAGCTTCTCGAGCCCGCAGTACTCGTTGCGCCAGCCCAGGCTCACGTAAAAGTCGGCAAAGTGCTCCATCTGCGCCTTGTACTCATCCTTGATGGTGGCGTACTTGGGCACCATGACGATAACCTCGGCGCCGGCGCGCACAAGCGCCGCAGGCAGCGAGCCCGCCACGTCGCCCAGGCCACCGGTCTTAACAAACGGTGCGCACTCGGCCGAGGCAAACACGATCTGCATCTTTTTGCTGGAATCAGCCATATTGTCTCCCATGTTGCAATTCGAGAATAGCCGCCTGGCACAAACCGGGCGGCTATTCTACATGTTACGAGCGATGTTGCGGTGCCAACGTTAACGTACGATGGTGGTGTCGGAAGTTAACGGAGCCTTGCCCAGCACCAGGATGTTCTCAGGCGTGCCGCGAAGCTCGGTGTTGGTGGGAACCACGTTGTTCTTGTCCAGGATGGCGTTCTCAACGCGTGCGCCGCTCTTGATGATGCAGCTCTGGTTGATGATCGAGTTGGTCACCGAAGCGCCTTCCTCGACCACGACGCCACGCGACAGGATCGAATTGCGCACGGTGCCCTTGATGATGCAGCCGGCCGAGATGATCGAGTTGCACGCGTGGCTGCCGGTCGCATAGCGCGAAGGCGGCACGTCGTGAGCCTTGGTCAGGATCGGGCGTTCGGGATCGAAGAGCTGATCGGCCACGGTCTGGTCGAGCAGGTCCATGCTGCGGCGATACAGCGACTTCTCGCTAAACACGCCCACGACCTCGCCCTTGTACTCGTAGCTGCACACGTCGATGTTGCCAAAGTCGCCCTGGAGAGCCTCGAGCAGGTCCAGATAGTCGGCGGCCTGGTAATGGTCGATAATCTCGAGCAGCGTCTCGCGGTTGACGATGCAGCAGTCCATAGACGCGTTGTCGCCGTACACGACGCCGGCGCTCACGCCCGTCAGGCGGCCGTTCTCGTTAATCTCGAGCTTGGTCTCGTCATCGACGTTGCGCGTGGCCTTGCAGTACACCACGGTCATCTGGGCACCAGAGTTCTCGTGCGCCTCGATGATGGTGTTGAGGTCCATGTTAAAGATGATGTTGGTGCCCATCATCACGACATAGGGCTTCTCCGAGCGCTGGAACAGCGTCTTGTTGGAGATGATGTCGCGCAGCAGGAAGCGCATGCCGCCCTTGGTGGTGCCATACGCGTTGCCGGGCACCATGAACAGGCCGCCCTTCTTGCGGTCCAGGCCCCAGTCCTTGCCCGAGCCCACGTGGTCGATCAGCGAGCGGTAGTTACCCGGCATGACGACACCGACGGTCTTAATGCCGGCATTCATCATGTTGGACAGCGGGAAGTCGATCAGGCGGTAGCGGCCCAAAAACGGAACGGACGCGATGGGGCGGTCCTTGAGCAGCACGCTGCCGTAGGTCGAAGAGTAGTTAGCGGTGATGTAACCGATGGCCTTGCGATTGATCATCGGATCATTCCCCCTTCCCGATAACGACGTCATTTCCAACGACGGCCGTATCCTTGGTGGTATCGACAGAGCCGAGCTTCACGCCCTCTTCGACCGTGGAGTTCTCGCCCAAAATAGCGCGGCAGATGTGCGCGCCGCTCTTAACGTGCGCACCCGGCAGCAGCACGGAGTCCTCGACCACGGCGCGCTCCTCGATAATGACATCGGTCGAAAGGATCGAGTGGCGAGCGGTGCCGTAGATCTTGCAGCCGTTGGAGACCAGGCAGTCGTCCAGGCGGCCGTCCGGGCCAATGTAGTGCGGCGGGCGCGTGGTGATGTTGGACATGATGGGGAAGTTCTTGTCAAACAGATCGAACTCGGGGTTGTTGCCCAGCAGGTCCATCGAGGTCTCATGGAAGCTCGCGATGGTGCCAACGTCCTTCCAAAAGCCGTGGAACTCGTAGCTGTACAGGCGCTTGTTCTCGCCGAGCAGCTTGGGGATGATGTCCTTGCCAAAGTCGTGGCTCGAGCGCTGGTCCAGAGCGTCCTCCTCGAGCGCCTCGATCAGCACGTCGGCCGAGAAGATGTAGATGCCCATGGAAGCGAGGTTCGAATCGGGCTTCTCGGGCTTCTCGGTGAACTTGGTGATGCGGCCGTCCTCGGGATCGGTGGTCAGGATGCCAAAGCGGCTGGCCTCCTCCCACGGCACGGGCATAACGCTCACCGTGAGGTCGGCGTTGTTCTCAATATGCGTCTTGAGCATCTTGCGGTAGTCCATGCGATACAGGTGATCGCCCGAAAGAATCAGGACGTACTTGGGGTCGTTGGCCTTGATGTAGTCGAGGTTCTGCGTAATGGCGTCGGCCGTGCCCGCATACCAGGCGCCACCGGTCTGCGTCTCGTACGGCGGCAGGATCGACACGCCGCCGTCGCGGCTGTCCAGATCCCACGCCTCGCCGGAGCCCACATAGGCATGCAGCAGGTAGGGACGGTACTGCGTCAGGACGCCCACTGTGTCGATGCCCGAGTTGGAGCAGTTGGACAGCGAAAAGTCGATAATGCGGAACTTACCACCAAAGCTAACCGCCGGCTTAGCGATCTTTTGGGTGAGTGCCCCCAATCGGCTGCCCTGTCCTCCTGCGAGGAGCATCGCGATGCATTCTTTCTTACTCATCGATTTCTCCTTCTGTCATCGATGTTCCTAACCCATTAGCGATGGGCGCGGCGCTCGGTCGCGCCCATCGAATAATGCCGTGCGGCAAAGGGAGCTCGCGCGCCTTTACGCGTGCCAGATCTCGTCGCGGTACTCGCGAATGGTGCGGTCGCTCGAGAACCAGCCACTCGAGGCGGTGTTGAGCAGGGCCTTGCGGTTCCAGGTCTCCTGGTCGCCGTAGCTGCCCGTGAGGTTCTCCCATGCATCCACGTAGCTGCGGAAGTCAGCCATGACCAGGTCGGGGTCGTTGTTGTTCATGAGCTCGTTGTAGATGCTCTCGAAGTTGCCCGAAAGACCCGCAAACGTGTTGTCCTTGAGCTCGTCCATCACGCGGCCCAGACGCTCGCGGTCGCCGTTGAGGGTATCCCACGCAAAGTAGCTGTTGGATGCCCAGAGCTTCTCAACCTCGGGGGCGGTCAGGCCAAAGATGGCCTCGTTCTCGCGGCCGGCCAGGTCGGCGATCTCGATGTTGGCGCCGTCGAGGGTGCCCAGCGTAATGGCGCCGTTCATCATGAGCTTCATGTTGGACGTGCCCGAGGCCTCCTTGCCGGCCGTGGAGATCTGCTCCGAGATCTCGGCGGCTGGGTAGATGAGCTGGGCGTTGCTCACGCGGAAGTTGGGGATAAAGCAGACCTTCATGACCTCGTTCACACGGGCGTCGTTGTTGATGACGTCGGCAACGGAGTTAATGAGGCGGATGGTCTCCTTGGCAAAGGTGTAGCTCGAGGCAGCCTTGCCGCTAAAGATGAAGGTCGTCGGCGTCACGTGGAAGTTGGGATCGGCGATGCGACGGTTGTAGATGTCCATCACCTTCATGATATTCATGAGCTGGCGCTTATAGGCGTGGAAGCGCTTTACCTGGACATCGAAGACGGTGTTGGGGTCGATGACCAGACCGGTCTCGGCTTTAACGTAGGCGGCCAGACGCTCCTTGTTGGCGCGCTTGGAGGCACCAACGGCCTTCAGGAACTCGGTGTCGTTCTGGAACTCTTTGAGCTTCTCCAGCTCAAAGGCGTCCTTGAGCCAGCCATCGCCAATGGCCTCGGTCACGAGCTTGGCGTAGGTGGGGTTGGCCTCGGCAAAGAAGCGACGGTGCGAGATGCCGTTGGTCTTGTTGTTGAACTTCTCGGGCGTCAGGGCATAGAAGTCCTTGAGCACGATGTTCTTGATGATGTCGGAGTGGATCTTTGCCACGCCGTTGACGCTATGGCTGCAGATCACGGACAGGTTGGCCATGCGAATCTCGCCGTCCCACAGGATGGCGGTCTGGCGCAGACGCTCCTGCCAGCCCTCCTGCGTGGTATCGAACGACTCGTGCCAGCGACGGCTGATCTCGTCGATGATCTGGTACACGCGGGGGAGGAGCTTGGAGAACGTGCCGATGGGCCACTTCTCCAGGGCCTCGGGCAGAATGGTGTGGTTGGTGTAGCTCACGACCTGGGTCACGATGTTCCAGGCGTCATCCCACTCAAGCTTCTTCTCGTCGATGAGGATGCGCATGAGCTCGGGGCCGCACATGGCGGGGTGTGTATCGTTGGTGTGGATGGCCACAAACTGCGGCAGCAGCTCCCAGTTCGCGCCGTGCTCCTTCTCAAAGGTGTCGAGCAGGCTGTAGATACCGGCCGAAACAAACAGGTACTCCTGCTTCAGGCGCAGCAGACGGCCGTGCTCGCCGGCGTCGTTGGGGTAGAGGATGGCGCTGATGGCCTCGGCCTCAGCGCGCTCGGCATCGGCCAGGGCATAGTCGCCGCGGTTGAAGGCCTCCAGATCAAAGTGCTCCTCGACCGGCTCGGCGGCCCAGACGCGCAGCTTGTTGACGGTTTCGCCGGCATAGCCCACCACGGGGATGTCGTAGGGGACGGCCAGGATGTCCTGCGTGTCCACCGTGCGGTAGAACGTGCGGCCGTTCTCCTCAAAGCCCTCGACGCGGCCGCCAAACTTAATGGTCACGGCCTTGTCCTGACGACGGACCTCCCAGGGATAGCCGTGGGTAAGCCACTCGTCGGTGGCCTCGACCTGGCTGCCGTTGACGATCTCCTGCTTAAACAGGCCGTAGCGGTAGCGCATGCCGTTGCCGTAGCCGGCAATGCCCTCGGCTGCCATGGAATCCAGGAAGCACGCGGCCAGACGACCCAGGCCACCGTTGCCCAGGGCCGGATCGGGCTCCTGGTTCTCGATGACGGATAGGTCAAAGCCCATGTCGTCGAGCGCCTCGGCGACCATGTCGCGCACGCCAAAGTTGAGCAGGTAGTTGTCGAGCAGGCGGCCGATCAAAAACTCGATCGAGAAGTAGTACACGCGCTTTTTGCCCTCGGCGGTGACGCGGGCGTCACTCTTGGTGGCAACGGTGCGCGCCTTCTCGGCCACGAGCTTGGCCAGGGCGTTAAAGCGGTCGAGGTCGCTGGCGGCCTCGACGCTCTTGCCGCTGATGCTCATGACGGCATCGCGATAGAGCTCGGTAAACTCCTGCTTGTTGTCGAAGATCTTATTCATACGTTCCTTTCCCCCGGGGATGTTTCTCCCGGAACGGTTATGACATATATCCTACGCCCCCGCGGGGCGGGTAATTACCGTGGTAACGCCTTTGTTACGCTTTCTTGGCAGGAGCCTTAACAGCAGCTGCCTTTGCCTTGGGAGCAGCCTTTTTGGTGGCTGCCTTCTTGGCCGTGGTGGACTTGGCCGAAGCCTTGGCCGGGGCCTTGGCCGGGGCCTTCTTAGCGGCCGCGGCCTTGGGCTTCACCGAGGACGTGCGCTTGCGCGTCGCCTTCTTGGGCTCCTCGACCATCGGCGGCTTATAGCTGCTGGGACCGCGGCGCTTAAGCACCACGCCTGCCAGGCCGGGCACCTTAATCTCGATGGAGTCCATCTGCCCGTTCCAGGGATAGGGCTCGCTCGAGCAGGTGTAGGGTTCCTCGCCGGCATAGCCGCTGCCACCGAACTCTGGACGGTCGGAATCAAAGATGACCTCCCAGTCACCCTCGCGCGGCACGCCCACGCGGAAGCTCTCGTAGCTCGCCGGGTCAAAGTTGATCAGGATCACCAGGTCGTCATCGACGTCCTCGCCCTGGCGCACAAAGCTCACGATGGACTGCTTGGAGTTGTCCGCGTCGATCCAGGTAAAGCCGTCGTCGGTGTAGCCGCGTTCGTACAAGGCGGGCTCGGCGGTGTACAGGTGGTTGAGCGCCTTGATAAACGCCTGATGATGACGGTGGGTCTCGTACTCCTCGGTCAGGAACCACTGGATGGACTCGTAGTAGCGCCACTCAATAAACTGGCCGATCTCGTTGCCCATAAAGTTGAGCTTGGCGCCGGGGTGCGTCATCTGGTAGAAAGCCAGCGTGCGCAGGCCGGCAAACTGGCGCCACCAGTCACCCGGCATGCGGCCGATCAGCGAGCATTTGCCGTGGACGACCTCGTCGTGGCTCAAGGGGCAGATAAAGTTCTCGGTAAAGGCGTACATGATGGAGAACGTGAGCAGCCCGTGGTTGCCGGGGCGCCACGGAAAATCGGTCTGCATGTAGTGCAGGGTGTCGTTCATCCAGCCCATGTCCCACTTGTAGTGGAAGCCCAGGCCGCCGTCCTGCGGCGGGTAGGTCACGAGCGGCCACGCGGTGGACTCCTCGGCCATCATCATCACGTCGGGGTAGTGTGCCTCCACGGCGCAGTTGACCTGGCGGATAAACGCGCTGGCGTCCAGGTCCTCCTCGGTACCGTACTTGTTGAACTTCTTTTGCCCCGGATCGTCGATGCCAAAGTTGAGGTACAGCATGCTGGACACGCCGTCCATGCGAATGCCGTCGACGTGGAAATTCTCGAGCCAATACAGCACGTTGGAGACCAGGAAGGAGCGGACCTCGCCGCGGGCGAAATCGAACTTGTGCGTGCCCCAGTTGGGGTGAATCTCGTGCTCAAACAGCATATGGCCGTTAAAGGTGGCAAGGCCGTGGGCGTCGGCGCAAAAACCGCCGGGCACCCAGTCCATGATTACGCCAATGCCCTCCTTGTGACACGCATCGATAAAGTGCATGAGCTGCTGCGGGTCGCCATAGCGCGACGTGGCGGCATAGTAGCCGGTCGTCTGGTAGCCCCAGGAGCCATCGAAGGGATGCTCCATAAGCGGCATGACCTCGATATGCGTGTAGCCCATGTCGCGCACGTAGTCCACGAGCTCCACCGACAGGTCCTCGTAGGTGTAGAACTCGCCGCGCTGCGCGGGGAAGGGGTCCATGGGACCGGGGTAGTTGCCGTACTCGTCCGGCTCGCCCTGTGGCGCGTCGCCGTGGCGCTTCCACGAGCCAATATGTACCTCGTAGATGTTGAGCGGCTGCGACATGTGGTTATGGCTGGCGCGGCGCTTGAGCCATGCGGCGTCGTTCCACTTGTAGCCATCCAGGGTCCACAGCACGCTGGCGGTAC
This sequence comes from Collinsella sp., assembly GCA_048524725.1. GTDB lineage: Bacteria > Actinomycetota > Coriobacteriia > Coriobacteriales > Coriobacteriaceae > Collinsella. The sequence continues at coordinate 508 of DBFVGT010000048.1, read as the reverse complement.
CCGGAGGGCACTCGGCCTTAAAGGCATACGGATCTGCTTTGTAAAGCTTTTCGCCCTCGTTGGTCTCGATGAGATACTTATAGAGCTGGCCTTGTTCTGCGCCAGGAATAAAGCCTTCCCAAATAGCGCTCGTATGCACGGGCACCAGCGGGTTGGCTTCTTCATCCCAGTCGTTAAATTCGCCAATGACATGCACGCTCTTTACATCGGGCGCCCAAACGCAAAAGCGCCAGCCGCGCGTACGGTTCTGCGTGTCGGGATGCGCGCCCATCTTTTCCCAGCTGCGCTCCCACGTGCCGATGCCAAACAGGTAGACATCGTCTTTGGTGAGCTCCGGTGCGTGCGGGGCGGCTTTACGGGTAGCAGGCTTTTTGGTTGCTGGCTTTAGCTTTGTATCGCTCACGTTTGATCCCATCATGACGCGGCAGCGTGTTGCCTTGGTGACTAGATGCGAAAGGTCCAAGGCTGCACGAATCGAGGGGACGGCGATAGTTCTATGATTCGTTCC
>DBFVGT010000047.1:0-11723 GCA_048524725.1 Collinsella sp. | reverse complement strand
GCCCACAGGGGCTGGAAAGGACCGTCAATTCGGCTCCAGGGGATGCGGTCCAAGGGCCGCAGAACGAAAAATGGGGGCGCTGGTTGTCCTGCGCCCCCATTCTTTGGGTATTGCGGTTGTTTGCCGCCGGTTTTACGCCGCTTCGTCGAACTGCGAGTTGTACAGGTCGGCGTAGAAGCCGCCTTGGGCGAGCAGCTCGTCGTGCGTGCCCTTCTCGACGATGTCACCGTCGCGGATTACCAGAATCACGTCGGCGTTGCGGATCGTCGACAGGCGATGTGCGATGACAAAGCTCGTGCGGCCTTGCATCAGAGCATCCATGGCACGCTGAATAAGCTCCTCGGTACGGGTGTCCACGTTGGAAGTCGCCTCGTCCAAAATCAGCGCCGGGCGGTCGGCCAAAATGGCGCGGGCGATGGTCACGAGTTGGCGCTGGCCCTGTGAGAGGTTGGTGCCCTCCTCGTTGATCATGAAGTCGTAGCCGCCTGCGAGCGTATGGATAAAGTGATCGCAGCGTGCGGCGCGTGCAGCGGCCTCGACCTCGGCATCGCTTGCATCGGGGCGTCCGTAGCGAATGTTCTCGCGAATGGTGCCGTTAAACAGCCAGGTATCCTGCAGCACCATGGCAAACTCGCCGCGCAGTGCCGCGCGGTCCCAGTCGCGCACGTCGACGCCTTCGACGCGCAGCGAACCGCCGTCCACGTCGTAAAAGCGCTGCAGCAGCTTAATGAGCGTGGTCTTGCCGGCGCCGGTGGGGCCGACGATGGCAATGGTTTGGCCGGGCTGCGCCTCGCAGCTAAAGTCGTGGATGATGGTCTTGTCGGGCGTGTAGCCAAACTTGACATGGTCGAACTCCACGTGGCCGGGGCGCTTCTCGGGAATCTGCGCGTCGGCCTTCTGCTCCTCCTCGGGCGCGGCCAGGAACTCAAACACGCGCTCGGTGGCGGCGGCCATCGACTGCATCGTGTTGCTCACGTTGCCCAGCTGCTGCACGGGTTGCGTAAAGTTGCGAACGTACTGGATAAAGCTCTGAATATCGCCAGGCGTGGCATTGCCGGTCAGCGCGAGCTGCGCGCCCACCACGACGACGCCCACGTAGCCCATGTTGCCCACCAAGCTCATAAGCGGCATCATCAGGCCCGACAGGAACTGCGAGCGCCAGCCACTAATAAAGAGGCGGTCGTTTTGACGGTCGAACTCCTCGATCGAGGCCTCGGCGCGGTCGAACACCTGAATGACGTTCTGGCCGGCAAAGTCCTCCTCGATAATGCCGTTGACGGTGCCCAGGACCTGCTGTTGCTCGCGGAAGTACGGCTGCGAGAAGTGAATCATCACGGTCAGGATAATCGCGGCTGCCGGCAGCGTGAGCACGGTGACGCCGGTGAGCGGCAGGCTGATCGACAGCATCATGACGAGCACGCCGATAATCTGCGTCACTGACGTGATGAGCTGCGTCACGCTCTGGTTGAGTGACTGACCCAGCGTATCGACGTCGTTGGTGATGCGGCTGAGCACGTCGCCCTTGCTGTGGCCGTTGAAGTAGCTCATCGGCACGACGGCAATCTTGGCGGCGATCTCCTTGCGCATGCGGTAGCAAATCTTTTGCGTGACGCCGGTCATAAGCCAGCCTTGGATGAGGCTGCAGACAGAGCTTGCCAGATACAGGCAGAGCAAAAAGCCGAGCGTCTTGGCGATCCAGGCAAAGTCGACATCGCCGGTACCGTTGACCTTGGAGACCAGGCCTTCGAACAGTTTGGTCGTAACCTGGCCGAGCACCTTGGGTCCCACAATGTTAAAGATGACCGAGCACACGGCAAAGGCGACGGCGGCAAACACGGCAATCTTGTGCTGACCGATATAGCCGAGTAGCTGCCTCATGGTGCCCTTAAAGTCCTTGGCCTTTTCGCCGCGGCCCATGCCACCCATGCGGCCCATGGGACCGCGCCGGCGGGTGGGCTTGGGAATCTGAGTCTTGGTCTTGTCTGCCATTAGTGCTCGCCTCCTTCCATGACGGCTTCAATTTCTTCTTGGGTGAGCCCCAGCTCCTCGGCGGAAAGCTGCGACTGTGCGATCTCCAGGTACGCTGGGCAGCTGTGCAGCAGCTCCTCGTGCGTACCGGTGCCCACCACGTGGCCGTCGTCGAGCACGATGATCTGGTCGGCGTGCATGATGGTCGCGATGCGCTGGGCCACGACCACGAGTGCGGCGTCGGTAACGTTTTTGGCAAGCTCCTCGCGCAGGCGCGCGTCTGTTTTGTAGTCGAGGGCGCTAAACGAGTCATCGAACACCACGACCTCGGGCTTTTTGGCCAAAGCGCGTGCGATGGCCAGACGCTGGCGCTGGCCGCCCGAGACATTGGATCCGCCCTGGCTGATGGGGGAGTCGTAGCCGCCCTCGCGCTCGGCGATAAAGTCCTCGGCTTGGGCGATGCGCGCGGCCCGGTGCATGTCCTCGTCGCTCACCATGTTGCCGGCAAACTTGAGGTTGCTCTCAACGGTGCCCGAGAACAGACGACCCTGCTGCGGGATGTAACCAATGCGGCGGCGCAGCTCGGAAAGGGTCATGTCGCGCACGTCGATGCCGTCGAGCGAAATGCTGCCGCCCGTGACGTCGTACAGGCGCGGAATCAGCTGCACGAGCGTGGACTTGCCCGAGCCCGTGGAGCCAATGATGCCGAGCATCTGACCGGCGTGCGTGGTGAAGTTCACGCCGCTGATGACATCGGCGCGGGCGTCGGGGTATTGGAAGCTCACGTCGCGGAAGCACAGCTCGCCGTGCGGCGCGCTGGCCGCGGGCAGTTTGGGCGAGGCGGGGTCGTTGATGCTCGTGGGGCAAGTGATGACCTCTTCCACGCGCTCGGCTGCGACCTCGGCACGGGGCAGGATAACCGAAACCATGGTGAGGATCATAAACGCCATGACGATCTGCATGGTATAGGAGATAAACGCCATCATGTTGCCGACCTGCATCACGCCGTCGGACACACCCTGCGCGCCAAACCAGACGATAAGCACGGTGATGCAGTTCATGACGAGCATCATGAGCGGCATCATAAAGCTCATAGCTCGGTTGGTGTAGAGCTGCGTGGTCATCAGGTCGAGTGATGCCTTGTCAAAACGCTCGAGCTCATGCTCCTCGCGGTTGAACGAGCGGATGGGCATAAGACCGTCGAGCAGCTCGCGGGCGGTAAGGTTCACGCGGTCCACAAAGCTCTGCATCTTTTTGAACTTGGGCATGGTAAGGCCCATAAGCACGCCGACGACGGCCGAGACCGCGATGATGGCCACGGCGATGGTCCACTCCAGGCCGGTGTGGTTGGCCAGGACGCGCATGACGGCGACGACGCCCATGACAGGCGCCATGAGGCACATGCGGATAAACAGAGTTGCTGCCATCTGGATCTGCTGAATGTCGTTGGTGCAGCGGGTGATGAGCGAGGCCTGGCTAAACTTGCCCACCTCGGCCGGCGAGAAGTGCATAACCTTGTTGAAGGTCTCGCGGCGCAGGTCGCGTGCGATGGAACAGGCGGTGCGTGAGGCCACGGCGCCGGTCAGGATGGTGGCGACGAGCGACACCAGGCACAGACCAAACATCGTGGTCGCCATGCGGCTCAGGTAGGCGTTCTGCACGTCGGCGGGGTCGATGCCCTGCGCCTTGTACTCGTCCTGCACGTAGGTCACGGCGCGCTGCGTGACGATAGAGCCCGACATGGAGCCCATTTTGTCCGCCATTTCGTTGGCGCCTTCGACGAGCTTGCCCTGGTCGATCAAGCCACCTTCAACGCCCAGACGCAGGCTCTTCATGGTGATCTTGCCGCCGTCGGCATCAATCTGCTTTTGCATGTTCTGTGCCGCTGCGGCCTTCTGCTGCATCTCGGCGAGCTGCTCGGGCGTCATCGCCGCCATCTGCTCGGGGGTGGGCATGTCCTGGGCGGCGCTGTTGTCTTTTTCGCTGGACGTGCCCATCATGTCGCCCATGGAGCTGGTGTCGATGCCCTGGTTGAGCGAAAGGACGACGGTCTCGGGCAGGCTCATGATGTCGGCAATCTTGCCGCCGTCGGCGCACTCCTCCTCGGTGCCCTTGTACGTTCGAATGCCGTTGTTGTCCGCCTTGCTAAACACGGCATCCACAGCTTTGGCGTCCTTGGCGCCCATAAAGAGCTTGAGGTCATCGAGCGATTCGGCGCGAATGGTGTCGGGCACGGGTGAGGCGATGCCGCCTTGCTGCACGCCCACATCGACGATGTCACTCATATACGTAGGCAGCGCTAGGTCGGCATTGCAACTGATTACGATAAGTACGATAGCCGTGAGCAGCGCCAGGACATGCTTTTTAAAGAGCTTGAGAATCCTCACTCGGCATCTCTCCTTTCTTGGTTGCGGTCGATAATTTCGTTGGCACGCCTTAGAAGGCGCACCATCTCTTGGGTATCCGTTTCGCCGAGCTGCTCGAGAAAGGCCGCGGTGCGGTCCTCGAATTCCCGACGTTTGATTTCGAGGTCATGTCGGCCTTTGTCGGTCACCGTGACGTGTACGCGACGACGGTCGGTTTTTGAGTGCTCGCGCTCGACCCAGCCCTTGCCCTCGAGGGCGCGCAGGATGTTGGCGATGCGGGCGCTCGAGACCCAAGCGCGATCGGCGAGTTCGCTCGGCGTAAGCGAACCGCCAGCGAGCATGAGGGCGCGCATGACAGCCATCTCGCCGCCGAGAGCTTTGTCCGCAGAGCGTGAAATGCGATGATGCATGCTGCCAAACTCAGTTAAGAGCTGACGCCCAAGCTCATGGAAATCGGTATCTTCCACCGAAAACCCCTAACACTAGAAACTATTTTCGGTGAAAGATGATACCCGCATATTCGGGCCTCATTCAGTGGGCAATATAAAGAGCGCATAAAGAGTTAAAAAATTCAATTGCTAAAGCGTTTCAAAGAACTATTATGCCCGCGGTTAGGCGAGGGGTTGTCACCACCATGACGACTGGGACTCATTTATCGCCACGTGCGATGCTCCAACTTCCCGCAAGGAGACACCTTATATAAAGGGGGATGGAGTCATGGCATTTGACTTCACGGGCAAGACCGCGATTGTCACGGGTGGCACTCAGGGCATTGGCCTCGAGATCGCCAAGGGCATCGTCGCGGGCGGCGGACACGTCGCGCTCATCGCAAGGAACGCTGCCAAGGGCGAGGCCGCTGTGGCCGAGCTTGGCGAGGGCAACAAGTTCTATCAGCTCGATGTTGCCGATGCGCCTAAGGCGCGTGAGACCGTCGAGCAGATTTTTACGGACCTGCCGCAAACCAACATCCTGATCAACTGCGCTGGCGTCATCAGCACCAAGAAGTTCGACGAGATCGATGACACCGAGTGGCGTCGCACCATCGACATCAACCTCAACGGCACCTTTACCATGATGAACGCCGTGTACCCGCACTTTAAGGCGGCCCATGCCGGCACTATCGTCAACGTGAGCTCTGTTGCTGGCAAGATCGGCGGCGGCCTGCTCGGCACCGCTGCCTACGCCAGCTCCAAAGCCGGTGTTAACGGTCTAACCAAGGCAGTCGCCAAGGAAGGCGGCAAGTTTGGCGTCCGCTGCAACGCCGTGTGCCCGTCGCTCACCCTTACCGATATGACCTCGATTCTCTCTGACGAGAACTCTCAGCGCATCATCAACGGTATTCCTCTGGGCCGCGCCGCCCAGGCCAGCGAGCCTGCGCAGATGGTGCTCTTCTTCGCTTCCGACCTCGCTAGCTTCGTGAACGGCGAGATCGGTGACTGCGACGGTGGCATCGTTCTGGACGGGTAATACCCCGCGACGTTAATTCGGCGACGGCTCCTGCGACTCGGGACCGTCGCCTTCTTTCTGACAAAGGCGCGTGCGGCTACGATTCGCATGCATCCAAAGGAGATATATATGAGTGAATCGACTGCGGTGGAGGCGCCGGCGGCAAAGGAGCCGTTCTTTAAGATGTCCTCCATCCCGGGTGCCAATATTTTGGTGCCGCTTTTGTTGGGCTGCCTGCTCAACACGCTGTTCCCCGATCTGTTCAAAACGCTCGGCAGCTTTACGCTCGGCATGACCCAGCAGGGCGCAGGCCCGCTTGTTGGCGCTTTTTTGCTCATCGTCGGTACGACGATTTCGTTTAAGAGCGCTCCTGCCGCCGCTGCCCGCGGCGCCATCATCATCGCCGTCAAGCAGATCGTGGTCGTTGCCGTGTCGCTGCTCATCCTTTATGTATTCAACGACAACCTGTTTGGCATCTCTGCCATGGTGATGCTGGCCGCTTGCACCGGCGCCAACAACGCTATGTACGCTGGTCTGATGGGCACCATGGGGAATGAGGCCGAGCGTGGCGCCGTCGCCATCACCACGCTGGTTGTCGGCCCTCCGGTCACGATGATCGTGCTCGGCGCTGCCGGTCAGGCTCCGATCGGCTGGTCGCTCGTGGGCGCCATCCTGCCGATCGTCGTCGGCATTATTCTGGGTAACCTCTTCCCCAGCTTTAAGAAGATGATGGCACCGGCACTTTCCGCCATCATCGTGCTCGTCTTCTTTGCCATGGGCTCGACCATGACCTTTGGCCAGCTCATTAATGGTGGTCTTCCCGGTATTCTGCTCGGCGTGATCTGCTCGGTGGTCTTTGCAATTCCCGTTATCGCGGTCGATAAGCTCACAGGCGGTACGGGTGTCGCAGGTGCGGCCATTTCGAGCTGCGCCGGAGCCAATGTGGCCACGCCTGCTGCCATGGCAAGCGTCAACGAGGCCTTGTACGGCGGTGTGGTGCTCGCGACGGCCACGGCACAGGTTGCTGCCTGTGCAATCGTGACTGCTATTTTGACCCCGCTGGTCACCAGCTGGTGCTACAAGCATTTTGAGGGCCAGCAGAGCAACAGCAAGGCAACGACCGACAAGGCCGCCTCAGCCGCCTAATGCCAAGCGGCAATCAAAGCTAAAAACTAGTCACGCCACAGGGCGGCCACGGGGGATCCCGTGGCCGCCCTGCAGTTTCTGTAGGGTCTCTGGAACACTTTACCCTGCTAAAGCTGGCATAACAGCTAGAGTGATGGACGCATAAAGGCAAGGGGAAATATCAAGCAATTCGGTGAACGGTAGCTGATGGCGGCTGCGTTTCCTGCGGATTTGTTAAAAACGCCTTTATGATATAAAAAAAGAAACATATAACAGCCCAGATGGAGAGGGTCGCTATGTTATCCTTCTCAAACGGGTGAAATCTTGGGTTTTGGGTTGTAGTTCCAAGGTGGACAAACGTTTTCCCTGCACCAACGTGTGGTGAAGAACGGAAGAAGCCGGTAGTGCAAGCCGAACATTCAAGAATTCAATAAGCAGCGGTGTGAGAGAGCGCCGCATTACACGTAACTAGGAGCGTGGTTACACAATGCAGGAGGCATGGGAAGGCTTCAAGGAAGGCATCTGGACGGGAGAAGTTGACGTCCGAGACTTCATCCAGAAGAACTACACCCCCTACGAGGGCGACGAGTCGTTCCTCGCCGGCCCGACCGAGCGTACCAAGGAGCTGTGGGGCGAGGTTCTCGACCTGCTGCTCAAGGAGCGCGAGCAGGGCGGCGTCCTCGATATGGACACCAAGACCGTCACGGGTATCGTGAGCCACCCCGCTGGCTACATCGATAACGCCCATCGCGACAAGGAGACCATCGTCGGTCTCCAGACCGACAAGCCGCTCAAGCGCGCGCTGCACGTCAACGGCGGTATCCGCATCGCTTGCCAGGCTGCCAGCCAGCACGGCTACAAGATCGACGAGAACGTTGTCGAGCGCTACACCTTTGAGCGCAAGACCCACAACGCTGGCGTCTTCGATGTTTACACCCCCGAGATGCGCGCCTGCCGCTCGGCCCACATCATCACCGGTCTGCCCGATGGCTATGGCCGCGGCCGCATCATCGGCGACTACCGTCGTGTCGCCCTGTACGGTGTCGACTACCTGATCAAGGACAAGGAGGCCCAGAAGGCTTCCACCCCGACGGTCATGACCGCCGACAACATCCGCGACCGTGAGGAGCTGCAGGAGCAGATCCGCGCCCTCGGCGAGCTCAAGATGATGGCCGAGACCTATGGTTTCGATATTTCCAACCCTGCTACCAACACGCAGGAGGCCATCCAGTGGATGTACTTCGCCTACCTCGCTTCCGTCAAGGAGCAGAACGGCGCCGCTATGTCCATCGGCCGCACCTCTACGTTCATCGACATCTACGCTGAGCGCGACCTTGCCAACGGTACCTTCACCGAGGAGCAGATCCAGGAGTTCGTGGATCACTTCATCATGAAGCTCCGCATGGTCAAGTTTGCCCGTACCCCCGAGTATCAGGCCCTGTTTACCGGCGATCCGCAGTGGGTCACCGAGTCCATCGGCGGCATGGGTGTTGACGGCCGTACGCTCGTTACCAAGATGAGCTACCGCTATCTGCACACGCTCGAGAACATGGGCACCAGCCCCGAGCCCAACATGACCGTTCTGTGGTCGACCCGTCTGCCTGAGAACTTCAAGAAGTTCTGCGCCAAGACTTCTGTTGCCAGCTCCTCGATCCAGTACGAGAACGACGACCTCATGCGCGTCTACCACGGCGACGACTACGGCATTGCCTGCTGTGTGTCCTCCATGCGCATCGGCAAGGAGATGCAGTTCTTCGGCGCCCGTGCCAACCTGGCCAAGTGCCTGCTGTACGCACTCAACGGCGGTGTTGACGAGGTCTCCAAGAAGCAGGTCGGCCCCAAGTACCGCGCCGTCGAGGGCGATACGCTTGATTACGACGACGTTGTGGCCAAGTACAACGACATGATGAAGTGGCTCGCTGGCGTGTACGTCAACTCGCTGAACATCATCCACTACATGCACGACAAGTATTGCTACGAGCGCATCCAGATGGCTCTGCACGACAAGCACGTGCACCGCTGGTTCGCTACGGGCATTGCTGGCCTTTCCGTCGTGGCTGACTCCCTGTCCGCCATCAAGTACGCCAAGGTCCACCCCGTCCGCGACGAGAACGGCATCATTGTCGACTTCGAGACCGAGGGCGAGTTCCCCAAGTACGGTAACGACGACGACCGCGTCGACCAGATCGCTCACGACGTTGTGCACCAGTTCATGGAGTACATCCGCATGAACGACACCTACCGCAACTCCGTGCCCACGACCTCGGTTCTGACCATCACCTCCAACGTCGTGTACGGCAAGAAGACCGGTTCTACGCCTGATGGCCGCAAGGCTGGCCAGCCCTTCGCCCCGGGTGCTAACCCCATGCACAAGCGCGATAGCCACGGCGCCATCGCTTCGCTGTCTTCGGTTTCCAAGCTCCCGTTCCGCGATGCTCAGGACGGCATCTCCAACACCTTCTCCATCATCCCGGGTGCGCTCGGCAAGGAGGACCAGGTGTTCTTTGGCGATATCGACCTTGATCAGCTGGGCGAGTAACTATTGTTAGTGCTATACTAACAATAACGATTACTGATTAGTGCGCCGGTTTCGGCCGGCGCCTATCGATCGAAGGAGACACATTATGAAGGTTTCTGAAGTTTCCGAGACTCAGGCCGATAACCTGGTCCACATGCTCGACGCTTACGCCGAGAAGGGTGGCCACCACCTGAACATCAACGTCTTCAACCGTGAGACGCTGCTCGACGCTCAGGCTCACCCCGAGAAGTACCCGCAGTTGACCATTCGCGTTTCCGGCTACGCCGTGAACTTCCACACGCTCACCAAGGAGCAGCAGGACGAGGTCATTTCGCGTACCTTCCACAACAAGTTCTAAAGGGGTTTAACTCCCGCAGGATCGCCGGGGCTGTTTGGGCTACCTCCCAAAACGTCCTCGGACACGCAAGAAGCCCTCGCTGCGCACTTCGTGCGGCGAGGGCTTCTTGCGTCCTGCGGAATATTTTGGGAGGTAGCCCAAACAGCCCCGGCGGGGTCCTGTGTAGTTACCCTTTAGGCGGAACTCTCCTAATGGGTTGAGCGTTCTGGATTCTTGCTTGCTACCGTTTATCGCGTATAGCTACCGTTTGCGGAATAAGTAACACTCCTTAATAAACCGTGTAGAATCTCAGATAAGCACGGAGTTTTCCAGGGAGACGCTGTCCTTTGTTGTGTGCAAGGGGCGGCGTCTCTTTGGCGCTTGGAGGCCGTTCTGCAGCAGGACGGCGGACGTGCGTCACATATTCAAAAGCCAACGTCGAGATGGGTTGTGATGATAATGGGCAAGTACGTAATCGTGGTTGAGTCTGGTTCGGATGTGACGCCGGAGCTCTGCGAGCGCTATGGCATCGTGCGCGTGCCCATGCATGTCACGATTGGTGACGAGACCGTCGAAGACGGATCGATCGACCCGCTTGAGATTTACTCGCGCTGCAACGAGTTTGGTGTGATGCCCAAGACCAGCGGTTGCTCGCCGGCGGATTTTGCGCATGTGTACGACCGCATCCACGCCGAGCGGCCCGATGCGACCATTTTGCATCTTGCGTATTCCGAGGTTACGACCTGCTCGCATCAGTCGTCGAAGATTGCGGCAAAGGGCCGCGATTACGTCTTCTCCATGGATACGCGCTTTGTGTCGGTGGGCCAGTCGCTTGTCGCCGTTGAGACCGCCAAGTATATCGAAGCCCATCCGGATGCCACCGTCGACGAGATTTTCGCCTTTACCAATTCGGTGATGGACCGCGTGCTGCTGGGCTTTGTTCCTACGGACCTTGCCTTCCTTAAGGCGGGTGGTCGCTTGTCCAACGTCGCGTTTCTTGGCGCCCATCTGCTCAAGATTAAGCCCTGCATTGAGGTAACGGGTGGCAAATTCGTGGCGACCAAGAAGCTCCGCGGCTCTATGCTCAAATGTGCCCGTGCCTTTATTGACCACATGGTTGCGAAGGGCGATATTGATTACTCGCACATTGGTTTGGCGTATTCAGTGGGCCTTTCCGAGGAGCTGCGCGACGATATGGAAGTCTATGCGCACGACCTGGGCTTTAAGGACGTTACCTGGACTCAGGTCGGCGGCGTCATCTCGAGCCACTGCGGCCCGACCGCCTTTGGCGCGGTGCTTACGCTTAAGGCGTAGGGCCTGGCGTCTATCGATTTCTATTGCTTCGGCGGCGAGCGGGTTGTGACAACCTTCCCGCCGCTTTTGCGTGGAGTCAAATAGGACGATCAAATTGACCGCTAAACCGTTTCGCCATCAGGCGTATGGGCTAGAATGGCTCTGGCATTTTAATTGACAAAAACCAAAGAGAGGCAAGGTTGCGGGAATGGCTGAGATGACGCTTGAGGGTGTGGATGCTCATCCCGAGGACTCTGCGTATGCCCTGGGTCGCGTGCATTCGATCGAGACGATGGGAACGGTCGACGGTCCCGGCATCCGCTTTGTAGTGTTTGTTCAGGGTTGCCCCATGCGTTGTGCGTATTGTCACAATCCCGATACCTGGTCTGTTAACGGCGGCACGATGGTGACCGTCGAGCATCTCATGGACGAGTTCCAGAGCAACCATGAGTTCTACCGTAGCGGCGGCATTACCGTTTCGGGCGGCGAACCGCTCCTGCAGCCCGAGTTTTTGGCCGACCTGTTCCGCGTGATGCACAACAACCCCGATGGCCGCGTACACACCTGCCTAGACAGCTGTGGCTATGCATTTGATCCCAAGCATCCGGAGAAGTTCGATGCTGTTCTCAACGAGACCGATATGGTGCTGCTCGACATCAAGCATGCCGAT
>DBFVGT010000046.1:0-4758 GCA_048524725.1 Collinsella sp. | reverse complement strand
ATCTTAAGATCGCACGCATCGCGCTCATACTTGACGATATTCTTCTGCAAGCCGTCAGGCAGCGTGATCATGCAATGGTACGAGTCCTCGACGTGCAAATCGCGACCGAGCGAAATCATAGGGATCACGTCGAAATTGCGCAGATGATCAATCAGACGGTGCAGTTCGTCAGCCGGCATGGCCTGGTCAAAAAGGACCTCATCGGTCTGAGCGTCGACCACGTGCGCGCCATTAAAGGCAACTAGCAGACCATCATGGTTTTGAAGGTCGAGCTCCTGCGCCAAGGCGTGCAGCCCCCATGCAGGACGGCCCGAAGCCAAGATGAGCTTAATGCCCGACTCCTGCGCCGCGAGCAGCTTCTCGCGCGTACGCGGGCTGATGACCTTTTGGTCGTTGGTGAGTGTACCGTCGATATCCATTGCGATGGCTTTGATTGCCATATATGCCTCCCTGTCATTGAACAACCTTGTCTGAGCCATCATACAGAACACCCACGGCGGCGCTGTTTGCAACGGGAAAAATGTCATATTGTCCCAAACATGAACGGCGCGCCTTCGACGATTGCGATGCCCGTCGAGGCGCCTCCCGATACATTCCATCCTATCCAAATAGCAAGGGGCCCGTATCCCAACGGATACGGGCCCCTTTCAGCCATAAGCCAACTCGGCCGTAAAAACTACTTGCGATGAGCGCGATAGAACTCGATGAGCGCCTGGGTCGAAGCGTCCTGCTCGGCCTTGGCGGCGTCGTCGTGGAAGGCCGGGGTGATCTGTTTGGCAAGCTGCTTGCCCAGCTCGACGCCCCACTGGTCGTAGGAGTCGATGCCCCAGACCGTGCCCTCGACAAACGTGATGTGCTCGTACAGGGCGATGAGCTCGCCGAGTGCGAACGGGGTCAGCGTGTCGCCAAAGATCGAGGTCGTCGGACGGTTGCCCTCAAAGCAGCGAGCCGGGACGATCTGCTCGGGCGTGCCCTCGGCGCGCACCTCATCGGCCGTCTTACCAAAAGCGAGCGCCTTGGTCTGGGCCAGGAAGTTGCCCAGGAACAGCTCGTGCACGTCCTGACCGCTGTCGGTTGCGGGGTTGGCGGTGTTGGCGAAAGCGATAAAGTCGGCCGGAACCACCACGGTGCCCTGGTGCAGCAGCTGGTAGAAGGCGTGCTGACCGTTGGTGCCGGGCTCGCCCCAGAAGATCTCACCGGTATCGGAGGTCACAGCGCTGCCGTCCCAGCGGACGTGCTTGCCGTTGGACTCCATGGTGAGCTGCTGCAGGTAGGCCGGGAAACGGTGCAGGTACTGGCAGTACGGCAGCACGGCGTGGCTCTTGGAACCGAAGAAGTTGACGTACCAGACGTTGAGCAGGCCCATCAGCGCGACGGCGTTGTTCTCGAGCGGGGTGTTGCAGAAGTACTCGTCGATGGCGTGGAAGCCCTCAAGGAACTGCTGGAAGCGCTCGGGGCCGAGCACGACGATCAGCGACAGACCCACTGCGGAGTCGACGGAATAGCGGCCGCCGACCCAGTTCCAAAAACCGAAGGCGTTGGCGGGGTCGATACCGAAGGCCTCGACCTTTTCGAGCGCGGTGGAAACGGCGACAAAGTGCTTGGCCACGGCCTCGGCGTTCTGCTCATCGGAGCCGTCGATGGCACCCTGAGCCTTGAGCTGCTCGAGCATCCAGGTCTTGACCTCACGAGCGTTGGTGAGGGTCTCGAGCGTGGTGAAAGTCTTGGAGACGATAATCACGAGCGTGGTCTCGGGATCGAGGCCCTTGAGCTTCTCTGCCTGATCGTTGGGGTCGATGTTGGAGATGTAGCGGCAGTCAATACCGGCGTCGGCGTAGGGACGCAGGGCCTCGTAGGCCATGACCGGGCCCAGATCGGAGCCGCCGATGCCGATGGACACCAGGTGCTCGATCTTTTTGCCGGTAACACCCTTCCACTCACCGGAGCGCACGCGCTCGGCGAAGGCATACATGCGGTCGAGAACCTCGTGCACGTCGGCGACGACGTCCTGGCCGTCGACGATGAGCTGGCCCTTCTCGCTTGCCGGGCGGCGCAGCGCGGTGTGCAGGACGGCGCGGTCCTCGGTGGTGTTGATGTGCTCGCCGGAGAACATGGCGTCGCGGCGCTCCTCGAGCTTCACCTCGCGGGCAAGATCGCACAGCAGCTTGACGGTCTCATCAGTCACCAGGTTCTTGGACAGGTCGAAGTGCAGGTCACCGGCGTCAAAGCTCAGCTTGTTCACGCGCTCGGCATCGGCGGCGAACCAGGCCTTGAGGTCGATACCCTCGGCCTCGAGCTTCTCCTGATGGGCCTCGAGCGCCTTCCAAGCGGCAGTCGACGTAGCATCGATAGGTGCGGCAACAGTTGCCATAGAGTCCTCCTCAGCATACGGGCGCACGCCTCCATGCGCCCGGACATTCAGATGCCACTATTCTAGCGCAGGTCAAGACTATAATCAGCGAGCGTTGCCAATCGGCCCCCAAACGGCAACCGACCAAAAAGGGACAGGTTTAATTTGGCAGGTCAAACGCTTTACCAATCAAAAATAACCTATCCCTTTATGCCAAATATTAGGCCGCAGCGCAGACGCTACCGAGCAACTCACGCAGAGGAGACCCGATGCCCTCCAGCAGTTCGGGCGCGATGATGGCAAAAACGGGAACCTCGCCGGCCCCCACGACGGCAGGCACCTTGCCCTCCGAGACGATACATCCATAAGGGACAAAACCGTCTTCGCCGACATCGAGCGCCGCCATGCGACGGGCGAGCTCGCGCGCAAAGCCGGCAGTATCGGCATCGCCAATCGCCAAGACAAAGTCCACGCCTTCGTCGGTCGCCAGGGCCACGGCTTCGTCGATCAGCTCGTCTCCTCCGTCGCCTTCAACCGAGCCGCAGCGGAAAAGCACGCGCTCGAGCAGGGCGCGATCAACCGAGCCCAGCGCCGCCGAAACGAGCTCATCACGCGTGCGCTTGTCGCCTCCCAGCACGACCAGTGCCTTGGTGCCGCCATAGTGGGCAACCAATCGCCCGCACCAGCGAGCCACATCCCCATCCGCAACCAAGCGCGTCGGCATACCAAACCCATAGTTGACCATTATCCCCACAACCCTTCCGTGCTTTATGGTGGTATCAATCGTTAGCCTCATGCTACGAAGCGAGCTTTTCCGAGCTGTTACGCACTCTTTAGGGCTGCGTTAAAAACCCGATGCAGCCGCACGACCATACCTGCCAAAAAGGGGCAGGTTTTGACGGTGTCCGGTCGAGCAGGTATTATCGAACAGGTATTCGATAAGAACATGTGTTTGATGGGAGGCTCGGATGGAGCACGAGCAGCACACCTACATCTGCATCGACCTCAAGACGTTTTATGCCAGCGTCGAGTGCGTCGATCGTGGGCTCGATCCGCTCACCACCAACCTGGTCGTTGCCGACGAATCGCGCGGACGCACGACCATCTGTCTCGCTATCACGCAGACCATGAAGGACCTCGGGATACACAACCGCTGCCGTCTATTCGAGATTCCCGACGGCATCGACTACATCAAAGCAGTGCCGCGCATGCAACACTACATGGAGGTGTCGGCGCAAATCTACGGCGTCTATCTGGAATACGTCAGCCCCCAGGACGTGCACGTCTACTCCATCGATGAGTGCTTTATCGACGTGACGCCCTATCTGGACCTTTATCACACCGATGCCGAAGGGTTCGCCTGCATGTTGCGCGACGAGGTCTTGGGGCGCACCGGCATCACGGCGACGGTCGGTATCGGCCCCAACCTATTCCAGGCCAAGGTGGCGCTCGACATCACCGCCAAGCACGTAGCCAGCCGCATTGGCGTACTCGACGACGAGATCTTTCGCAAGGAGATCTGGCCCCATCGCCCCATCACCGACATCTGGGGCATCGGCCCCGGCGTGGCGGCCCGTCTCGAGAAATACGGCGTCTACGACCTGATGGGCGTCGCCGCACTCGACGAGAACCTGCTCTACGACGAACTCGGCGTCAACGCCGAATATCTCATCGACCACGCCTTCGGGCGCGAGCCGACAACCATCGCCGATATCCAAGCCTATCGCCCGCAAGCGACCTCGACCACCACAGGACAGGTGCTCTCGAAGGGCTATGCCTACGAGCAGGCCTACACCGTCTTGCGCGAAATGGTCGACAACGCCGTGTTGGATCTAGTCGATAAGCACGTGGTCTGCGACAGCATCTCGCTCTTTGTGGGCTACGCGAGCGAGCGCGCCGACATACGCCGGCTCAACGCCAGCGGCACGGCGCAGTATATAGACGGCTGCGGACACCTGCGCTCGAGCACATCGAGCATCGAACCCACCGCAACTGCCGGCCCCGAGCTCGCGCCCCGTGCTCCCAAGCCCGTCCAGCGCGATGACGAAAGGCGTCGTCTGGTGCGCAAAGCGCAGGCAATCGATGGCATCTTTGTGGGCGAACACGGCGGCAAACCGCGTGGTGGCTATGCCGCGCTCTTTGCGCACTCCAACGCCTCGCGAAAGCTGCCCGAGCGCACTAATTCGTTTAAGAAGATCATGGGGTATTTCGATGACCTTTGGGCACAAACAGTCGATCCCAAACGACCGGTCAAGCGCATCAACCTTGGATTTGGCAATCTTGTGCCCGAGGAATTTGCCACCATCGATCTGTTCAGCGATATCGAGGCCGATGAGCGCGAGCGCGACCTGGCGCGCGCCGTCCTGGCCGTGAAAGGCAAGTACGGCAAGAACGCGCTCGTCAAGGGA
>DBFVGT010000045.1:0-3065 GCA_048524725.1 Collinsella sp. | reverse complement strand
GTTCGCGCTTGTTATTGCCGCAATGCGCTGTGTCGCTGAGGCGCAGATCGTACCGCTCGAAAGCGTCTTTTGGTTGGCGAACCTGGCCACGGGCGTGTTCTGCGGTGCGACGATTTTCGCGGCCACGTTTGCTGTCCTGTGTGCAACGTTTTTCACGGCGAAAAGACGCCGTGCCAAGCTCGAGGCAGAACTCGACTCCTCAGACGACATCTAATGCGCAATGGGCCGGCTCTGGGTATCCAGAACCAGCCCATTTTGATGTTCGATTAGCCGAGTCGGCGCCTCTCACAAAAGTAAGTAGGAGCTAGCGAGGCCTATCCGAATTGAGCTCATTGGCGGTGTCTTTTTCGAGCGCCGTGCGGCGGACGCTGTAGGCGACAAGGCCGGCACCAGCTGCGGCGAGTGCTGCTGCGGCTGCGGTTAGGGGGACGTTGCTGTCGCCCGTGCCGGCGAGCGCGCCCGCTTTTCCGGAGCGCTTGTTATTGCCGTGATCCTTGCCGCTGCCGGAGCTGCTTCCGCCGGAGCCGCCGCCCTCGTCAGTACCGCCGCCACTCGAGCCACCATCGCCGTCTGCTGTCATCGGGGCGTCGTGAAGTCCTGTCGTATCCGCACTGTCGCATACGCCGACCTGAGCTTCTGAGCGTTCGCATGCCGCGTCGGGCACATGAAGCTCGTGCAGTACGGCACCCAGCGTCGAGTTTGCGCCGGGTCGAATTTCCTCGAGCGTCACGGGGTCGAGTGCCACCAGGTCACGCACCTTTGCGTAGAGCGTGACGCGTTTGCCCACTTCGTCGCTCCAACTCTCTGGGATGGCAAAGCTCATGCGGAACTGTGCCGTGCAACCCGGTGCCAGCACGGCGTTGCCGTTGTCGGCTACCAGCGGGTGCGTTGCAAAACGCGCGCCCAGCGTCTCGAGCGCATATTTCTCGCGTGCCATATCGTTGGCCGAAGCACCCTCGGCAAGTTCTGGATCGTAGATCGAAGCCATGCGTGCGTTCGCTCCGAACCCGATGGATGCGCTGGAGAACGGCTGGCTGGAGCCCTCTCGGTACAGATCGATCGTGCCGGCGGCCAGCAAGGTGTTGCCGTCGTTTCGCACCGTGACCATGAAGGATTCGCTTGCTGCTCCGGGCACCACCGCGCCCGAGGTAGCGACCGCGCCCGTCGGAGTGGCACACGCCACCAAGGGCACTTCGATGCCGTGCAGCTCTGCCTCGCTCTTCTCCGCGCTCACAATGTGCGTGGCGAGCGCGGAGAGCATGCCTCCCGACGTCAAAAATGTCGTTATCTGATCGATGGGATGGTCCAGCTCGCACATCACGAACGGCTCCGTGAACAGATCGCCTGCCAAGGTGCTGGCGAAGATGCGGAAGTGCTTGCCCATCACTGCTACCGGGTTGCCTTCTTCGTCGTAGGTTTGCCCCACCTTGCCATCGGTGTTCTCTACATAGAGCGCGCACCTGCCGTTGTTGCTTACGTTAAACGATGCCGGGCCACAGCCTGCGGCACCCACGGGCTGCGTTGCAAATGCCGATGCGCCTCGCGTCCAAGTAATATGCTGCAGCTGCTCGTTGACGGTGGCCAAAAAGCCCGAATGTTGTGGCCACGGCACCGCATGAGGCACCGTGGCGTCTGGTGGCATAACGCCCCAGCCCGCAATGGACTGGCCGATCACGGCGTACGATGCGCAGCCGCAACCGTCTGCGGTCTCGTACGCAACGGGCACCACCATTTTGCCGTTGATATTCTCGGGCTCGCTCAGCTCGATACTCGACGGTGCCTGCGGAAAGCGAAGAACTTGGCGGAACGTCAGGCTGTCGCCCAAATCATCCGACCACAGGGTAAAGCATTCCAGCGCAACCTCGGCCTCGCTGCCGAGCGCCTTCTCTGCGGTGGTTCCGCGGCGGTGGAGGTAGGCACCCGACAGGCGTCCGTCGACCAGCGTCTTGCCTGCCGTGATGCGCGGGCACTGCAGGCAATGGTAGCCATCCTCTTGCAGGCGGCCGCGCGAGATGCTGCGCCATGACGTATGCGACACCACGCGGATCTCGTCATTACTTATGCGCAGGCGCACAGCGGACAGTATGCCGGCTGTGCTTGCCGTATCGAAAAGGGTGTTGTCGCCGGCGGGGCGCTCGCCCGAGACCAGCAGCACGTAGGCGTCCTGGTTTCCTCTTCCGTCCGTATATTCCACCACGTCGAAGTCGTAATCGAATATGCCGTCGCGCTCCACGTCGCCCTCGCCAAACCCAAGGGGGAAGTCCACGGGCGTGGGGGCGGACCACGTGCCGTTTGCCCTTGTGTGCACCACCAGGCGCGAGCGGCCATTGTCGCCGTAGCACACCGAGGCGATACGGAACAGGCATTCTACGCCGGCAATCATTGCCAGCTTCATGTGGGCTTCGCTGAGCACGCCGGAAAACAGCACGTTGTCGCTCGAGGGTTTTATGCCGCCACGCTCGTCCTCCGACACGCCGGCAGAATTGGCGTTGGGGTCTGCAACGGCGTTCGTCGCCTGCCCGATATAGGTGTACTTATACATTGGCGCGGCGTTTTCGTCGTTCTCTATCAGTGCATGGACGAAATGCTCGATCTGTCCCGTGTCGTCGCTTTCTGCATCCGCCTCGAGCTCAATGCGCGTGACCGCTTGATCCCAATCGCGCACGACAGGCGCGGCGTTTACGGCAGTGGCCTTAACCTCGGCGCGTGCGAGCAGCTCGGCGTTGGTGACGATGGTGGCCGACGCGATAAACTGCGGCACACCACCTGCCTCGGCGTTGCCGCCCGAGCCGAAGCAGGCGTTCAGCGTATAAGGCGTATCTCCACCCAAGGCCAGCTCAGAGCGCTGGAGTACATACTGGTCGCCGTTGTTCACCGACATATTCCACGAATCGGCGAGTGTGGGCCACGATCCCGACCAAGCCTTGGTGGTCCACTTGAACATGACGAACTGGAGTATCACATCGACATCGACGTCTGCACCTACGCGCAGTCGCGGAAGCTGGTGTCCATCCGCCTTCTCGTACCCAATGAACAACGTGAGGGACGCGGCGCCGCGCACGGCA
>DBFVGT010000044.1:0-4500 GCA_048524725.1 Collinsella sp. | reverse complement strand
CCCACGACCTGGCCGCCCTTCTCGGCAAGCTCCTTGTTGAGCTTCTCCAGATCGCCCAGCTCTCCCACGCACGGCTTGCAGGTGGTAAACCAGAAGTTCATGACGGTGACCTTGTTCTTGGAGAACAGCTCGTCGCTGTTTACATCGTTGCCGTCCAAGTCCTTGCCCTTAAAGCTGGGGAACTTCGTCTCCCCGCTCTCGCCGTTGGTCATACCCGCGGTCGAGGCATCGACGCTCTCCCCCTCGCCGGGCGTGCTGCCACATCCGGGGAACTCCTTCTCCAGCGCCATGAGCTTGTCCTCGATCTCCTTGACCTGCTGCGCGCCGGCCTTAAGCGTCTTAAGCTCGTCAGCCGCAAACTGATCCTTGGCGCCCTCGATGGTATCGAGCAAAAAGTCGCCGTAGTTCTTGCCGTCCTCAATCATGGGAGTGTCTTTGTTGGCCGCAAGGAACACCTTTTCCCATAGGGCGTTATCGCTCGCAAAGATCTCGTTTTCCTTTTGCAGCAGCTGCTGGTACAGCTCGGCCGCCTCCTCGGCGCTCGACGGCTTTTGCGCTATGAGCTCGGCAATCTGCGCATCGCCGCTCGTGGCATCCTTCGCGTCGCCCTTGGGGGCAGAGCACGCCGCGAGAGTCAGCGCCAGCACGGGCAGCATCAACAAGGCCGCAATTTTTGACAGTTTCATGGTTCCTCCGTTTATATCGAAACTTATATAGGTGCCTATTTGTTTTCGCGGGCTTGCGTGGGCTGCGCGGGCTTGTCGCCCGTCACACCCAGCCCGTAGCGAAAGCTAATAGCATCGACGGGGCACGCGCCCACGCATTTGCCGCAACGAATGCACTCGGCATGGTTGGGCGTACGCGTAACGTCCACGTCCATCTGGCACACCCTGGCGCACTTGCCGCACGAGACGCATTTACAATGATCGACCTGAATCCCCAGCAACGACACCTTGTTCATGAGTGCATAAAATGCGCCGAGGGGGCAAATCCATTTACAGAAGGGGCGGTAGAACAGCACGCTCAGCACCGCAACCACAATGAGGATCGCGAGCTTCCAGGTAAAGAGCTTTCCCAGCGCGGAGCGGATTCCCATGTTCATGATGGACAGCGGAATCGCGCCCTCGAGCACGCCCTGCGGGCAGATGTACTTGCAAAAGAACGGGTCGCCCATACCCACATCGTTGACCACCAAGACGGGCAGCAGCACCACGGCAAACAGCAGCACGGCATACTTGATGTACGTGAGCGGCTTGAGCTTTTTCGTGGAGAGCTTCTTGCTGGGAATCTTATGCAAAAGCTCTTGCAGCCATCCAAACGGGCACAAAAAGCCGCATACAAAACGTCCCAGCAGCACGCCGATTAGAATGAGCGTTCCGGTGACGTAATACGAAAAGCTGAACTTAGACGAGCCCACCACCGACTGAAACGACCCGATGGGGCACGCACCCGAGGCCGCCGGACACGAGTAGCAGTTGAGCCCCGGCACGCAGACGGCTTTGCCCGCTCCCTGGTAGATGCCGCCCTTGGCAAAGTTAGGCAGATGAGTATTGGTCGCAAGCGTCGCCGCCGCCTGAATCAATCCACGAAATCGCGCCAAAAGATGCGATCCGGTGTTTTTTCTTTTATCCAATTCCGATACACTCCAAGCACAGCCTAATCGCTTTGGCCAGCACGGCATCCGCCTCGCCGCGCATAATTCCAAAGCCAACCATGGCTACCCCAACGATCAGCAAAGCCACCTGCGCCACAGGCTTAATCGCTTTGAACAATCTGACCACTCCTTTCGTTTCGCGACCCATTGGACCATACCGACTATAAAATCCGTGTTAAGCGTGAATGACTATGCAAGGAGAACGTTATGCGCATCTTGGTCGTCGAGGACGAGCGGGCGCTGTGCGATGCGATCGCACGCAGCCTGCGCAACTTGGCCTATAGCGTCGACTGCTGCTACGACGGGCAGCAGGCCCTCGATCTGCTCGATGTCGAGACCTTTGATCTTGTCGTGCTCGACCTCAATCTCCCCCATGTCGACGGCATGACCGTGCTCAGGCAACTCAGGACAACTGATTGTGAGACCAAGGTGCTTGTGCTCTCGGCACGTGGCGAGGTCTCCGACAAGGTAGCGGGGCTCGATGCGGGCGCCAACGACTACCTCACCAAGCCGTTCCATCTTGACGAGCTGGCGGCACGTATCCGTAGCCTCACGCTCAGACGCTTTACGCAAAGCGACGTTGTCCTGACCTGCGGATCGCTGAACTTTGACACCAAGGCGCGCGTCGCCTCCGTGGGCGGCGAGACCCTATGCCTCACGCGCAAGGAGACCGGCATCTTGGAATACCTGATGCTTAACCAGGGGCGGCCGGTGAGCCAGGAAGAGCTTATCGAGCATGTATGGGACAGCAGCGTCAACAGCTTTAGCAACGCGACCCGCGTGCACATCTCGTCGCTGCGCAAAAAGCTGCGCGGTGCGTTGGGGCACGACCCCATCCGCAACCGAATCGGCGAAGGCTACGTTATGGAGGACGGCAAATGAAGCGGCTGTCTCTGCAGTGGCGCATCACGTTGATGACGGCCCTGCTGGTATGCTCGACCTGCGTACTTATTAATTGCCTGGTTGGCTACTCCGGCATGCGCTACATGGACTCGATTGGTGCAGAA
The DNA here is from genome assembly GCA_048524725.1 of Collinsella sp. Lineage (GTDB taxonomy): Bacteria > Actinomycetota > Coriobacteriia > Coriobacteriales > Coriobacteriaceae > Collinsella. The sequence continues at coordinate 1,839 of DBFVGT010000044.1, read as the reverse complement.
GCGTCGGCGCACAGCAAGGTGGAGGCGGCCTCGCCCAGCTCATTTGACCCGACAAACAAAGAGCTCGACGACGCGCTGACCATCGTCGTGAACGACGCCCAAGAATCGTTTGGCGCGACGAGCTGGTATATAACTGCGGCGGTGACGCTGCTCGGCGGCGTGCTGGCCTACTTTGTAAGCGGACATGCGCTGCGGCCGTTGCGCTTCTTTGCGACGCAAGTCGAGAGCGTGCGGCCCGACAACCTCGCCGACACAAAAATCAGCGAGGACGCGCCCTCTGAACTCAGGCGCTGCAGCGCGTCGTTTAACGACATGATTGCCCGCCTTGACGAGGGATTTTCCGCACAAAGACAGTTTACGGGCAATGCGGCGCACGAGCTGCGCACGCCACTTGCGCTCATGCAGGCCCAGGTCGAGCTGTTTTGCGCCGAGCACCCCGACATCGACGCCGATACAGCGAGCCTGCTCGGGCTGCTGCAGGAGCAGACCGAGCGAATGACGCACATGACAAAGACCCTGCTCGAGATGAGCGAGCTGCGCGGTGTCCCTTGCAACGATGTGATTGACCTAGCGCCGATGATCGAAGAAGTGCTCACGGACCTGGCACCCCTTGCCGAGCAAAAAGACATCACGCTTACAAGTGAGGGCGACGCGCAAATGATCGGCAGCGACACGCTAATCTATCGGTTGCTGTTCAACTTGACCGAAAACGCCATACGCTATAGCGCGCCCAACTCGACCGTGCAAATCAACGCCTGCGCCGAAGGCGACCGCGTGCTGCTACGCGTGCGCGACCAAGGGCCGGGCATTCCCGAGCAATACCAGACGAGCATCTTTCAGCCCTTCTTTCGCGTCGACAAATCGCGCAGCAGGGCATACGGCGGCGTGGGGCTGGGGCTTGCGCTGGTCTGGGAGATCGCCGCGCTCCACGGCGGCTCCATCGAGGTCGAAGAGAGCTCGGAGCGCGGAACGACCATGCTCGTAACCCTTCCTGCACACAACATCGAAGATGTGACAAAGGGACAGTCCCTTTGTCACATCTGAAGATGCACGAAATTAGGCGAAGCGCCAGCAAAAAGCCCCCGCTTCCAAACGGAAACGGGGGCTAGGTGAGTTAGTTTACTCCCACTCCACCGTGCCGACGGGCTTCGGCGTGAGGTCGTAGCACACGCGGCAGATGCCGGGAACCTCGGCGGTGACGCGGGCGGTAATGCGCTTGAGCAACGCCCAGTCGAGCTCAGGCACCTCGGCGGTCATGACATCGACGGTGTTGATGCAGCGGATGATACAGGGCCAATCGTAGGCGCGCTTGCCCTCGCGCACGCCGGTGGCGCGGAAGTCGGGCACGACGGCAAAATACTGCCAGATGGTCAGACCCGCCTTGTCGATCTCCTCGCGCACGATCGCGTCGGCTTCGCGCAGCGCCTCAAGACGGTCGCGGGTGATGGCACCAAGGCAGCGGACGCCCAGGCCGGGACCGGGGAACGGCTGGCGCTCGACCATGTTCTCGGGCAGGCCGAGCTCGCGACCCACGACGCGGACCTCGTCCTTGTACAGCAGTTTGACGGGCTCGCAGAGCTCAAACTGCAGATCCTCGGGCAGACCGCCCACGTTGTGGTGAGCCTTCACGCCGTCTTGGGACTCAAGAATGTCGGGATAGATGGTGCCCTGGGCGAGGAAACTGACCTCGTCGCCAACCTTGCGGGCCTCCTCCTCGAACACGCGGATAAACTCGGCACCGATGATCTTGCGCTTGGCCTCGGGCTCCTCGACGTCCACGAGCTTATCCAGGAAGCGATCGGTCGCGTCCACATAGACCAGGTTAGCGTCCATCTGGTT
>DBFVGT010000043.1:0-7758 GCA_048524725.1 Collinsella sp. | reverse complement strand
CGCGTAGGCATCTGCTGCCATCTGGGAGACCTTGGTGGCTTGTGCCTTAGTGAGTTCCACGTTGGTGACGATGCAGCTGATGGTGGTGTTGGTGCGGTCGAGCGGCATCTGCATGGATCCGGCGGCGGCAAAGGCTGCGAGTTCCATATCGACGATTTGGTCGCTATCGGCTGAGGCGCGCATGCCGGCGACCCACTCGCCGGTGAGGGGGTCGACAACGTTGCCGCAGGCGTTGACCGAGACCACGGCGCCCACCTTGATGGGGCCGAGCGCCACGGCGGCAGCGCCAAGGCCGGCCTTCATGCAGGTGGCGGGGCCCATGAGCTTACCCACGGTAGCGCCCGTGCCGGCGCCTACGTTGCCCTGTTCGAGCTTGGTGGGGGTGTGGTCGAGCGCCTCGCGCACGGCGGCGATGCCGGCCTCAATGTCGGGGCGAACGGTGGGGTCGCCAAAGGCAAGGTCGAAGATACAGCTGGAGCACACGATGGGCACCTGCGTGGGGCCGACGGGCAGACCAATGCCGCGGCTCTCGAGTTCGCGGGCCACGCCGCTTGCAGCCTCGAGGCCAAAGGCCGATCCGCCCGAAAGGCAGACGGCGTGGACCTTATCGACGGTGTTTTCGGGACGCAGCAGGTCGGTCTCACGCGAAGCGGGGGCGCCACCACGTACGTCAACGCCACCGGTGGCACCCTCGGGCGCCACGATTACGGTGCAGCCGGTGCCAGCCTCCTCGTCCGTATAGTTGCCAAAGCAAAAGCCATCGACATTGCAAACATCGATGGCTTCGAGCAGTGTGTCCATGTGTTCTCCTATCGGTTTTCCGCCGGGCCTTATGCCCGGTCGGGATCCGTACGGTACGGCAAAATTGTAGGCGCTGGGGGATACCCAGCGCCAGATGCAATTACGAGAGTTTTTGAATCGCGCGTGCGACGCGAGCGATGGGCAAGCCCACCACGTTGTAGAAGTCACCCGAAATATCGTGCACAAGCATGCGGCCGCCTGTGCCTTGGATGCCGTAGGCCCCGGCCTTGTCCATGGGTTCGCCGGAGGCAACATAGCGCTCGATCTGCTCTTCGGTAAGCTCATAGAACGTCACGTCGGTCACATCGACAAACGACAGGCTCTCGGCGGCATGCGGAGCTGTAGCGTCGCCGGCTTTAACGATGCAGACGCCGGTTGCGACCTGGTGCGTGCGGCCCGAAAGCTCGCGGAGCATGGTGCGCGCCTCGTCCTCGGTTGCCGGCTTGCCCAGAATCTTACCATCGAAGGTGACAATAGTATCGGCCGCGACGGTCAGTTCGTTGGGCTCGGCATGCTCGGCGGCAACGGAGGCGGCTTTGGCGCGTGCTAAGCGTTCAACGAGCGTAAGCGGGGCCTCGCCATCAAAAGGCGTTTCGTCGATATCTGCGGGAATCACGCGAATGTCATAGCCTGCCTCGCGCATCAACTCGATGCGGCGCGGTGATTGCGAAGCCAAAATCATAGCTGAATGCCCTCGGCGACCTTCTCGACGGCCTTGTCGCCGGCGAGTGTGCGCAGCAGCTCAAGCGCAAAGGGGAGCGACTGGGCCATGCCGCTGGCGGTGATGATGTTGCCGTCTTGCGTAACCTTCTCGCCGGTATAGGCGCCTACGGGGAAGCTTTTCTCAAAGCCAGGGAAGCACGTGGCCTGGCGCCCCTCGAGTAGGTCGAGCTCGCCCAGGATAAACGGGGCGGCGCAGATGGCGGCAACGTGCTTGGTCGCGGCGAACTCGCAGACCACGTCGCAGACGCGCTGATCGGCGCGCAGGTTGGTGGCACCGGGCAGGCCGCCGGGCAGCACGACGCAGTCGTACTCGTCAAAGTTGATCTCATCAAAGAGCGCATCGCAGGTCACGGGGATCTGCAGCGAGCTTACGACCTCACGCGTGGGCATGATCGAGACGAGCGTGGCACGCACGCCGCCGCGACGCATGACATCGACCATGGTCAAGCATTCAATAGTTTCAAAGCCATCGGCGGCGAGAACGGCAACGCTGGGCATGAGGGTTCCTTTCATAGGCGGCATACAATTAGCCGTCTTATACCCCGAAGACCTCCGCTTGCCACGCTCGATTTCCCAATGATTTTTCTGAGCAATGATTAAGTGGCTAGTTGCGCCTAAGGTGGACGACGGTCTCGCAGTGGAAGGTTTGTGGGAACAGGTCGACTGGCGTGATCTTGACGGGGGAGAAGGTGCCTTCTTCGACAAAGCGTTTGAGATCGCGCGCCAGGGTGGCCGGGTCGCAGCTCACGTAGGCGACATCGCGAGCACTCGTGCTGGCGATAAGGTCGATCGCCTCGGGGGCGAGGCCTGCGCGCGGCGGGTCGACCACCAAGACGTCGGCATCCTGGTCGGGGAACTCGCGCACCGCGTCTCCGCCAATGACGTCGACGTTATCAAGCTTGTTGATCTCCAGGTTACGGCGCAGGTCGCGCACGGCTGGGCCGTAGGCCTCGACGGCGGCGACGAAGTCGCAGCGGCGGGCGAGCGGCAGGGTAAAGGTTCCGGCGCCGCAGTACAGGTCCACGGCAAGCTCGTCTTCTTGCGGGTCGAGCGCTTCCATGACAAGCTCGATCAAAATCTCGGCACCCTTGGTGTTGACCTGGAAAAAAGACGGGGCAGACAAGCGCATCTGACCCTCGGCGATATTCTCGGTCCATGAGCCCTCTCCGGCGAGCATTTCGACCTTGGAGACACGGCGGGCCTTCTTTTCGCCCTTGCTCATCACGCGCACGATGCTCGTGGGATGAGCGGCGTCCGCCAGCACGCGGGAGACCTGCGAGCGCGGAAAAGAGCCTGTAGGCGTCCAGAGTGCGACCTCGAGTGCCTTGGTACGGCGCGATGCACGAATGCCCACGCGTTCGAGCCCCAAGTCATGGCTGCCGCTTAGATAGTTGAGTGCGCCGACGACCGATTTGAGCGCCTTCGGGAAGCGCTTATCGAACAGCGGGCACGCATCGACGGTCACGATTTTGCTGGGGTTGACACCGTGCATGCCAAGGCGCACGCGACCGTTGACGACGGTCGGTTCGAGCTCGATTTTATTGCGGTAGCCCCAGTCGTCCTTGGTGTGGCAGATGGGCTGTACCAACTCATCGACCTGCTCAGGAGCGAACTTGCCGATGCGCTCGAGCGTGGAGCGCAGGTTTTGCTCCTTGGCGGCGAGCTGTGCCGTGCGTGAGAGATTGCCCCACGAACAACCGCCGCAGATGCCAACGAAGGGGCAGGGGGGCTGAATGCGATCGGGGCTCGGCTCCAGAATCTCGGTCGTGCGGGCGCGCATGAACGACTTGCCGTCCTGTACGACCTCGGCCTCGACGGTGTCGCCTGCCACGGCGCCCTGCACAAAGACGGCCTTGCCGTTGTCGGCGTGCGCCAGCCCGTCGGCGCCGTAGGTCATCGATTCTATAGTGAGCTTCATATCCCTGCCTGTCATTCGTGTTGTTGCTCGCACCATGGTAGCAGGGAAAAGCGCCCCGCATCCGAGGCTTTCCTCAAATGCGGGGCGCTTCTACAAACTGCTTCTACAAACGACTATTTCGTCTTGCCAGTAATGAGCGTCTTAAGACCCAGGCCGATCAGGCCCAGGCCCATGCGCACACGACCGGGGCGATGGCGCTCGATGGCCTTGGTCTTGCCGGCGGGCTTATCGCGACGGGCGCTCGTCTCGGGTGCGGGCTTAGCTGCCTGCGGCTCGGGCTGAGGTGCAGGTGCGGGCTCGGGCTCAATGACGGTCGCCTGGACCTTCTGAACCTCGGGTGTGGCCGGCTGCGGCTTAGGAGCAGGGGCGGGCTTTGCCTCAATGACGGGCTCGGCCGCGGCCTCGGCGTTGCGGTAGGCACGCTCCAGCAGGGCTTCCTGCGAGTTGAAGGGTTTCTCACCCTCTGCGCGCTCCACGGGGACCCAGGTGCCGTCGCTCGTGAGGCTGCGGGCCTTCACGTTGTCGCGCAGCTGCATGCTCATGTACTCGTGCACCAGGGCGCGGCAGGTGGGGTCGAGCACGGGGAAGGCGATCTCCACGCGGTGCTCGGTGTTGCGTGTCATCATGTCGGCCGAGCTCAGGTAAATCATGTCCGAGTCCACGCCGAAAGCGTAAACGCGCGCATGCTCCAAAAAGCGTCCGACGATAGAACGGACATGCACGTTCTCGGTCTTGCCAGGAACGCCCGGCTTGAGGCACGAGATGCCGCGGATGATCATGTCCACGCGGACTCCTGCGCACGATGCCTCGGCGATCTTGTCGATGACCTCGCGGTCGGTGAGCGAGTTGAGTTTAAAGAACACGCGGGCGGGCTCGCCGGCGAGGGCGCGCTGGATCTCGCGGTCAAGCCCGCGCATGATGAGCGGTTTCAGTCCGACGGGCGCCACACCCAGGAAGCGGTAATCGCCGCGCAGGTTGCCCAGCGACAGGTTGCGGAAGAACAGGTTGGCGTCCTCGCCGATGCCGGGGTGAGCGGTCATGAGCATAAAGTCGCTGTAGAGTTTGGCCGTCTTCTCGTTAAAGTTGCCGGTGCCCAGCAGCGTCAGGCGCGTTAGCGCCATGCCCTCGCGATAGGTGAGCTGGCAGATCTTGGAGTGGCACTTAAAGCCCTCGGAGCCGTAGATGACGGTGCAGCCGGCCTCTTCCAGGCGCTCGGCCCACTCGATGTTGTTCTGCTCGTCAAAGCGCGCGCGGAGCTCCATGAGCACCGTGACCTCTTTGCCGTTCTCGGCGGCATCGATCAGCGACTCGCACAGGCGGCTCTGCTTGGCCACGCGGTAGAGCGTGATGCGCAGTGAGATGCACTCGGGGTCGTAGGCGGCCTCGTGCACCAGATCCAGGAAGGGGTTCATGGCCTCATAGGGATAAAAGAGCAGCTTGTCGTGCTGAAGTACCTGCTCGCGGATGGAGCGGGTCATATCGATAGTGGGGTTGGGCTGCGGCTTAAACGGCGTAAAGAGCAGCTCGTTGCGCAGGTGCTCGGGAATCTTGCCCTCAATGCCAAAGACGTAGCCTAGGTCGAGCGGGATATCGCAGGTAAAGACAGAGCGGCGCGAAAGCTCGAGCGCCTTGCGGATGGTCTTGAGCGTCGCCTTCTCGAGCGACCCCGAGACCGCGAGCACCACCGGCTGCAGGCGCAAGCGTTTCTTGAGGATGCGCTTCATGTGCTGACGGTAATCCTCTTCCTCCTCGACGCCCTCGCCGTCCGGGTCGATGTCGGCGTTGCGGGTGACGCGGATGAGCGCGCGGTCGAGCGGCTTATAGGAGCCAAAGCAGCTGTCCAGGCAGGCGAGGATGACGTCCTCGAGCAAGATGTAGGAGTAGGTGCCGGTGGGCGAGGGGATCTCGACCACGCGGTTCATCGAGGCGGGGATCTCGATAAGGCCCAGCAGGCTCTCCTCGTCGGTGACGCCGTCCAGGCCGCAGGCCAGGTAGAGTGCACCGTTGCGCAGGTTGGGGAAGGGATGGCGCGGGTCAATGACCAACGGCGAGATGACCGGCGACACGTAGGCCTGGAAGTAGCGGGTTACAAAGGTGCGCTCCTCGGGCGTAAGCGAATCGATGCGGGCGCGGTGAACGCCCAGGGTGTCGAGCTTGCCCTCGATGCTCTTAAAGATGGACTCCCATCGGGTAAGGAGCCCGGGCATTTCGGTCATGACAGCATCGACCTGTTCGGAGGCGGTCATATTGCTCTTGTTGTCGACAGGCTGTTTTTTGAGCTCTGCCAGATCGGACAGGCCGCCCACGCGCACCATGAGAAACTCATCGAGGTTAGACTCGAAAATCGACACGAACTTTAGACGCTCGAACAGCGGAACGGTCTCGTCGAAGGCTTCGTCAAGCACACGGTTGTCAAAGCGTAGCCAGCTGAGCTCTCGGTTCTGCGTGTACGAGAAGTCGCGCGGCGGTTTGCGCAGCTTTGCGGCGGCTTGCTTTTTTTCGATTTTGCTCGGCATATGCATCTGTCCGTTCAGTCCCCGCAGGGGACGGTTGCCTAACACTATTCACTATTGTCTCAATTTAGTCGACCTATGGCACGGACGTATCGCGTGAACGGTATCTTTACCTACTTCTTACGCTGACAAGCCATAGAGCTGACGCCCGTCGCGTTGTGAAAAACGGTCTATATCCTCACTCAACTGGTGAGTATGTGTGAATAAGAATGATAGGTAGCTGAATATCATCGAATACAGACAGAAACACGAACAAGCGTCATTTATATACATAAAACCGTTTTAGATATGCAATTCCTAATCGAAAGATTGGAGTTGTAATTGCGAATGATTTTTGAGAAAAAAGAGCGTTTACCTTAGAAAAGTTACTTTAGAACGCCGAAGTACATCATGGGGGAATCACATGCGATATACCGTTCATCGCACTTTGTTGACCGTTCGGGGGCGAGGTGGAATTGCGGGTGATTTTTGGATATAACTAGAGCTGTCAGCAAGCAGCACCCGTTACGGAAGGGTGCTGAGAGATTCGGCCGAAAGGCCCGAAAGAAAGGTAGGAGGCCATGACGAAAGGTCTGCACGTGCCTTCCGAGATCGGCAAGCTCAGGAAGGTCTGCCTGCACCGTCCCGGCGACGAGCTCCTCAACCTGCCGCCCGACGAGCTCGAGCGACTCCTGTTCGACGACGTCCCGTTCCTGGAGGTCGCGCAGCAGGAGCACGACACCTTCGCCCAGATCCTGAGGGACCAGGGCGTGGAGGTGCTCTACCTCGAGAACCTCGTCGCAGAGGTGTTCGACCAGGTCCCCGGCGCCCGCGCCGAGTTCACCGACCAGTACATCGCCGAGGCAGGCATCCGCGGTCAGCAGATGCCGCAGATCGTCCGCGAGAAGCTGGACTCCATCGAGGACAACCTCGAGTTCGTCAAGAAGACCATGGCCGGCATGACCAAGGCCGAGATCGACATGCCCCTCACGGCGTCCACGACCCTCGACTCCCTGGTCAACTCCGAGTCCGAGTCCGACCTGATCATCGACCCGATGCCCAACCTCTACTTCACCCGCGACCCGTTCGCGGTCGTCGGCGAGGGCGTCAACCTCAACCGCATGTACTCGGTCACCCGCAACCGCGAGACCCTGTACGGCAAGTACGTCTTCAAGTACCACCCCGACTACAAGGACGTCTCCCTGTACTTCCGCCGCGACTGCCAGTTCCACACCGAGGGCGGCGACGTGCTGAACATCAACGAGAAGACCCTCGCCGTCGGCATCTCCCAGCGCACCCAGGCCGCCGCTATCGACGTCATGGCCCAGAACATCTTCTGGAACTCCGACTCCAAGGTCGAGCGCATCCTGGCCTTCGACATCCCGGTCTCGCGCGCCTTCATGCACCTCGACACGGTCTTCACCCAGATCGACGTCGATAAGTTCACGATCCACCCCGCCATCATGGGCACCCTGCGCGTCTACGAGCTGACCGCCGGCAAGAACCCGGGCGACGTGAACATCCGCCTGATCGAGGACACCCTCGAGCACGTCCTGGAGGACGCCACCGGCGTCGACCAGGTCAAGCTGATCCCCTGCGGCGGCGGCGACCCGATCGCGGCCTCCCGCGAGCAGTGGAACGACGGCTCCAACACCCTGTGCGTCGAGCCCGGCAAGATCTGCGTCTACGCGCGCAACACCGTCACCAACGACGTGCTGTACAAGGAGGGCCTGGACCTTCTCGTCGTGCCCTCCGCCGAGCTCTCCCGCGGCCGCGGCGGCCCGCGCTGCATGAGCATGCCCTTCTGGCGCGAGGACCTCTAAG
>DBFVGT010000042.1:0-6655 GCA_048524725.1 Collinsella sp. | reverse complement strand
CGCCCCCGTTCTGCTCCTTCGGAGCTACGAACGGGGGCGATTCTGGTCTGCGGAATGTTTTCAAAACCAAGCCCGGCCCCGGCCTGCGGCGACACAACTGGCGGTTCTTGGGCATCACTTGCTGGCGGGGTTCCTTGTCTGAGTTGGACTTGGTTGGCGGGGCTACTGGTCCCGGTCGCTGTCCCGTCCCAGCATCGCCCTCAGCTTCTCAAAGCTTTCCTCGCTCAGGCAGTGCTCCATGTGGCAGCCCTCTTGCGACGCGACCTCAGCCGAAACACCCGCATCCTCCAGCAGCCCCACGAAAAAGCAGTGACGCTCCCACATTTGACGGGCAACCTCAAGACCGCGTTCCGTCAGATGCACGTCGCGTTTGCCCATCTCCACGTAGCCGGTGCTCTCCAAGGCCGCCATGGCTTTAGAGACGCTTGCTTTGGTTACGCCCAAGTATTCGGCAACGTCGATCGAGCGCACGATGCCCTGACGTTCCGATAGAACGTAGATCGATTCGAGATAGTCTTCTCCGGATTCACGCAGGGCCATGGGCCGCCTTTCGCGATGGCTTCTAGTTAGCCTTTGGATACTTTTGCTTGATTTACTTTACCGCAAAAGTTGCCCATGTCTTACTACTTTGCCTAAAAGTTAGCCGTGTTTCACAAAACGTGCGGGACGAAAACAAAATGGGGACGCCCCGCAAGGAGTGTCCCCAGGCGCCGGGTGCCGGCCCGCAGTTACATCAGCCCAAAGTGCTTGGCGGCGTTGTAGATGCCGTCGTCATCCACGGCGGTCGTCACATAGGTCGCTGCAGCTTTCACGGTCTCCTGCGCGTTGCCCATGGCCACACTTGTGCCCACGGCCGAGAACATCGACAGGTCGTTCTCGCCGTCGCCAAAGGCAATCGCCTCGCTCGCGTCGACACCCAGGCGTTCCAGCGTCGCCGCGACACCCAGGTCCTTACCGCCGTTGGCAGGGATAATGTCGCAGAACAAATCACACCAGCGCGTAGTGAGAGAATGCGACACCGCGTCGGTCACGATATGTTCGTCGGCAGGGTCCACAAAGGCGCAGAACTGGTAGACCGGCGCATCGAAGGCATGCTCAAACGGTTCCTCGTGGTAGACAATCCCCGCGTTGCTGCCGGCCGTCACCACGCGCTCGGACAGGCGGTTCACAAACGAGTTCTCGCCCTGCATACACAGCGAGTCATAGCGCCCCTGCGCCACCTGGTCCACAATCGCCGCGACGTCGTCCGAATCGATCGGGCAGCTGCGGTAAACGCCCTTGGCATCAAAACAGTGCTGACCCGAAAGCGTGATGTACGCATCCCAACCAAGATCGAACAGCCAATCGGGCATCTGGTAGGTCGGGCGACCCGTGGCAATGACGCACGCAATCCCCTGCTCGTGAAAGCTGTCGAGCACCTGCTGCGCCGACGCCGGAATCCGGTGCGTCTCAAAGCTCAGCAGCGTGCCGTCGATATCAAAAAACGCGGCCTTGATCATCCTCGCCTACTCCTCGCCCTCGAGCTTTTCACTCGCCTCGAGCCACGCCATCTCCAGCTCGTCCATGGCGGCGTGGGCCTCGTCGATCTTTGCCTGCTGCTCGCCCAGCGCCGTGTAGTTGGTGGGATCGACCTGGGCCATGGCGGCCTCGGCCTCCTCCACGCGAGCGCGCTGCGTTTCCATCTTGCGCTCGAGCGAGCTCACCTCACGACGGAGCTTTTGGCGCTCGGCATTGGAAAGGCCGTTGGGCTGACCGCTCGACTTGGGCTTTTCGGCCGCAGCCGCCGCGGCACCGGTGTCGAACGTACCGGTCTTGGCGCTCGGTGCACCCACGGGCTCGCCCTCGGCGGTGGCGTTGCACAGGCGCAGGTACTGGTCGACGCCGCCGGGCATATGCGTCAGGTGGCCGTCGAGCAGCGCCCACTGCTGGTCGGTCACGCGCTCCATCAAAAAGCGGTCGTGCGTCACCAGAATCAGCGTGCCGGGCCAGCCGTCCAGCAAGTCCTCGACAATCGCCAGCATGTCGGTATCCAGGTCGTTGCCGGGCTCGTCCAGGATGAGCACGTTGGGCTCGTCCAGGATCGTCAGCAGCAGCGACAGGCGACGGCGCTGGCCGCCCGAAAGATCGCCGATGCGGCTCCAGAGCTGCTGCGTCGTAAAGCCCAGACGCTCGCAGAGCTTCTCGGGTGAAGTCTCCTTGCCGTCAATGACGTAGTACTTCTTATAGTGGCTGAGCACCTCGCGGATCGTGTCGCCCATGTAGGGTTCGAGCTCCTCGAGCTGCTGCGACAGCACGCCAAAGCGCACCGTCTGGCCGATCTTCACGCGGCCGCGCAGGGGCGCGATCTTGCCCTGGATCACGTCGAGCAAAGTCGACTTGCCGGCGCCGTTCTCGCCCAAAAGACCATAGCGGTCGCCCGCACCAATGAGCCAGGTCACGTCGTTGAGCACCTGCTTGGGCGCGCCATCGGTATCCGCATAGCCGGCGTCCACGTCGACCACATCGATAACCTGCTTGCCCAGGCGGCTCACGGCCAGGCGCTTGAGCTCCAGCTCGTCACGCACGGGCGGCACGTCGGCGATCAGCTCGCGAGCGGCATCCACGCGAAACTTGGGCTTGGTGGAGCGCGCCTGGGCACCGCGGCTCAGCCACGCGAGCTCCTTACGTGCCATGTTGCGACGGCGCTCCTCGGTAACCGCGGCCATGCGGTCGCGTTCCACGCGCTGCAGGATATATGCCGAATAGCCGCCCTCGAAGGGATCGACCTGGCCGTCGTGAACCTCCCACATGCTGGTGCAGACCTCGTCCAAGAACCAGCGATCGTGCGTGACCACGAGCATCGCGCCCTGACCGCGCTGCCAGCGGGCCTTTAAGTGACGCGCAAGCCAGTTGATGGTGCGCATGTCCAGATGGTTGGTGGGCTCATCGAGCATGAGCACGTCATAGTCGCCGATCAGCAGGCGCGCGAGGTCCACGCGGCGGCGCTGACCGCCCGAGAGCTCGCCTACCATGCCCTCCCAGGGCACATCGCTAATGAGGCCGGCGAGGATCTGGCGCGTACGGGGGCTCGACGCCCACTCGTACTCGGGGGCGTCACCCACAACGGCATGATGCACGGTATCGGTATCGACAAGCTGGTCCTTTTGGCCGAGTAGACCGATCGTGATGCCGCGGCGGTGCGTCACGCGTCCGTCATCGGGCTCCAGCGTGCCGGCGAGCACGCTCAGCAGCGTCGACTTGCCGTCGCCGTTTTTACCGACAATACCAATGCGGTCGCCCTCGCCCACGCCGAGCGTCACGCTATCGAAAATATGCTTGGTGGGAAACTCTAGGCTGACGGAATCGCATCCCAAAAGAATCGCCATATGCCCTGCTCCTTCGTAGAAATTCAACGTTCTCCATGATAGCGAAAACCACCACAAAGGGGACGGGCGCCTTCGTGGTGGTTTTGGGCAAGCGCACCAGTACGCGACGCAAAAAGGCGGGCCATCTCCCGCAAGAGATGACCCGCCTCTCCAATCAGCCCCGCGGCAACCGTGGCCACCGCGGGCCTCAAGCATGTCCCGGACTAGGAGAACATGCCGGTGAGGTAATCATTCAGCCGCTTATCCTTGGGCCGTTGGAAAATCTCGTCGGTCTCGTCGTACTCGACCATATCGCCCATGTAGAAAAACGCCGTGCGGTTGGAAACGCGCGACGCCTGCTCCATGTTGTGCGTCACGATGACGATGGCGCGGTCGGCCACGATCGACGACATGAGGTCCTCGATCGCCAGCGTCGAGATGGGGTCGAGCGCCGAGCAGGGCTCGTCAAACAGGATTACGTCGGGGTTGAGTGCCAGCGTGCGCGCGATGCACAAACGCTGCTGCTGACCGCCCGAAAGCGCGTAGGCGCTCTTGTCGAGCTTGTCTTTGACCTCGTCCCACAGGGCCGCACCGCGCAGGCTTTCCTCGACCATGCGATCGAGCTCGTCGCGGTCGGTGATGCCGTGGCGCTTGGGCGCAAACGTGATGTTGTCTCGAATGGACTTGCGGAAGGGGTTGGGCTGCTGAAACACCATGCCAATGGAACGGCGCAGCTCGTAGGTATTCTCGGTCTTGGTGTTCACGTTGCGTCCGCGGTAGCTGATCTCGCCCTCCACGCGGCAGCCGCGAATCTCGCGATTCATCAGGTTGAGGCTGCGCAAGAAGGTCGACTTGCCGCAGCCCGAAGGCCCGATGAGCGCCGTGATCTCGCCCTTATGGAAGTCGAGCGACGTATTGTGCAGCGCATGGCGGTCGCCATAGTACACGTTGACGTCCTTGGCGGAGAGCACGACCTCGTCGCTCACGGCCTTGCCGCTCACGCGCACGCGCCTCTCGCTCTCCCCCACGCTCGACAGAAAGTCCTGGGTGTCGGACGCGGCCGCCTCGGTTGCGGGCGTTGCATTCATATCGCTCATTCGGCCGTCATCCTCCTTGCCAGTTGCTTGCCCACGATACGGGCGACTACGTTAAACAGCAGCACGCAGGTCATCAGCAGTGCGGCGGTGCCCCAAACGATCTGCTGGGCCTCGGGGCTGCCCTCGCCATAGATCTTGTAGATGTGCACGGCCAGCGACTCGCCGGGACGGAACACGTTCCAGGCGCAGGTGGGGCTCGACAGGTTAAAGCTCAAGAAGTTCAGGCGAACCGGCGAGCTCATGCCCGAGGTAAAGAGCAGCGCCGCGGCCTCGCCAAACACGCGGCCGGCCGAAAGCACGATGCCGGTCACGATGGCGGGCATGGCCTCGGGAATCAGGATGTGCAGTGTGGCCTCCCAGCGAGTGAGGCCCATGGCCAGGCACGCATCGCGCTGGGCCTGCGGCACGTCCTCGAGCGCCTGCTGAATCACGCGCACCAGGATGGGGATGTTGAACATGGTGAGCGCGACGGCGCCGGAGATGATGGAGTACTTCCAGCCCAGCTGCACCGAGAACACCAGAAAGCCGAACATGCCTACGACAATGGAGGGCAGCGAGGACAGCGTCTCGATGGCGGTCGAGGCGATGTCGCGAATAGGCCCATCGGGCGCGTACTCAACCAAAAAGACCGCGCCGCCCAGGCTGATGGGCACCGAGATGATCAGGGTGATCAGCAGCAGATAGAACGAGTCGAACAGCTGGTAGAGCACGCCGCCCTGCGTTCCGTTGGCGCGTGCGGGCTGCGTGAGAAAGCCCGGCTGGAACAGCGTCGAGATACCCTCGAACAGGATGTAGGCCACCATGGAGACGACGATAAGCATGACGATGGCGACAATCGCCGTCAGCACGCCCGTGGCGATGCGGTCCTGCTTTTGGACACGCCCGAGTCTCGCCTCGTCGATGTGGATGCGCGTGCTAGCCACGAGCCTTCGCCCCCTTGCGGCCGATAAGGTGGATGATCAGGATAAAGATGAGGCTCATGCCCATCAGCAGCAGGCCGAGCGCCCACAGGACGTCGTCCTGGGCCGAGCCCTCGGCATAGACCGCCATGGACGTGGTGAGCGTGGTGGTGATGGTGGACGCCGGCGACAGCAGCGACGTCGGCATGGCCTCGATGCCGCCAATGACCATGCGCACGGCGAGCGTCTCGCCAAAGGCGCGGGTCATGCCAAGGATGACTGCGGTCATGAGCGACGGCATGGCGGACTTGAGCACCACGTGCCAGATGGTCTGCCAGCGGGTGTAGCCCAGTGCGAGCGAGCCCTGACGGTAGCTGTCGGGCACAGCGCGCAGGCCATCGACCGAAAGCGTGGTCATCGTCGGCAGAATCATGACGGCCAGCACGATGGCGCCGGGCAAGATGCCCAGGCCTGTGCTCACGTGGAAAACGCTCTTCATAAGGCCGACGACCACGTGAAAACCGATCAGGCCAAAGACGACCGAGGGAATACCGGTCAAAAGCTCAATGAGCGGCTGAAAAACCTTGGAGCCAAACTTAGGCTTAATCTCGACCGCAAAGATGGCAGAGCCGATGGCGATGGGCAGCGCGATGAGCGTGGAGAGCACCATGACCGCAAACGAGGTGACGATCAGGGGCAGGGCGCCGGTATAGGGCAGGCCGTTTTCGGCTGTGTTGGCCAGGTCCCACTTGGTACCGGTGAAGAACTCGACGATCGAGACGCCGTCCTTGACAAAAGCCGAGAGGCCCTTTTGGGCGACCATAAAGATGAGTGCGGCAACGACAAGCGTCACGAGCGCTACGCACGCGCCCGTGACGCCCAGACCCACGTTCTCAAGGTCGCGCTTTGGCAGCTGTTTTGCCATTGCAAACCTTTCCGGGGCGATTGCTTATTTAGCGGAGACCTTGCCGCTGGCGTCCTTGACGACCTTCATGGCAGAGACGGGAATGAAGCCCTGCTCCTCGACGAGCTTGCCCTGGACGTCGTCGGAAAGCATGAACTCCAGGAAGGCCTTGGTGGCCTCGTCGGCGTCCTTAGCGCAGTACATGTGCTCGGTAGCCCAGATCTTAAAGGAGTCGTCGGTGACGTTTGCGCTCTTGGGCTCCACGCCCTCGACCTTGATGGCGTTGAACTTGGAGTCGTCGAAGTGCGAGAAGTCGAGGTAGGAGATGGCATTGTCGGTGCTGCCCATCTGAGTCTGGACGTCGCCGGACTTGTCGAGCTCGGCGTCGCCCTTAAAGTCGACGGCCTCGTC
>DBFVGT010000041.1:0-18747 GCA_048524725.1 Collinsella sp. | reverse complement strand
CTCGCAAACGAACTTTAAACGCACGAGGGTTGGCCATGCCGCTTTTCTCGCAACATACCGCCCGGTTCTCGCCGGACGTTCCTTTGGAGGGCACCAGCTCTCGCGAGCTGCTCAAGCGGTACCAGCCGCTCGAGACACTTGCGACCGGCGGTTTTGGCTCCATCGAGATCTGCCGCGACACGCACCTGCGCCGCCGCGTCGCCATTAAACGCATCCCCCTCACAGACGGCGCCGGCATGCCCGCTAGCGACATCATGGATGTCCTGCGCGAGGCGCACACTGCCGCCATGCTTCAACATCCCAACATCGTGCAGGTTATCGACTTTACGCACGACACAGCCTATGCCTACCTGGTTATGGAATATGTCGATGGCATGTCGCTGGCCGAGTTTTTGCACCGCGCGGACGGCCACTCACTTACCTTTGACGAGGCCGCGGCCATTGCCGATGCCCTGGGCCAGGCGCTCACCTTCGCCCACAGTAATGGCGTACTCCACCTGGACATTAAGCCCGCCAACGTGCTCATCGACCACTCGGGCAATGTAAAGCTCACCGACTTTGGCATGGCGCGGCTGTCGTCCGCCGGTGGCTTTGGCGGCTCACGCGGCGGCACCATCGGCTACATGCCGCCCGAGCAGCTCGATATCGAGACCGGCACGGTCGACGAGCGCGCCGATGTCTTTGCCCTTGCCTGCGTTATCCATGAGGGCTTGTGCGGCAGCGCTCCCTTTATGGCGGCCACGCCCGCCGACTCGCTCGGCCGCATCATCGGCGGCGCCACCTATCCCAGCGAGCTGATACCACACTTTCCCCCGGGAGCCGAGGCCGCGCTCATGAGCGCGCTCTCCCCCATGCCGCAGGACCGCCCCAACAGCATCGAGGCATTTTGCGACCAGCTCCTTGCCGGTCTGGGCAGCGTGCGCGAAGGCCGTCGCAGCCTGGAGCAAATGGTTGGCGAACTTTCGGATGACGAGCAG
Source organism: Collinsella sp. (assembly GCA_048524725.1). Classification (GTDB taxonomy): domain Bacteria; phylum Actinomycetota; class Coriobacteriia; order Coriobacteriales; family Coriobacteriaceae; genus Collinsella. The sequence goes on along the minus strand of DBFVGT010000041.1, from coordinate 17,770 downwards.
GAGCTCGACGATATCGAGCCGTCGCACTACGAGGACGACACCATCGAAGTCGACCCCGCACTCGGCTGGGCGGGCACGCGCTGGATCCATGCGCGCGACTACACCATGCGCGCCATCTCGGCGCTAGCGTGCGGCACCTTTAGCTTTTTGCTGATGCAAACGGCTGGGGTCGCGGCGCTTCCCGGCCTGGTCATTGCGGCTATCGCGATCGGAGCGGCGGCCGGCCTGGCCCCCCAGATTGGCTCGGCCATCTCGGCTGTGGGCTTTTTGGTGCTCATGGCAAACGCCACCATGCAGGCACAGGGCATCCTGTCGATGTTGCCCGTCGCGGTGATCTTTGCCGCCGCCATGTCCGGTTGGTGGATCGCCTGGGGTCGCACCGAGGCTGCCGCGAGCGCCGCACTCACCTGTGCACTCGCGCTTGGCTGTCTGACCGGCAATACCTTCCTGGCAGCTGGGGTCACCGCCGGCGTCGCGTCATTTTGGCTCGGCCCGGCAAGCGCCGCCGCGGCAACGGGCATGGGCGCACTTTTTGCCCGTCTGGCCACGGTCGCGCTTTCAGCCGGAGGCGTGCTGGGGCTCGGTAACGTTGCCGCAGCGCTGGGAGACCCACTCCTTTGGGCTGCCTTTGTGCTGGTCGCGACAACTGCCGCAGCGTCATCTGCGCTGCTCAATGCCCATGCCAAGCGTGCCGACCAGGGCTCAAACCTTGCCGCAATCGCCGCTATCGCCGTCACCGGCATCGGCTGCGCAGCGGCATCCTGTCTTGCACACCATATGGAAATTGCCAGCCTTGCAGCCGCGGTCGCCGCCAAGGCGGCGGTTGCGGGAACCCTATCCTCTATAATCGTTGGGATATGCCTATATTTGCTCGGATACCAAAGAACCTATACGGAGAGTGATCTTTCGTGAACTTCCTGAACATCTTCGAGGACCACGTGGCCGGCATCTTCGGTGCCACCCGTGCCCCGTTCTCCTTTAAGAAGCTTGCCAAGCAGGCCGCTCGCGACATGGAGGATCAGACTCTGGTGATCAACGGCGTCAACACGGCGCCGGCACTCTATACCATCCTGATCGCCGCCGACGACGATCCCATGCTCGCCCCGTTCTACCCCGAGCTTTCGCGCGAGGTCCGCGAGTTTGTGAAAGCGCAGGCCGAAAAGCGCCGCTATGTCTTTGTCGGCGAGCCCCTCGTGCGCTTTATGATCGATCCGCAGCTGCGCGCCGGCAAGTTCTCGGTCTTTGCCGAGAACGTCGATGCCCCCACGCTCGGCCGCCTGTACGAAGAAGAGCGCGCCTATCAAAACGGCCTGGGCCAGAACAACTCCGCGGCAAGCCGTGCCGCCAGCGCCCCGCGCGCCGGCCAGCAGCAGTTTGCTGCCCCGCAGCAGCAGCGCCCCGCTGCCATGCCCCAGCAGCAGCCGACGCCTCGCGCCGCCGCTCCCGACCCGCTTGCCGTGGCAGACCCCTTCGCGCCTAGCGTCCCCGACCCCGCCGCCGCACCCATCCCGGTGCCGCAGACCGTCTCGCGCGACGCGCTTGCCGGCATGGGCGGAGCCGCCGCGACCGGTGCCGCCGTGGGCCTAGGCGCCGCAGCCGGCATCGCCTCCAACATGGCGAGCACTCGCGCCCCGCAGCGCCCGCTCGCCCAGCTCGTCGACGTCGTGAGCGGCGAGAGCCATAGCATCACCTCCGCACAGGTGACCATCGGTCGCGAGCGCTCAGTTTCCGACATTGCCCTGCGCGACCCCAACGTGTCGCGCCGCCACGCCCAGCTCACCTTTACGGGCTCGGATTGGTCGATCGAGGACCTCAATTCCACCAACGGCACACTCGTCAACAACCGCCGCATTACGCGCTGCCCGCTGCGCAACGGCGATCTGCTGACGTTTGGCCTGAGCACCTTTGAATTTAGGGGATAGTCGCTTATGAACATCGATATCGTCCTTTTTGCAGGCCGCATCGTCCTGGTCGCCCTGCTCTATATCTTCCTGTTCGCCGTCATGAAGACCGGCGTGGGACTTGTGCGCGGACAGCGCCGCGACTCGGCTATCTGGACGATCGATGTGGACAAGGGCCCGCGCGGTATCCGCGGCATCCACGTAGACATGCTCGGCCCCGTCATCGTCGGTCGCTCGCCATCTTCGGACATCTGCATCAACGAACCATTCGTCTCGGCCTCGCATGCGCGCTTTTCGCTGCAGGGCCCGGCGCTCATCATCGAGGACCTCAACTCGCTTAACGGCACGCTCGTCAACGGCCGCCAGCTTGTGGAGCCCGCAACGCTGCGCGAGGGCGACGAAGTCCAGATCGGCGATGTGGTCATGAAGGTGAACCGTCGATGATCGACGAGGAGAACAAGTCCGCGACTATGACCGAGGCACCGGCTGCCGCCACAGCTGCGCCGGCCCACGCCGCTCCGGCGGGCTCCGCACCCGTGGAACCCGAGGACACCGTGTTCTCCCTGCCTCTTTCGCATGTAACGCATGATATTTCGGATCTCGCCGATAACGAGGACGAAGAGGATGCCGTAGCGGCGCCCATCGGCGCACATGCTGCGGAACAGCCCACAGCGCCCGAAGCAACCTCGGCGCCAGCTCACTTTGCAGAGCCCGTCGCCGCGGCAATCAACGAGAGCGCTGCGGTGTTTGCGGCACCCGAGCCCGCCGCGCCGGCGTTTCCCATAGCCCCGGCATCCGAGGTTGCGCCCGTGTCTACGCCGGCGCCCGAAGCGGGGCCATCCCCCGAGGACGGCCCTGCACCCAAGGCCCCACAGCCTGCGCCCGCAAGCGAGTCCGATACCGTGGCCGAGCCCGCCGCCCAGTCGCAAAGCACGCCCGCGCCGTCGCACTTTGCGACACCCGAGCCTATAGACGTCAGCCCGCAAGACGACGAGTCGACCGCCCGCGCGTCCGAGGAGCCCGGCTCCCCGGACACCGGCGATTCCGAATCAAACGCCGAGACCGGCAACGTCTCTCCCGGTGACACAGCCGAGATCGACGTTGCCGCCGTTGAGGCCAAGCTCAAAGACCCCGGCTCGACCATGAGCTTTGAGCCCCTGACCGAGGAGCGCATCGAGACCGACTCGACCTATGATGCCGGCACCACCACGCAACTCATGTGGGGCGCCCGCTCTGACGTTGGCTGCGTACGCCCGCACAATGAGGATTCCTACCTGGTGCAGTCGCCGCTCTTTTGCGTATGCGACGGCATGGGCGGTCACGCCGCCGGCGAGGTAGCCTCTTCCATCGCCGTCGAGACTATTGCCAAGACGGCCCCGCAGTCCGCCGACGCAGCACGCCTGGCCGCAGCCGTCGAGGCAGCCAACGCCGCCGTAATCGAGGCGGCCCTGAACGGCCTGGGCAAGCCCGGCATGGGCTGCACAGCCACCTGCGCCTATATCGAAAACGACACGCTCGCCATCGCCCACGTGGGTGACTCTCGCGCCTACCTGCTCCACGAGGGCACGCTCATCCGCGTGACCCGCGACCACTCCTACGTGGAGGAGCTCGTGGACGCCGGCGAGATTACGGCAGACGAGGCTCGCGTCCACCCCAACCGTTCGGTCATCACCCGTGCGCTGGGCTCGGACCCTGCCATGTATGCCGACCACTTCACTCTGCATATCGAGGAAGGCGACCGCCTGATCCTGTGCTCCGACGGCCTTTCGAGCATGATTCCCGATAGCGATATCGAGAACATCGCCACGCAGTCCTCAACCGCGCAAATCTGCGTCGACAATCTAGTGGACGCGGCGCTTGCCGCCGGCGGCCACGACAACGTGACCGTAGTAGTCGTTGACCTGGTTGACGATGGCGTTATGCGCGAGGCGCAGCGCGTGCGTCGCCGCAACATTACTATCGCCGCCATCCTGGCCCTCGTCTTTGTGCTGGCAGCTGGCATCTGGGCCTACACGGGTGTCACCGGCTCGTACTACCTGGGTACCTACCAGGGCAATGTCGCCGTCTGGCGCGGCCTGCCCGGCAAGCCGCTCGGACTCAAGCTCCACTGGCTCGAAAGCGAAACCAGCATTAAGCTGTCCGACCTGCCCGAAGACACGCAGAACCGCCTCAAGGCGGGCATTCCGCAAACAAGTGTCGACGATGCGCAGGACACGATATCCAAGTACCGCCACCAGATCGATGAAGAGCAGACCCGCCAGGTGATCGACGCGCAAACGATTCGCGACAACACCAATCAGGGATCGACCTCCGAATCAGATTCCGAGAAAACCGCCGAACAGTCCGCCGAGGCCGAAGCCTCCGATAAGAATTAGAAAGGGAGTGCCGCTTATGAGTCGCCGCAACACCGAGCTGCTCTTGCTCATCGCCTCGGCGTTCCCCGTCATCCTGCTGTATGCGATGTACGTGCTCACCGCGGGCGCTGCCATCTCCTTTGAGACGCTCGCCGTACCGATCGGCCTCTTTGCCGCCTTTGCTGCGGCCCACATTGCCGTGCGCATCTTGGCGCCCGGTGCCGACCCCGCCATCCTGCCCATTGTCTTTGTGCTTTCGGGCATCGGTATCACGTTCGTGACGCGTCTCGCACCCGCTCTCGCGATCTCACAGCTCATCATCCTGTTTGTCTCGGTGGCCCTGATGGTGGGAACGCTCGCACTGGTCAAAAACCTCGACGTGGTCATGCGCTACAAGTACACCTTTGGCATTATCGGCATCATCCTGCTGATGCTGCCCATCTTTATCGGCACCACGATCTCGGGCTCCAAGCTGTGGATTCGCATCGCGGGCTTTACCATCCAGCCCGGCGAGTTCGCCAAGGTCTTTATCGTGCTGTTCCTGGCCGGGTACCTGGCCGAGAACCGCGAGCTGCTCTCCATCTCCAACCGCAAGATCCTGGGCTTTAAGATCCCTCGCCTGCGACTGCTGCTGCCGCTGTTTGCCGTGTGGGGTGTGTGCTTGCTCGTCGTCGTCTTCGAACGCGATCTGGGTTCGGCCGTGCTGTTCTACACTATCTTCTTGCTGATGCTCTACGTTGCCACGGGGCGCTTTTCGTATGTCGTTATCGGCCTTGCGCTCTTAGCCGTTGGAGCCGTGGGCGCCTACAAGTTCCTATCGCACGTTCAGGTGCGCTTCCAGGTTTGGGTCGATCCGTTTAAGGACGCCCAGGGCCAGGGCTACCAGATCGTCCAGTCGCTCTTCTCGCTTGCCGATGGCGGTCTGGTCGGTGTTGGCATCGGCAACGGCATGGCCAACAACATCCCCGTCGTCGAGTCCGACTTTATCTTCTCGGCTATCGGCGAGGAGATGGGCCTTTTGGGCGGCGGCGCCGTGCTCATCCTGTTTATGCTCTTTGCCGTGCGTGGCCTCACCACGGCCGCCCGCGCTAAATCCGACCTCGCCGCCTTTAGTGCCACGGGCCTTACGGCCGCCATCAGCTTCCAGGCCTTCTTGATCGTTGGCGGCGTAACCCGCCTGATCCCGCTGACCGGCGTCACCCTGCCCTTTATGAGCCAGGGCGGCTCCTCTCTGCTGGCGAGCTTTATCATCGTCGCGCTCCTGCTGCGCGCCGGTGACGAGGCGACCGGACGCGAGGCCGAGCTTACCGGCACCGGCACCATGGCTGCCATCACCGATGATCAGGTCGCATCCGCCGCCGCCCAGACGGGCACGCGCTTTGCCACCTCGTCTTCCTACGGCAGCGGCAGCCATTCCGTCGGCTCGCGCATGCGCCGTCGCCTGCTCGACACGCCTGAATCCGGTGTGCTCGGCCGCGTTGCGCTCGCCAACCGTCTAACCCGTGCGGTGCTCGCCTTTACGGCGCTGTTCGCCATCCTTATCGGCAACCTCACCTATGTCCAGGTCATCAAGGCCAAGGACTATCAGGATATGCCGACCAACAACCACACTATCGCCCGCTCCAAGTACATCCAGCGCGGTTCCATCATCACGTCCGACGGCGTGACGCTGGCCGAGTCGCTGCAGCAGGAGGACGGCACCTACGTACGCTCCTACCCCAACGGCAACCTGGCAGCGCACGTGGTTGGCTATGTGAGCCAGCAGTATGGCACCACCGCCATCGAGAGTGTCATGAACGACACGCTCACCGGCTCTAAGGATTACTCCAGCTGGAACAACGCCATCGCGTCGCTCGCGGGCCAGACCCAGCCGGGCAACACCGCCAAGCTCACCATCGACTCGCGTATCCAGACGGCGGCCGAGCAGGCGCTCAAGGGCTTTAAGGGCGCTGTAGTGGTCATCGACCCGCGTACCGGCGCGGTACTCGCATGTGCCAGCTCGCCCACCTACGACAACACCAACATCGACGCTCTGCTGCAGGCGGGCGGCGGCGAGGACGGCTCCATGTACAATCGCGCCATGGACGCGCTGTACACGCCGGGCTCCACGTTTAAGGTCGTTACGCTTTCCGCGGCACTCGAGACCGGTACCGCCAGCCTTACCAGCACCTACCAGGCGCCCGGCTCCATGGACATCGGCAACGCACCGGTCACCAACTATGCCAACGAGAGCTACGGCACCATCAGCCTGCAGCAGGCCTTTGCCGTGTCCTCCAACGTCGTCTTTGGCCAGGTGGCAAACGAAGTTGGCGCAAACACGCTCGTGCAGTTTGCCAACGCCTTTGGCTACGGCCAAAAGCTCGGCCAGGACCTGACCTCCACGGCCTCCATCATGGCCGACCCGTCGCTCATGACCGAGTGGGAGACCGCCTGGGCCGGCGCCGGCCAGCCTGTCGGCATGGACCACACGCCCGGCCCGCAGACCACCGTCATGCAAAACGCCGTGATTGCCGCCGCCATCGCTAACAGTGGCGTGGTCATGGACCCATACTTTGTAGCCCAGGTACTCGCCCCGGACGGAACCGTGGTTAAGACCACGCAGTCCCGCTCGCTGGGCCAGGCTGTCAGCTCTGCCACGGCCGACCAGGTCAAGCAGGCCATGCTCGCCGTCGTCCAGTCCGGTACCGGCACCGATGCCCAGGTCCCCGGCGTCAAGGTCGCCGGCAAGACCGGCTCGGCCGAGACCGGCGGCACCAACGTCAACTCGATGTTCGTTGGCTTTGCACCTTACGATTCACCCACGGTCGCCATCTCGGTGGCCTTGGAGGATTACGACAAACACGACGTCAAGGCGGCCAAGATTGCCGGCATCGTCCTGACCGCGGCGCTCGCCGCACAGGGAGCGTGATGCCCATGATCGAATCGGACACCCAAGGCGCGCCGCGGCCGAAGAGTTAGCGGCAACGCGCCACACGGCCCCAGCGGCCACATCGTAGGTACTACACACATCGTTGAGCGAATAGTTATGTTAGGAGCAGGAATGGAACAGAGGGTCCTCGGGGGAAGATACCTCCTCAAGGATAAGGTGGGGACAGGCGGTATGGCGACCGTCTACCGTGCACAGGACCAGGTCCTCGACCGCACGGTAGCCGTCAAGATCATGCTGCCGCAGTATGCTGGCGACGCAACCTTCGCCGCACGCTTTAAGCAGGAGGCCCAGGCAGCAGCCGGTCTCTCCTCCCCCTATATCGTGGGCGTCTACGATTGGGGCAAGGACGGCGACACCTATTACATCGTCATGGAGTACCTGCGCGGTACCGACCTTAAGAGCGGCATCAAGAGCCACGGCGCCCTCGACCCCAAGAAGGTCGCCCAGATCGGCTCGCAGATCAGTTCCGCGCTTTCGGTCGCTCACAAGCACGAGATCATCCATCGCGACATTAAGCCGCAGAACATCATGGTGCTGCCCGACGGCAACATCAAGGTCATGGACTTTGGCATCGCGCGCGCCAAAAACAGCCACCTCACGCAAGACAACAACGTGCTGGGAACCGCCCACTACGTCAGCCCCGAGCAGACCCGCGGTCAGGACCTCGGCCCCACCTCGGATATCTACTCGCTGGGCGTCGTGATGTACGAGTGCGCCACCGGCCGCGTCCCCTTTGACGGTGACGACGCTATTTCGGTCGCACTCAAGCAGGTCAACGAGCTGCCTATTCCGCCGAGCCAGATCAACTCCGGTGTCGACGCCGACCTTGAGCGCATCATCCTCAAGTGCATGGAGAAGGACCCGGCAAACCGCTTCCAGACCGCCGACGAGCTGCGTCAGGTACTCAACAGCTACCTATCGGGCCGTGCCGTCAACATCTCGGAGCCCACGCGCATCATCGGTGCCCCCGGTGAGCTGGGCGCCACCAAGACCCGCGAGCTTTCCGATCAGACGCGCGCCATGGTGCGTCCCGTCTCGGGCGTGAGCGGCCAGAATACCGCCCGTAGCTCGGTTTCGGGCTCCACCGGCTCCTACGAGGTCGAAAAGCCCAAATCCAACAAGAACAAGATCATCGCCGCCGTGGTGGCAGCCGTTGCCGTCATCGGTATCGTGGTGGCCTTTGCCACAGGACTCTTTGGCGGCGAGCAGGTCACCGTGCCCGATGTGCTAGGCAAGGACCAGCAGACTGCCGTCGAGCAGATCAAGGAAGCCGGCCTCGAGGTCGGCACCATCGACCAAAGCTACAACGACGATGTCGACGAGGGCAAGGTCGCCGAGCAGACGCCCAACGGCAACACCAAGAAGGCCAAGGGCACCAAGGTGAACCTGGTAATCTCCAAGGGCCCCAAGCCCTCCGAGAAGGTTGAGGTTCCCCAGCTTGTCGGTCTAACCAAGGACCAGGCAGAGGCGGCACTGGCAAGCGTTGGCCTAAAGGGCAACGCCACCGAGGAGGCCAACGAGGCCGATGAGGGCCAGGTCTTTGAGCAGGGCACCGACGCCGGCAAGGAAGTCGAGAAGGGCACGACCATCTCGTACAAGGTCTCGAGCGGCCCGGATACCACGTCCGTCCCCGACCTGACCGACATGACCGAGGCCCAGGCGCGCAACGCCCTCGATATGGCAGGCTTTGGCGTCGACGTGAGCTACCAGGAGAACGACTCGGTTACCGAGGGCACCGTGATCAGCTGGAACCCCAGCGGCAAGCAGAAGCCCGGTGCCACGATTACCGTCGTCATTGCCAAGAAGTCCGGCAAGGCCACCGTCCCGGGCAACCTGTACGGCAAGAGCATTTCTGCCGCCGTCACCGCGCTCAACAACGCCGGCTTCTACAACATCGCGTTCTGCGATCAGAACGGCAACCCCGTGAGTGGCAACGAAAACGCCACCGTCACGGGCGTCTCCCCCACCGGCAAGCAGTCCACCGACAGCACGATTACGCTGACGGTTTCGATTTCTGGCTCTGGTACTGATTCAGGCGACGATTCCGGTACGACCAACTAGTCATCAAGACGTTGCCCACAGCGGCTGCTGACGCAAATACATTCGCTCAATTGCGCCCGTTTGCTCCCCCTGCAAACGGGCGCTTTCTTCATCTGAAGTAGCGAAAACCACGGCATACCTTTAAACCAGAAGAGCCCGGCACCGTGGTGGTACCGGGCTCGGCAAATCTCTGGTGCCCCCGGGCGGATTCGAAAACTCCCCCCGCGGGGAAATTGGTGACGCGGGTGTCGACGGTCCGAATCCTGCCCTTAGACCAGAAGAGCCCGGCACCATAGCGGTACCGGGCTCGATATTCCTCTGGTGCCCCCGGGCGGATTCGAACCGTCGACACCCGCTTTAGGAGATATGATTTAATGCTACCCCCTACTATTCATCAAGCATCATTGAACACCATATAACCGCAGATAAACATAGCAGTTTGTGTCTTTTACCTCCGGTAGCTGCGCCTACGCTTTTACAAACATATTACTAACAGCTTTAGCTAAACTGCACTCAATGAATTGTTGAAAACTATTCAAAGAAACGGAGTGCAAAGATGTCAGAACAGCCACTAATTAGCGGAAGAGGCACGTGTTGGAAAGACAAGAGATCACCTAACACCTATCGCTATTATTTTTCCCTTGGGGTCAAGGACCCTAAGACAGGGCGTTACAAACGATCCCCAACTTATACGGTTCGTTGCAAGACTAAAACAGAAGCTAAGGCTGCAATGCAGGCCAAGCTGGCTGAAATCAACTCCTCTGGCACGATCACTAAAACTAAAAAGCCCACTTTGCTTGCGTCCTACTGCTGGGCCTTTCATGAAAATAGGGACACCGAGCTTGCGCCAACGAGCTATGAAAGAGAAGCGTACGATTGCAGGCATATCGAAGACCTATTCGGTGCGTTTCAGACAATTGAGGGGCTAACTCCCGATCTAATCGAAGAAACATATGCCGAAGCTCGTCGTACGGGAAAATACAAACCATCTGAGCTTGTACGAATCAATGCGAAACTGCGCCAGATTCTGTCGAATGCAGTCGCAAAGAGAATAATTGACCGAAACCCCTGCGCTACCGTTCATGTTCGCAGACCACGCAACAAAAGAGAATCACTGACAATCGAGCAAGTAGCTACCCTATGCACACATCTTCAACACATTGAGCTCACCGCCGAAGCTGTTGGTACGCTAGTACTAGTGTATACGGGTATGCGAAAAGGCGAGATGCTGGGCCTCGAATGGCGCGATTGGGACCCTGCCAATAAAACCTTGAAAATTGACAGGCAGTACACCAACGATCATGAACTGAGGGCACCCAAGTCACAAGAAAGCCAACGCAAAATCCCCGTTGGAGAAACCCTGGCCGAACGTCTTCAATCATGGTCAGCCATACAAAAAGAGCTCCTGGCCTCTCTGGGGCTGTCCCAGACTGGCAGCACTCCCATCATTAGCGATATTGCTGTCGAGCAAGGGGTCCCTACTGTCTGTCACATGAAGAACTACATCTTCAACCATTGGTTTCGCGATTTCGCAGTTAGCTGCAATCTTGGAATCTATGAGCCGAATAATTCGACTGGCGGAAAACTATATAAGGGCATCTGCCCGCATCAGCTCAGGCATTGCGTAAGCACTTTTATGCTGGCGAACGGATCGGACGTTAGAAGCGTGCAAGGTATTCTTGGCCACGCGGACCCCAATATCACGCTCAAAACGTATACAAGCCTCGTTCAACAATCAGAAATAAAAGCAGTTAAAGGCTACGAAGACTTCATCAACGCCTATATACAGAGAAGCGAGAAATAGCATGTTTTTCATTCATCGTTTTATTCATAATATTACGGTACTATAATACCGTTTCCGCAGGTAGATGCTATATTTGATTGACAACTAATGAGTTTTAATACATGCTAAAGCTGTCAGATGGCTACGCATGTAGTCATAGAAACCGGCCCCCCAAGTGCTTATGAACCTGGTAAGTCTTACAAGCACAGGGAGGGCCCTCATTGAAAGGATAGCTCATCATGGCTACTCCAAAGATTAGCACTCAGGCGTCCACACCGACTTTCCCCACTGGTGCCGCTCAGTGCGATCGGTTGCTCCGCGTTAACGATATCCGCGAACTCACTGGCTGGAGCGAAAACACCGCACGCAAATTCATGCGCGAGTCCGGCAAGCTCATCCAAATCCATCGCTCGAATTACATGTTTGAAAGCTCGTTTTATGAGCTTTTCAAGCAGCTTGAAGGTCGTACCGCCCACCTTGACTAGGTGGTAAACATGAGCGAGCTACCGTCGATTTCCGACAAATTTTCCGATGATGTTACTGAGCAACGAGAGATTAGAAGGAAAATGGATAACGCGAATTTTATTTCGGTGCCCGACTGGGCGTGTTGTGCCACCACTGTCGCTGCCGAGCGCCTCATCCTCGGCCTCGTATGGAAGCTTGGAAATCCTTCCAAAAACAAACGAGCCATGGGCTTTTACGCAAAAAGCAAATGGATTGAGGAGCGCTACCACCTAAGTAAGAACACGATCTCCCGGGCCTATACCTCTTTGAAGAATAAGGGGTTTATTCAAAAAGCGGGTGATGGCAGCTGGATGCTTAATTACGCTGCAATCTACCGCGCCGCGATCGAAAACGCTTGGGAGCCCCCGAAATCTTAAGTCCACAGACCGACTATCGACGTGGGCTTCTGTCAAACAACCGAGTTAAAAACCACTGAGCCAGAATCCGCTTCAATAGAAGAGGATTCTGGCTCAAATGATATCCGGCCGTTCGCGCAGCGATGTCCACCGCAATCTGGCAAGAATCGAGGACGGGGAAACCGTCATCGAGGTCGTGAAGGTCGGTAATCGCCAGGCGTCTACAAAAACATGCCGCGGATGTAAAATGAAGCAGGGTCGAACCGGAACAGTTCCCGGACAATTGGCGTCCGGCCAGACACTTCGATTCGACCCTTTCTCATACCTGCATCTAAAATACTCCCATAATCATTCTCGACATCTTTAACGCCCTCACCTCCTGCCACCAGCACGTCGTAGGTGCCATTTTCAACGAATCGATATGGCCGTCCATTCATGGTCTTTAAGGCACGTGATACCATGAAAGCGTGCGGTATTTCTCCAATCGAAAACCTGCGTGAACGCATGACTTGAGACGCTTTTAGAACTCACCAAGCGCAGGACAAACACAACTCAACAGCGGCCGCGTATTTGTTCCCAGCCGTACGGCATGGCGGAGCCATGCCCATTGTTGATTGGAGTGCCGCACGATGACAGACAACCCAAACGAGAGAAAAATCAGCGAGACGCCCGGCGTGAAGTCCGTCCTCGATGAGGCCGCCGAGCGGATCGAGGCGACATGGCGGGAGAAGCTGCTGCGCGAAACGGGCAACCTCATGACCGAGAACGCACTGCTCATGGCCCAGGTGGATGAATTCAGCCGCAAGCTCGTCGAGGCGATGGATCGGAACGAAAGACTTGAGGCCGACTGCAATGAGCGGATTGCCTTTATAGAGGAGAAGTTCGAGCTCGATACCGCGAGCCTCGAGCTCGAGAACAACGAGCTCCACGCCGCAAGCGTCAGGTACTTCTCCCGTGCTAAGGAGCTCGACAGGCAGGTCGTTCAGCTCCGCGCCGAGGCTGAAGCCATGGCCGATGAGATCGAGCGCCTGCGCGTCGAGCGTGACGCCGCGTTGAAAGCCCAGGCCGAGCTGAGCGATGCGCTCCTGGCCCAGCACGACCTGATGGCCGCGGTAGCCGCCCTCAAGGACCGCCTCGCCGCCTCCGAGCAGCGGGCAGCCGCGGCCGAGGCCAAGGTCGAGGCCATGACCCAGATGAAGGATGAGTAGGTCGCATAGCATCTAATTTTCTAGAAACCCTCTAGAGCATTTCTAGGGGGTTTCTAGAACTGAGAACCGGGCGCAGCACTTTCGATCGGCACGATGTCTCGATAGACCAGGCGATGCCTGTCGTCGCGCCATTCGTCGCCGTGGTAATGCCCGAAGAGCCAGATGCGATAGTCGAGCCGCCCGTCGAGCTCGCCCAGGAAAGTTTGCAGCGTATCCCCGCCGCACTCACGTCCGCGCTCGCGGCACAGCTCTCTAGCCAGGGCAGCAGGAGCCTCGTGACTCACCACGTAGTCGACCCTCCAGCCTACGCGGTTGAGCGAGGCGCGGCAGTGGTCCATCTCTTCCTCGCTCGGCATCTCCTCGGGCCACCAGCTCCTCCCCTCCTTGCGATACTGCCTGTCGTTGCTCGCGGCGCCGCCCATGGCAAGGACTGTGAACCCGTCGATATCGAACACCTCTCCGCGCATCAGGTGCAGCACGTGCGGTCGCGCCTCATGGACGAGGCCGCCGTTCCACTCCCGCACCGGCAGTTCTGCCAGCATCCGGTGGTTCTCGTGGTTGCCGTCTACGAAACACGTGGTCCATGGTTTTGACTCAAACCAATCGAGCCAATACCTCTCAGCATTCGAGCCGTCCCAGACAAAGCCGAAGTCGCCGGCCACGATCACCGCGTCATCGCGCGTCAGGGTCCGGCCCAGCGGCCAATTTTTGAATGCAAACCGGCTGGACCCGTACTCGGCCCTGCCGTGCACGTCGCCTGTCACATAGACCGTCATCAGTACGCACCCCACGGCAGGAGTTTGTCCCCGAGTCTCACGATTCGGTCATACAGCACCGTGTGCCGTTCGTCCGGGTTGCCGTCTCGGTGAAAATGGCCGTAATACCAGTGCTTATAGTCCAGGCGGTCCTCGAGCTCATCGAGGAATCCGGTCAGCCGGTCCACATCAGGGCGTTCCCAGCCTGGGTCCGGGTAGAGCGTCGGCGAGAGCATACGCGTGGCGCAGGTATGGGTGATGACGCAGTCGACCTTCCAGCCGACCTCGTCGAGCTTTGCCCGCGCGGCATCGAATTCGCACTCATCCGGGAGCTCCTGAGGCCACCAACTGGAATACGGCACGCGGTATTCCCTGTCCACGCTCGTGGCACCGCCCATGGTGAAGATTGTCGAACCGTCGAGCTCAAAGACCTCGCCGCGCGTCAGGCGCCGAATGGGCGAGGTGTCCGACAGGCGCTGCGTCAGCCCGCCATGCCACGGCTCCATGGGGCGCTCCTCCCAGTGATCGAAGCGCTCGTGGTTGCCGTCGACGAACAGTACCGTGTAGGGGCGCGACTCCAGCCAAGCGATGTCGGCGCATTCCTCGGCAGAAAAGTCCCACGGAAAGCCAAAGTCACCGGCAACGATGAGACAGTCGTCGCTGGTAAGACTATCGCCAAGCTCCCAGTCGCGGAGCTTTTGCATGTCGAGTCCACCGTGGATGTCGCCCGTCACATAGACCGTCATCGAATCACCTCTTCCCTCTTGTACGCCGCCAGCTCGCGCTCGACCTGTCTGTCGCCGGTCTCGTTGACCCACCAGGGCCATTTCACCCGGCCGCACGGCTCGTCGACTCCGGCGAACCATTCCCTCAGCTCATCGAGGCTCACCGGGGAGTGCCCGTTGGCATCGCAACCGACGTCGTAGCGCAGAAGGCCCTGCTTGCGGTTGAACTCGTTGTACGCGCCGCCGCTGCTGTGGATGTGCCCGTGGAGGTGCCACGATCCATGGTTCATGCCCTGCCAGTCGGCCATGGGGTAATGGCTCAGGACGATCTTCTGCCCGTCGATCTTGAGCACGCAGATCGGCGGCTCCACGGTGAAGGCGCCCGTGACCGCCGGCTGGGTCCAGTCCTTGTCGTGGTTTCCCGGGACGAGGTGGATGCGCCTGCAGGCGATCTGCTTGCGCAGCCCGTAGGCGTCCTGGGCGGTCATCTTGAATGAGAAATCCCCCAGGATGTAGAGCTCGTCGTCCACGGCAACCTTGCCGTTGATGTTGTCGACGATGGCGTCGTTCATCTGCCAAATCGTCTCCCACGGGCGGTCGGTGAACTTCAGCACGTTCTCATGCCCGAAGTGGGTGTCGCTGGTAAACCAGATCATTTTTATGTCTCCTTTTATCGCTAAAAAACGTTCTCCTTCGAGGTCAGGAGACGTTTTATGAGCGACATGAGGTGCATATCCCTCATGTTTCAAGCTCCAATCTGCCGGATTTGCCCAACTATATAAGTTTACGCCCACGCGCGAACAGGATTTGATTTTTGAAATATGGACGAATTCCTCGTCAGGAGGGTAAAATGGTGCCGACGGCAGCCCAAGTTGTAGAGAGCTGGGCAGAGCCGTTGCTTAATGAAGTTGGGTCATCGTCTTAGCGACGGTGGCCTTTCTTTTTGGGCTTCGAGCCCTGCTTGAGTGCCTTGGAAAGGCCGACAAGGGCCGTGAGGAGCGAGACCATAGCGGTCAGGAGCTTCACGAGCTCGGTGAAATCGGTCATGGGCATCACCTCCCATCAAATGGAGGGCTCTGCCCGGCACGAGGGCTGCCGACAGCAAGGACGATTCTATCAGAGCGGCTGACCCCCGCCGATCAATTCATACTCCTCATCCTCACCGAATTGCGAGTATGGCAGAATCGGCACCGGATGGCAGCGCGCTAGGGCACCGACGATAGGCTTTCCAAAACTAGCGAGGCGCGTCGCCGCGATCGTAATCGCCTCGGTCGACCGCACGATCGACCTGCGGCGAGATGTCGCCGTTGCCACCATGGGCTCGTCCTGCGGCGCGAACGCGGTCATCGCCAGCATCGGGAACGGCGCCGGCGTAACGGTTGCGAATCTCTCTTGCGTAACCGCGCCGGGCAAGAAGCTCATCACGAACCGCCGGATCCTCGAGCAGATCTTCATCGCACTTCGGTGCGATGAACTTAGGAAAGAGATTGTAGGCGACGCCCTTGCTCGCCTTTGCCTGCTCGACCCACGCCGAATACGCCTTCTTAAGCCGTTGAATGTAAATCTCGCAACGCCTCTCATAAGGAAGGGCTCGCTCGGCCTCCAGCACGTTATTTTTGAAGGCCGCCTCAAGTTGCTTGACCGCAAACCTCCCGTCAAGACGAGTCAGGTTGAAAGTGCACTTCGGGTTGCCGGCCTCCTTGATATCGAGATCTGTCGCATAGACTCGATTGTTCTTGATGAAAATGTCTACGCCCCATGAGGCAAGTAACTTTTTAAACTGCTCCATATTCTTCGGATGACCTTCGTTGATTGCAAGATGGATCAACTCGCGCAGATTGTTTTTATAACTGTACTCTCCCCGCTCAACGATTTTCTTTTCAGTGTCGCGCGGCTGTCGGTCTCGAATCTTCGAGTTCTTCTTTCCCTTTTCGAGCTGAGCGAGATTCCAGGCCTCGTCCATTTCACGAACCCACGCAGCGCGTTCGTACTTTCCGCGACGCCCGCCCGTCTCGCAACGCTTACCCGTCAAAAGATCCGTGCGGTTAATCGCCATATGAACCGCGTAGCGTTTTCCCGCCTTATCGCTTTCCTCATGCAACGCGACAATCACTTGTTGATGCGGGTAGTGTTTCGCAAGCCATTGCTCCGCGTAGGCCATACACGCATCGGGGGTCATCTTGCCTCCGTTGCAGCTGCACTCCTCGGGCAGAAACGCGAGAATCTGATGAAGCATCGTTATGTTCTTCGCGCCGGCACGCGCGGGCCTGTCGTGATGGAACATCTTCCGCGTCATAGCCATTTCGGAAAACCAGTGCTTTCCGTTCGCGAGGTTCCAGCCGCCGCGGGCCAAAGCATTCTTTCCGTTAATGTACTTGCGCAGGTGCTTCGCGTAGCGCTCGGACGAAACACCTTTCTGCTTAACGACGGTCATCGAGCTCACCGCCATCGGTGAAATAACGCTGTTCGAGCTCTTCGATGAAGAGAGTGACTTTACGGGCATTTTGGTAAACCTTTTCAAGCGTTCGGAAAACCGCCTTCTCGTTGTAGGCCGGAAGACCTTGCGCATTCACAAAATACATCAGCTGGTTGAGGTTCGTCCCCTCGCGATACAGCTCGTGATAGATTTTTGCGACCTGGCTCATATCGAAATCGATCATCTCGATTTTCCCGGCCAGCATCACGCGGCGGGCATACGCACTGACGGTCGTGCCGAGCGCATCCGCCTGCTTGCGAATCGCCTCGTGCTCGCCATCGGTGACTTTGACGTAAACAACCTCCGAGCGCTTTTCGTTCGAATCCTCTGAAACGGTTTGCAGCTTTTTGCTACGGCCACCGTTCATATTTTTGGAAATGACTAGATCATCGAACGATTCATTCCAATGAATCAGTGCATAGCGAATGAATTCGGCTTTCGTCATGCCCGCCTTTTCTGCCAAAGCGGAAAGCGTTTCGTATTCTTCAGAAGTGAGTGTCGCCTTAACGGTGTGCGGGCGTTTGCAACTCATCATTCATGCCCCCAGGAAAGCAGAGCGAATCGGTGAGGCCACCGATTCAAAACCGATATGAGATTGCTTTCCTTTTTAGGAGCGACTGACGTCGCGCCGATTTTTGAAGTGACGCCGTCGCTTCCCTTAGAGAAATGAAGGCGAACTTCATTTCTAACTTTATCGCCGTGTGAGGTGTTAAACAAGATGTGTTGGCAGATAAAGGGG
>DBFVGT010000040.1:0-5483 GCA_048524725.1 Collinsella sp. | reverse complement strand
TGAATGCGCAGCACGCGCCACGGGTCGGCATGCAGCCAGTCGGTCGAGTCCTCGGGCGCCAGCAGGTTGGCGTAGGTGTTGTCCTTAGGAATCATGGGGCCGCGCATGACCACGGGGCCGCGGCGGTACGTCTCGTCGTAGACAGGCTCGCCCTCGACGTTCTCATTCTTAATCATGGGTACTCCTATCGAGAAAAAGAAAAACGGGCGGGGTCGACGCTGTGCGCCAAACACCCGCCCGAACATCAACTATTCGGTATGGTACCCACGATGCATCAAGTGCTTGCAAGCTATCGGTCATCGGTCGCGCAAGCGGTGTTAGCAAACGTGATGACCGGCCGGCGCTCGCCCCTTGCCGTTGCCCGCGCTCTGCAAGCGCCCGTGCTGCTCTTAGTAATCCACCGCCGCAGGGCTGTTCATCCAGTCGCTCACGAACGCGCCGTAGCGGCCCTCGATAATGGCCTGGCGGGCCCGCTGCATAAGGTTGAGCAGGTAGTAGATGTTGTGCATCGAAAGCAGAATGCCGCCGAGCATCTCCTTCTGCGTGACCATGTGACGGATGAGCGCACGGCTGTAACCGCCCGTGCACACCGGGCAGGTGCAGGTGGGATCGATGGGACCGTCGTCGTGCGCAAAGCGAGCGTTGCGGAAGTTGAGGCGACCCTCGCTGGAGAATGCCGTGCCCATACGGCCGGTGCGCGTCGGCAGCACGCAGTCAAACATGTCGATGCCCACGCCAACGCCGCGCACGAGCGTGGTCGGGTTGCCGACACCCATCAGGTAGCGCGGCTTATGCTTGGGCATGTACTCGCTCACGAGCGGCGCCAGGGTCTCGAACATGGTCTCGTGATCCTCGCCCACCGAATAGCCACCGATACCATAGCCCGGGAAGTCGCCGCACTCCTCCAGATGGCGCAGCGAACGCAGGCGCAGATCCAGGTGCATGCCGCCCTGAACGATGCCAAAGAGCGCCTGGTCATCGCGGGTATGCGCCTTATAGCAGCGCTCGGCCCACATGCTCGACAGCTCAACGGCGCGCTCAACGTAGGCGCGCGTGGCGGGATAGCCCGGGCACTGGTCGAGCTGCATGCAGATATCGGAGCCGAGTTTCATGGCGATTTCCATGTTGTCCTCGGGCGTCCAAAACACGTGGCGGCCGTCGTAATCGTTGACGATAAAGCGCACGCCCTCATCGGTGAGCTTGACGGCATCGTTGTGGCTGAAGACCTGGAAACCGCCCGAGTCGGTGAGGATGGGGCCGTGCCAGTTCATGAACTTGTGCAGGCCGCCCAGCTCGGCGATGGTATCCTCGCCGGGACGCATGGACAGATGATAGGTATTGGCGAGCACGATCTGGGCGCCGAGCTTCTTGACAGTCTCGGTAGGAATGCCCTTGACGTTTGCCTTAGTGCCCACGGGCATAAAGATCGGCGTCTCGATGTCGCCGTGCGGGGTGTGCAGTACGCCGGCGCGCGCGTGCGTCGTCGGATCCTCGGTAATCAGGTCGAATTTAAAAAGGTTCTGGTCCATAAACTGGAACTCCTTGGTTGCGGTTCATACGCAAACCATTATACGGGCAACCCGCAAGAAGCACCGACTCGACAGAAACTGGCGCGAGGAGGATACGGCAGGGACACGGCAAGTGAGCGTGGATTTTTGGACGCTTACCGGATGAGCGTGGATAATCTCCCACTTTTGCCCAAAGCACAGCCCAAAAACGGGAGATTATCCACTTTCATTCTGCGGGCACTCATTTAAGTACGTCCCCGATGAGTGGAGCTATTTACCAGCCACGGCAACGCCGATATTTTGGCAACGTCAGCGAGCGGGTCGCATTTGAGACAAGGTGCCGTGAAATGAAAGGGCGCTGACCTTCTGGTCGCGCCCTTGAAATTGAACGGCAGATTGTCCAAATGCGGCCCGCGCAGCGTCGGCCCGTTACGGCGTTTGGTAAAACGCCGTAACTCCTACGGACGCTGGCCCATGCCACCCTCGAGGGTGACGGTCTCGCCGTTCATATACTTAAAGTCGGGACCGCAGAGCTGAACGACAACGCGGCCGATTTCCTTCTCGACGTCGCCGTAGTGGCCAGCCGGCGGCATGTGGACGTTGGCCTTGAACGCCTCGGGATAGGCATCCTGGAAGTTCTCGAGCGCAGCGGTCCAAGCAAGCGGGCAAACGATATTGACGTTGATGCCGTCCTTGCCCCACTCGTTGGCGGCAACGCGGGTCAGACCGCGGATGCCCTCCTTGGCAGCGGCGTAGCTGCACTGGCCATAGTTGCCAAACAGGCCGGCGCCCGAAGCAAAGTTGACCACGGAGCCCTTGGTCTCCTTCAGGTGCGGGTAGGCCTTCTGCATGTACAGGTAGGTGGCATACAGACCGGAGTAAATGGCGAGGTTGAACTGGTCCATGGTGTGGTCGGCGATGGTCACGCCCGAAGCGCTGGCCTGAGCATTGTTGACGACGGCGTCGATGCGGCCGAACTCCTCAATAGCCTTGTCGATGACGTTCTGGACGACGGCCTCGTTGTCCTGACCAGCCGAAACATCGGCCTGAACAGGCAGAACCTTGACACCGTACTCGGCCTCGAGAGACTCCTTGGCGGCCTCGAGCTTGGCGACGTTGCGGCCGGTGATGACGAGGTTTGCGCCCTCCTTGGCAAAAGCGATATCGATGCCGTAGCCGATGGAACCAGCGGAGCCGTCCTTAAGCGTGGCCTTGCCGCCGCCGGTAACGATCACGGTCTTACCAGTGAAAAGTCCCATACAAAGTCCTTTCAAATCGCGACGGGCCTGCCCGTCGACTGCGCGCATCCAACTTCACGCGCCAAAAGCTGAAATGCAACTTTAGCGGGTTCAAGTGAAAAATAAAGCCCATGGCAGGCGAACGGCATAACGTCTTTCGGCGAAGGGATTGTCAAGTTAAAACTGGATAAAGTGGGCGAGTTTTTGCTATCGACGCGAGCCATCGAACACGTTTTGAAACTTTGCTGCGGCGCGCGGGAAGTCGGCGCGAGACTTTATCATAGGGTGACAAACAACGATGAGGAGCACATACCTATGACAGACGAGCTGGACCCCCAGACTCAACAGCATATTGATGATTCCGCAGACGTCACTGCAGATGCCGACGCTGTGACCTGCGATGATATTGACCTCGACGACCCCATCTTGGACGAAAGCGCTACGGCGGAAACCCCTGGCGCCGAAGATGCAGACGAGCAAAACGACGATGCGCCCGCTCAGGACGACGACCCCGTACAGGATGCCGCTCCGCAAGCTGCGGACCCCATCGAGGTTTCTTCGGAAGAAGAGCTCGACGCCGTCATGGACTCCATGATGGATGCCGTCAAAGCGATGAAAGACGCCGTGGCCGACGCTGACGTTGACGCCGAGGAAGAGGAGGCCGCCGAGGCAGCCTCGACCTTTGTACCCGGCGAGACTCCGGTTGCCGACCAGGGCAGCACCATGCCCTCGTTTCTGCAGCTCGAGCATCCCACGATTGGCGCCGATGCGGTCGACCCGCACGCAGCAGGCTTTTCTGTGATCGAGGGCGGTACCGGCAATATCGCCGTGCCGCAGGCTGCCGATACGGACGCTGCCGACACCGCTCGCCCGACTGCCCCGCACTCCCCCGCCGCGAGCCGCGATCTGGGGACCGCTGTCTCGAACACTGCGAACGCCGTGGGCACCTTTATCGCCCAGGGCGCCTCGGCCATGCGCGAGATGAACGCCGCGAAAAAGGCACTTGCCGATGCCCGCGCCCACCTGGCCGAACTTGAGCAGCGCATTGCCGATCAGGCCGAGGAACTCGAGACGCGCCAGGATATCGCAGGCCGCTACGACCAGATCGTCGCCGACCAGCGCCAGGCGATTGCCACGGCCCAAAAGACTGCAGCGGCCGCCGAGATTGACCGTGATGCCCACGCCTCCAAAGCGACAGAGCTCAAGGGTCAGCTCGAACAAATGAAGACAGAGGATGACGCGACTGAGCTCCGCCTGAAGGCCGCGCTCGACGCCGTGGAGGCCCGCGAGGCGAGCTCACGCGAGACTGGCAACCGCCTCGTTCGACGTCTTGAGGATTCCAAGCGCATCCGCGACAAGGTGAAGGCAGAGCGAGACGCCGGCATCGCCGCCGCACAACAAACCGTCGACGCCACGCGCGCCCAGCTCGAGACGCTGCGTCATGAGTACGCCGAGCTGCAACGCAATCCCTCGGCAAATCCCGCCAACTATACGGTGCGCACCAGCGAACTCTCGATGCAGATCTCCGACACGGCAGATGCCCTGCGTAAAGCCGAAGAAGATGTCCCGCGCATCACCGCCGATCTTGAGCACTCGCTTGCCGCAGCCGAGCAGGCCGTCGAACAGGCGCAAGCCCCCATCGCCGACGCTAAGCGAGCCCATCAGGCCGTGACGGCAGAGGCCGATGCCGCGCGCGACGAGCTGCAGACCGCAAAAACCGCCGCTGCAACGCGCCAGCGCGAACTGCGCGAGAAGATCACTGCCGAGGACAAGGCACGCCGCGACCAGGAGCAGACCATCGCCAACGCCCAAGCAGATGCCGCACATGCGCAGTCGATCATCGAACAGGCGACCGAGGTGCACGACCACCCAGAGATCACTGAGTCGCTTGCAGGGTCCTTGGCCCGAGACAAAGCCGAACACGCCGAGACCGAGCGAGAAGTCGCCCAGCTCGAGGCCACCGAGGACGCGGTGCGCGAGCGTACCCGCGACTCACGCATCAAATTCACCGGCGCCATCGTCTGCATCGTCGCCGCAATCCTGGTGATCATCCTAGTCTGGCTGTTCGCAAGCAAGTAAACCAGCCGCCAAGCAAGTAGCCATTGGGGACGTTCTTAAACGACTAGTCAAACAAGAACGTCCCCAAAGACTAGTCCAATGACGAGAGTGGATAATCTCCCACTTTGAGCCCCCAAGCAGGCCAAAAACGGGAGATTATCCACTCTCATTCTGCAGGCACTCATTTAAGTACGTCCCCAATGAGTACCTGCCGATGCTTTGGCAAAGTCAGCGAAAACGCCCCTAAGCGAGCAAGGTGACGTGAAAGAGGAGGGCATTGACCTTCTGGTCATGCCCGACGATTGAACGTCAGATTGCCGCTTAGGGGCGTTTGCAGCGTCAACTGGTTACGCGGTTCGTAGAACCGCGTAACTAACAAATGAGCATCGCGTCGCCGAAGCTGAAGAAGCGGTAGCGCTCCTCGATGGCGGCGGCATAGGCATCCATGATCTGGTCGCGGGTGGCAAGCGCGCTTACGAGCATCATGAGCGTGGAGCGCGGCACGTGGAAGTTCGTGATCAGCGCGTCGACCACGTGATAGGTCGAGCCGGGCATGAGGTAAAGCTGCGTCGTGGCGTTCTCGCGCGCCACGATGTCGCCGCGGCCGAGCGTGTCGGCACCGTCCTCGCGGCCTTCAAAATAGCGCGCCGTCACAGCCGGATCGGACACCGGCGCGTCC
>DBFVGT010000039.1:0-4377 GCA_048524725.1 Collinsella sp. | reverse complement strand
AGACAGGGTGCCTTACGCAGCCTAGCCGAAACGCACCGAGCAGACTGAAGCCCACCGGCCTAATGGCTTGGCGTCAGCATGCCGCGATTCGGTCGCACGGAGAGCATTTCCCAGTTGACAAAACTATAGGAACACCCCCCTCAATACGACAGCTCAAAAACCCACCGTTCGCAGAAGATAAGCCGCGCCCCAATACCGTTGCCCGAAGTTTCGAGCGTATATGGCGTCCGCTATGCCATCATGCGCGTATGGGAATCGTTCTGTCACATACCACGGCACGCGCTGTATACCAAACAGTCAGCTCGCTCGCAAGCCACGCGACCGATCCCATACCTATGGAAAAGATCAAGGTGTCTGCGCCGACCACGTCCAACCTGGAAGCGGCGCGAGCATGGCTCAACAGAAAGAATGTCGATTCTGAAAGCATCCATGTGCTGACGTTTTCCAATAATGCCAAAAGGCACCGCAAGGGCTGCATCTGCCACTGCACGCGCTATACGTTTGATGCAGAAAGCTACCTAGAACTCGAGCCGAACGTTTACATCGTCGATATCAAGCTGTGCGCGTTAGAAGCAGCAGCCGACCTCAACCTTTCGGAGCTCGTTGAGTATTACTTTGAAATCTGCGGCTCCTACGCGCTTGGAACGTCCGACGAAACTCAATATCGCGAGCGCCCAGCCCTAACCAGCGTTGAAGAGCTCAGAGCCTTCTTTTCAGAGGCATCGGGGTATCGTGGATCTAATAAAGCACTTAAGGCACTTTCTTATGTACGCGAAGGCTGTCGCTCCCCACTCGAAACGGCGTTTGTCATGATGCTGACAATGCCCAAGTCAATGGGTGGCTTAGCCATACGCGCTATCAAAACGGACTATCCGATCCCAGTCCCCAAAAGATACGCCGCCCTAACGCGACGGACGGTTTTCTACCTCGACGCGCTGCTCGAAAATTCGATGACCGATATCGAATACAACGGCTTTTACCACGACGAGCCCGAACAGCAATCAATTGACGAGGAACGCCGAAACACGCTGCGAAACATGGATATGCCGTTATCACAGTTAGTCGTCATTCGTTTTTCAAGCAGTCCGCTTTTAGGCGGGTCATGGAAGCGATTCGCATTCGCGAGAAGATATGGCCCGGTCGACTCCCGGATAACTTCGCCATCCTGCAAGAAACTCTTCGTCAATTTGTCTTGCGGCGCTACTTCGAATACGGTCGCCGCGTCCTGGAGACACTCAAAGAAGAAGAGGCCGCCAAGCGCGAAATTGCAAGCCAATATCCGCAAGCTGATGACCCGAGCATCAACGATGTGCCAGAACCCGACGACATGCAACACGTCGGGGCCCTTGCTGAGGAAATCAATGGGCCTTGGGAATGCGACATGTTCGCAAAAATCGATGAAAACCGCACGGAAGACGACACGATTATTGATCTAATTGAGAATTCGCTCTTCTAAAGGCGATCTCTGCGGATGTCCACCTACATTTTTCGACTTATTCGGCCACCGATGTGCCAGATTGGCTGCAGCAATGCTCAATATAACTTTAGATAAAACTGATTCTGCAGGAACTCCCGTAGAGGAAGAACTGATTCTCGCTGTATTTAACACGATAAAGTACAAATATGAACAGTCCTAAAGCTTCTCAAGGTGGCTTTCTTAGCATGCTGGCCGAACATCTCGAAATATGTTGGCGAGCATTGCGTCGATGTCTCCCAACCCGCAGAAAATCGCAGAGGCGGCAAGCAGTCATCGAAGTTAACGTAAATTGTATTGACATATGAACATGCGCTCATATAATCGGAAGTAAGTTATATGAGCGCATGTTCATATGAAAGGATATTGCAATGAGCAGCCACGCTGATGAAACAAAGACTGGCATCGAGGCCACCGAGCCGATCGTCCCCACCACCTGCTCGCCCGAGGACCTTCCCGACGAGGAGCTTCTCTACGACCTTGCCGACCTGTTCAAGGTCTTCAGCGACACCACGCGCATCAAGATTCTCTATGCCCTCATGGGTCGCGAGCTCTGCGTGGCTGACATCGCCGAAGCGACCGCGACCTCGCAGTCTGCGGTGTCGCACCAGCTGCGCACGCTTAAGCAGTCGCACCTGGTCAAGTTCCGCCGCGACGGCCGCAACATTCTCTACTCGCTTGCCGACGATCACGTCTACACCATGCTTAACCAGGGCATGAGCCATATCTGCGAATAGCAATCAACCACGGTATCAGCGCGGCCGGCACCCAGACCGCTAACACAGGGAAAGGAACCCACCATGAAAAAGCAGTTCAAGCTCGACGAGATCGATTGCGCCAACTGCGCGCGTGAACTTCAGGACGAGCTGGCTAAGCTCGATGGCGTCAAGTCCGTTTCGGTCAACTTTATGACCCAGAAGCTGACGCTCGAGGCTGACGACGCCGAGTTCGACGAGGTCCTGGACCGCGTCGTTGAGTTCACCGCCGACGCCGAGCCGGACTGCGAAATCATTCTCTAACCCGCGCATACGTTGACCTGTAAGGCCGCGCTTGCCGCGGCCTTTGCTCGCGAAATTATATGAGCAAGTGTTCATACACTCAAATGGGAGGTTTGAATCATGGCAGCCGCCGATCCCAAAAAGAAAAAGAAGAAGCGCAAGAAGAAAGAGTCCCTTGAGCACAAGCGCAACCGCATCCTGGTAGCACTGGGCATTTTTGCCGTTGTTTATGCCCTCGACGAGCTCGGCGCCCTCACTATCGCATTTGGGGAGCCTGGCAACATCTACGCCAGCTTCGCGCTGTTCCTCGTGCCGTTTTTGATTGCCGGCTACGACGTACTGCAAAAGGCATTCAATAACATCCGCCGCGGCAAGGCCTTCGACGAGAGCTTCCTCATGGCCGTCGCGACCATCGGCGCGTTTGCCATGGTGCTCTTCCCCGACACCGACCCGCACATGGCCGAAGGCGCCGCTGTCATGCTGTTCTACCAGGTCGGCGAGTTGTTCCAGGCATACGCCGTGGGCAAGAGCCGCAAGTCGATCAGTGCCATGATGGACATCGCACCCGACTACGCTAACATCGAGCAAGCCGACGGCACACTCGAGCAGGTCTTTCCCGATGACATCGCCGTCGGCACCGTGATCGTCGTCAAGCCCGGCGAGCGCGTGCCTATCGACGGAATCATCGTCGAGGGCGAAACCCAGCTCGACACCGCCGCGCTCACGGGCGAGTCGGTCCCCCGCCCCGCCAAGTCCGGCGACGATATCATCAGCGGCTGCATCAACATGACGGGCCTCATCCGCGTGCGTACCACCAAGCCGTTTGGCGAGTCCACCGTTGCGCGCGTCCTGGAGCTCGTAGAGAATGCCAGCGAAAAGAAGGCGCGCACCGAAAACTTCATCACGCGCTTTGCCCGCGCCTACACCCCCGCCGTCACCGGCGCTGCCGCGGTGCTCGCGCTTGGCGGCGGCCTGGTGACTGGCGCTTGGTCCGATTGGATCCTGCGCGGCCTGACCTTCCTGGTCGTCAGCTGCCCGTGCGCCCTCGTGATCAGCGTACCGTTGAGTTTCTTTGGCGGCATCGGCGGCGCGTCCAAGCTGGGCGTTCTCATCAAGGGCTCCAACTACCTCGAGACGCTCGCCGACGTGGACACCGTCGTCTTCGACAAAACGGGCACCCTCACCAACGGCACGTTCTCAGTCGTCGCGGTGCACCCCGAGGCTGGCCACACCGAACAATCGTTGCTTGAAGTCGCAGCCCTTGCTGAATCGTTCTCCGATCACCCCATCGCGCAGTCCGTGCGCGACGCCTACCAGGGCGAGGTCGACCCCAAGCGCGTGAGAGACTCCGCCAACGACGCGGGCCACGGCGTGACGGCAACCATCGACGGCAAGCACGTCGTCGTTGGCAACGCCAAGATGCTCGCCACGGCCGGCGTTGAAGCACCGGACTGCGAGGTTGTCGGCACGATCCTCCACGTGCTCGTTGACGGCGTGTACGCCGGCCACATCGTGATTGCAGACACCGTTAAGGCCGATGCGGAGCAAACGATTCGCGACCTGCATGCCGCCGGTATCAACCGAACCGTCATGCTCACGGGCGACCGCGAGGAGGTTGCAGCGTCTGTGGCCAAGCAACTCGGTCTCGACGAGTTCCACGCGCAGCTCCTGCCGGGCGACAAGGTCGAGCGCGTTGAGGCGTTGCTCGCGGCCGAAAGTGGCAAGGGCAAGCTCGCCTTTGTCGGTGACGGCATCAATGACGCGCCTGTGCTTACGCGCGCCGATGTGGGCATTGCCATGGGCGCCATGGGCTCCGACGCCGCGATCGAGGCCGCCGACGTGGTGCTGATGGACGACAAGCCGTCCAACATTTCCCGCGCGATCCGCGTGGCGCGCAAGACCATG
>DBFVGT010000038.1:0-9333 GCA_048524725.1 Collinsella sp. | reverse complement strand
ATGTAAGTTACGCGGTTTTACCAAACCGCGTAACGGGCCGACGCTGCGCCCTTGGTTCCGCCGTTCTAGCGAACGGCGGACCGGTCGACGCTGCAAACGCCCCTAAGCGGCAATCTGACGTTCAATCGTCGGTCGCGTACCGAAGTACGCTTCCCTCCTCTTTCACGTCACCTTGCTCGCTTAGGGGCGTTTTCGCTGACTTATGCTCAACCTGAGACGTTTCCACGCCTGTCAAGAGCTTAGCCGTTGGGGACGTTCTTAAACGACTAGTCATTCAAGAACGTCCCCAATGACTACCCGCAGAATGAGCGTGGCTGACAGCCGTACGGCAGCGGTCCGCGTGGCGGCGTATAATCGGCGGCAGATGACTTGGACGTTAGGAAACCATGACCGATAGCATGCAGCAGATGGCGCTCGACACGCTCGGCGCCTATTTTGGCTACACCTCGTTTCGCCCGGGACAGGACCGCATGGTCGATGCGATCCTTGCCGGTCGCGATGCGCTGGGTGTTATGCCCACAGGCGCCGGCAAGTCCATTTGCTACCAGGTGCCCGCGCTCATGCTGCCCGGCATCACCTTTGTGGTGAGTCCGCTGCTGTCGCTTATGGAGGATCAGACCCGCGCATTGCTCGCGGCGGGTGCGCGGCCCAGCTATCTCAACTCCAGCCTTACTCCGGCCCAGCAAAACACCGTGCTCAAGCGGGCGCGCGAGGGCCGCTACCAGCTTATGTACGTGGCGCCCGAGCGCCTGCTCGAGCCGCGCTTTTTAGCCTTTGCGCAGGAGGCCGCGGCGGACGGCGGCATTGGCGTGCCGCTCGTGGCCATTGACGAGGCTCACTGCGTGAGTCAATGGGGCCAGGATTTTCGACCCGCCTACCTGCAGATTCGCGAGTTCATCGATTCTCTGCCGCAGCGCCCCATCGTGGCGGCCTTTACCGCCACGGCGACCGAGCGCGTGCGTGCGGACATTCAGCAGATGCTCGGCCTGCGCGACCCGGCTACCGTCGTGACGGGTTTCGACCGCAAGAACCTCTACTTTGGCTGCGAGGAGATGGGCGACAAGGCCAAATCCGCGTGGGTGCGCGACTACGTAATCGCGCATTCGAGCGAGAGCGGCATCGTGTACTGCTCGACCCGCAAGACCGTCGATGAGCTGGCAGGTGAGCTTGCCGAGGCGCTGGGCCCCAGCGGCATTCGCGTGGGCCGCTACCATGCCGGCATGGGCAATGACGCCCGCCGCCAAAGCCAGCGTGCCTTTATCGACGACGACATCCAGGTGATGGTTGCCACCAACGCCTTTGGTATGGGCATCGACAAGCCCAACGTGCGCTACGTGATTCACAACAACGTGCCCGAGAGCATCGAGGCTTACTACCAGGAGGCGGGCCGCGCCGGCCGCGATGGCGACCCGGCCAGCTGCCACCTGCTGTGGAACGGTAACGATTTTCGCATGCGTCGCTTTTTGATCGACCGCGGCGATGCTGCCGATGAGGCGCTCGACGACGAGCAGCGCGCGTGGGCGCTCCAGAATCGATATCGCCTGCTCAGCCAGATGGAGGGCTACTGCAATACCACCGGCTGCCTGCGCGAATACATGCTGCGCTACTTTGGCGACGAGGCCGCGGCCGAGCATGCTGCCGCGGCTGGTGCGGGCAGCACCGCCACGGACGACGCCGAGGGCTGCGGCAACTGCAGCAACTGCCTCACGAAGTTCGAGGTCGAGGACGTCACCGATATGGCCCGCGCCGCCGTGCGCTATGTGGCCACGCGTCCCATGCGCTTTGGCAAATCGCTGGTCGCCGATGTGCTCCACGGCGGCAACACCGAGCGCATTCGCCAGATGCATCTGGACGAGGACCGCGGCTACGGTGAGCTGTCGAGCGAATCGGTCGGGCGCATCAAGGATATCATCGGCCAGCTGTGCGGCCGCGGTTATTTGGCCACCTCGCAGGGGCAGTACCCGGTCGTGGGGCTGGGCCCGCGTGCCGGCGAGGTCGAGAACGAGGCGTTCGCCTTTACCGTTAAGCGTCGCGCGTCCAAGCGCAAGGCCTCGGCCCGCGCCCGCCGTGCGGTGGATCTGCTGCGCGAGGAGGCCGAGCTGGATCAGCGCCCGCGCGTGGGCGACGATGCCGAGCTGTTCGAGCGCCTGCGCGCCCTGCGCAAGGAAATCTCGACCGAGCTCGAGATGGCGCCGTATATGGTCTTCTCCGACAAGGCCCTGCGCGGCCTGTGCCGCCTGCGCCCGCAGACGCGCGACGAGCTTATCCAGGTCAACGGCATCGGCGAGAAAAAGGCCGACGCCTTTGGCGAGCAGTTTATGGCGGCGATTGAAGAGTTTGAGTCCGAGCATGCGCGGGATGGAGCGTAACGATGGCAACCGACGATAAAACCGACCGCGCTGGCGTATCCGCCGTACCACTGTACCAGCAGGTCATGGACGACCTGAAGGGCGAGATCGCGCGCGGCGTGTATGCGGCCGGCTCGCGCATTCCTTCCGAGATGGAGCTCGCGAAGTCTTACGGCGTGGGGCGCATCACCGTGCGCCGCGCCATCGAGGAGCTGTCGCGCGCGGGGTATCTCAACCGCCAACAGGGGAGGGGCACTTTTGTGTGCGCTCCCAAGCTCAAGCGCAAGATTCGCCAGAAGGGTGACGTTCAGAGCTTTTCCGAGGGTTGCGCTGCCAACGACATGGTTGCCGGAGCGCGCCTGGTGTCGCGCACGGTGGTCGCGGCGACGCGCGAGGACGCGGCGTTCTTTGGCGTGGAGCCCGGCTGCGAGCTCATCGTAGTCGAGCGCGTGCGCACGGCAGATGGCGTGCCCGTCATGCTCGAGAACAACTCTTTTGTGCTGGCCGACCATCCCTACCTGCAGACGCTTGCCGACGAGGACCTTGCCGATAACTCGATCTTTGCACTCGTTGCCGAGCATTCGGGCCGCGCGCCGCTCAAGTCCGACCCCTGCACCGTGGAGATTGCGCTGGCGGATGCCCAGGCGGCCCCGCTGCTGGAGGTGCCGGTCGGCGAGCCGCTCTTCTATATGGAGGCGTACTTTACCGATGCGGACGGGCGGCCCCTGCTGCTCGGGCGCCAAAAGATCGTGGGCTCGCGCTACGTGTTCGACATCTAACGTCCATAGATAGAACAACATAGAACAAATTTGCTGAAATGACTTCACGGGCACCTGCTTGCATGCTATAAATAGAACAACATAGAACGACTGCAGGTACGAGCTGCCGTCGTCCAAAGCCGCCACACAAGGAGGAGCGTCACCGTGAACGCACACGATCTGATTCAGGAAATCATCGAGCGCAAGGGCAAGGTCGAGAATGTCTTTTGGATCGCCTGCGGCGGTTCGATGATCGACCTCATGCCGGCTAACGAACTGCTCAAGCGCGAGGCCACCACGTTTACCTCGACGGTCTACACAGCGCGCGAGTTTTGCCTGATGGCCCCCAAGAGCCTAGGGCCGAAGTCACTCGTCATCGCCTGCAGCCACAGCGGCAATACGCAGGAGGTCGTCGACGGTTGCGAGATGGCGCTGGCAGCCGGCGCCGAGGTCGTGGCCATGACAGACTGCGAGGGCTCCAAGATTGATAACGGCAAGTGGACCACCTGGGTCTACCCTTGGGGCGAGGGCGTGTCGCAGGCCGAGGTGCCGCAGGGCATCGGCGCTCTGATCGCCGCCGAACTGCTCCACCAGCAGGAGGGTTACGAGGCGCTCGCCGATATGTACGCCGGCCTTAAGCAGATGGATGCGCTGTTGCCCGCTGCCCGCGAGAAGGTTAATGCCGAGCTGGGCGATCGCTTTGCCGAGCTCTGCCAGCAGCACGAGTTCTTCTACATCCTGGGATCCGGCCCCAACTTTAGCCAGACCTACGCCATGGCCATCTGCTCGCTCATGGAGATGCAGTGGCAGCACTGCTGCTACATCCACTCCGGCGAGTACTTCCACGGCCCGTTCGAAGCCACCGAGCCCGGCGTGTTCTACTTTGTACAGCTCGGATCGGGCGAGTGTCGCCCCATGGAGGAGCGGGCGCTCGCATTCCTCAACACGCATACCGATACGGTCATGGTGCTCGATGCGCTCGAGTACGGCGTGGGTGAGGTGCCCGCCAGCGTGCGTTCGTTCCTAGAGCCGATCTTCTTCTACGCGATGAGCCGCGAGCTGCGCGCCGCTCGCGGCAAGGTGTTCGACCACAGCCCCGAGGTTCGTCGCTACATGGGCATCGAGCAGTACTAAGTAGCTGGGAAAGCAATCTTTTACGACGGGGCCTTCACCAAACGAGGGTCCCGTTTGCGTCGCGGCACCCCGTCCCAGCTGTCTGATAACGAAGTCAAATACTTTCCCCAGAAGTGAACGACCTATTTTGGACCCCTGAAGCATCCGCACTTTTTGGCGCCAAAACCGCAGGAAAATCTCGATGAAACCGCAGGAAATAGCAGCTGAAAAGTGTCGATGCTTCGGGGGTCCGATTTTGCTCGCTCACTTTGCGGGAAAAGTATTAGACCTGAATCTGCGAGCGTGTCGCGTGAGCCAAAAAAGCGGGCCGTGCCGGGGATTTCCGGCACGGCCCGCCCTGCATTGCGTCCGTTATGAGCGAGTTGCCGCGTCAACCGGCGAACTACTTTGCGTCGTAGGCCTCGGCATCCCACCAGTCGAGCTGGGCGATGTTGTCGCGAATGTGCTGGCAGCTCTTGTGGAAGCCCTCGAGCTCGTGCTCGGAAAGGTCGAGCGTGTAGACCTCCTCGACGCCCTCGGCGCCGATCACGCACGGCAGGGAGGTGAAGATGCCCTCCTCGCCATACTGGCCGGTCATGAGCGTGGAGGCCGAAAGCACGGCATGCTCGTTGTGCAGCACGGCGGCGCAGACACGCGCAGCGGAGTTGGCGACGGCGTACTCGGTGCACTGCTTGCCCTGGTAGGTCACATAGCCGCCCTTGCGCGCGAGCTCCTCGACCTCCATGTGGTCAAAGGCGTACTTGTCGGGGTTCTCGGCCTGAAGCTCGTTGAGGTTTTTGCCGGCGATGGTTGCGGCCTTAAAGGCGGCAAGCTGGCTAAAGCCGTGCTCGCCGATCATGTAGGCGTCGATGGACTTGGGGCTCACGCCGACCTTCTTGGAGATCTCGGTGCGCAGGCGGGCGGAGTCCAGGCCGCAGCCCGAGCCGATGATCTTCTTGGGATCGTAGCCGGTCAGGTGCCACAGCTCGGTGCACACGACGTCGCAGGGGTTGGAGATGCTCACGAAGATGCCGTCAAAGCCGGCGTCGACGATGCGCTTGGCAAAGGTGCGGGCGGCGTCGGTGGTAAAGAACAGCTCACCGTCGCGGTTGCCGGCGGCCAGCGCGACCTTGCCGGCGGCGTTGACGATGACGTCGCAGCAGGCCAGCTCCTCGTAGTGGTCGTAGCAGTTGACGATCTTGGTGTTGTACGGGACAAACGAGAGGGAGTCGCGCAGATCCTGGACCTCGGACGTCACCTTGGCCTCGTTGATATCGCACAGGTACAGCTCATCGGCAATGCCCTGCATGAGCAGGCTGTTGGCGACATGTGCTCCTACGTGGCCCTGGCCGACCACACCGATCTTACGCGTCTGGTACATATATGTATCCTTTCGGCCGAGTTTTTCGCGTCGAACCATTGTAGCGTCCTGTTGCCACTTTGCTAGGCTAAAGCGCCACAGATTTTTGGGACATGCCGTAATCTCTACTTTTGGAGTGATTTGGGCCGCTGACGGCATCGCTGGGCGATGTGCTCGCGCGGATGGGGCCGGTCGTTGTACCATAGCTGCAACTGACTCGTAAGGAGCATCCATGCCCATTCGCATCCCCGACGCCCTCCCTGCCGCCGCGCAGCTCGAGAGCGAGAACATCTTTGTCATGACCGAGTACCGCGCGCTGCACCAGGACATCCGTCCGCTGCGCGTGCTCATCCTCAACCTCATGCCCACCAAGATCGCCACCGAGACGCAGATCATGCGCAAGCTCTCCAACACGCCGCTGCAGGTGGAGGTGGACCTGCTGCGCACCAAAACGCACGAGGCCACGCACGTGAGCGCCGGCCACCTGGAGACGTTCTACCGCACGTTCGACGACATCCGCGACATCCACTACGACGGCCTGATTATCACGGGCGCGCCCGTGGAGCAGATGCCGTTCGAGGAGGTCGACTACTGGCCCGAGCTCTGCCAGATCATGGATTGGTCCACCACGCACGTGCACTCCACGCTGCACATTTGTTGGGGCGCGCAGGCGGGGCTCTACCATCATTACGGTATCCAGAAGTACGACCTGCCGGCAAAGGCGAGCGGCGTATTTGAGCATTATCTGGTGAAGCCGCAAAGCCCGCTGGTCCGCGGCTTTGACGACCGCTTCTATGCCGTGCATTCGCGCAACACCGATGTGCGCCGCGAGGACGTGGAGGCCGAGCCGCAGCTTGAAGTCGTGGCCGTGTCCGACGAGGTAGGCCTGTATATCGTCAAGTCGACCGACAGCCGCCGCTTTTTTGTCTTTGGCCATCCCGAGTACGATACCGACACGCTGCGCCTGGAGTACGAGCGCGACGTGAAGCGCGGGCTCAACCCTCAGGTGCCGGCGCATTACTTCCCGGGCGACGATCCCACCGCCGAGCCGCGCAACGTCTGGCGCAGCCAGGCTCAGCTGCTCTACACCAACTGGCTCAACTACTACGTCTACCAAACCACGCCCTACGACTTAGCCCGCGCCGGCGAGGAGCACTAGGCTGCGACTGTGGCGCTTGCGGAGCGTTGCTCTGCACGAGCGTGGATTATCGGACACACGAGCGTGGATTTTCGGACGTTTGAAAACGAGCGTGGATAATCTCCCACTTTTGGTCGAGGAACAGGCCCAAAGTGGGAGATTTTCCACGCTCGATTTTTCTGCGGCTGTCGTAGGCGGCAGCACCACGCGTCGAGTGTTTACGGACAGCATCGCAAACTAGGTAGTTTCGAGCCACAGCATATTTTCTTTTAAGGAAATCGACGGCTTTTGAGGCATAAAGATGTGGAGACAGGGACCTCTGGACAACCGCTCTACCTGCAGATATAGAGCATTGGCCTAAAACATCCAAAACCGTCAAGCATTTGGTCAGCTGCTGGACAGCATTTGGTCAGACTTCGCATGAAACCGTCTGGTACGTTGGCACCGTTCCAAGAGTTTGGAGGCGACATGGCAAACATGACGGCGAATCAAAGACTTGCAGGTCACATTAAGGCATGCGAACAGCAGATGAGCTGCGTGTACGCGCGAACTGCGGCGGAGGCAAAGCAGATTGAGCGACGGGTGGCGGCGGGAAGTCTAGAGGCGGTCATGCCAGGGCTGTATGCGCGTCCGGAATATTGGTCCGAACTCAAGTTTCGACAGCGTTATCTGCATCGGGTGCGGGCCCTTGCGCAAAAGCATCCCGACTGGACGTTTTGCTCCTATACGGCGGCTGTTATCTATGGCCTTTCGGTTTCGCATGCCAATTTGACGCACATCCATATCGCCGTGGCACCGGCACAATCAACGACGCCGGGCTCTCAGGTCGTTCGCCATCGTTATGTTCGTCAAACACGGGCCACCCAGATGGACATTGCCGTGACCGATATCGATCAAACGATTACGGATTGCCTGGTCGATGCATCGTTTGTCGAGGGACTGATCATTGCGGACTCGGCGCTTCATGAGCAGCTGTTGTCGAAGGAGCATCTCGTTGAGGCAGTCAACAAGCTTGGCTTAAATCGTCGCGGTGTTGTGACGGCGCGCAGGGTTGCACGGTATGCCGATGGCCTGTCGGAAAGCGGTGGCGAGTCCAAGGCGCGCGCCCTGATGATCGAGCGCGGCTGGCAGACGCCGGAGCTGCAAATTGAGCTGTTCGACCCGGTTGAGCCGGGACGGCCGTATCGCGTCGACTACTTGTGGCGCGTGGAAGATCGGCTGATCATCGGGGAATTTGACGGATTCGTTAAAAGCGAGAAGGCAGCGGAGGAGGGCAAGCTCGCAAAGGCGCAGTTTGATGAGCGCCAGCGCGAGTCGAGGCTTTCGCTGCTTGATAACTGCAGGATCGTGCGCTTGTGCTGGGATGATCTGAGGGATCCGGCAAAGCTCGATCGCAAGCTCAAAGTTGCCGGCGTGCCGCGTGCATGTTGAGGCGGTTGCGGGGCGTTAAGCTGCACGAGCGTGGATAATCGGACACACGAGCGCGGAAATCTGGACGCGCGTTGATTGAGCGTGGATTTTCAGACATACGAGCGTGGATTATCGGACGTTTGAATAATGAGCGTGGATAATCTCCCGTTTTTTGCCCCCGAACAGTCCCAAAGTGGGAGATTTTCCACGCTTATCTTGCGGGTGCGATACAACGACATTTAGGCGCTGATGGTGTTGGGCAGCGGCAGGTCGTGTGCATCGGTGGGGACGTGGTCGATGCGCTGTTCGTCAAAGGCGATGCCGACGATTTGACATGCGGGCGAGAGCATGGACAGGTAACGGTCGTAGCAGCCGCCGCCGTAGCCCAGGCGCGCGCCGATTTGGTCGAAGGCCACGAGCGGCACAACAATCATGTCGAGTGCTTCGGCAGGCACGATGGGGAAGCGGTTGCTGCCAATGTCCGCGGCAGCGAAGGTTCGCGTGGGATGAGTGATAAACGGAGCCGCGGACGCATCGTCGGCGGCAACTGCCCGCATGCACATACGCTGGCCACAAGCTGCGGCTTCGGCTGCCGAGAGCATGCACGGATAGGCTGCGCGCCAGCCGCGCGCGGCGGCCGCAGCGGCAAACGCGGCAGGGTCTGCCTCGGAACCCATCGCGGCATAGACGGCAACGGTGCGCGGCGCCGCGGCATCCAAGCGGCCCAGCAGCTCAACCAGCCGCGTGCAAATGACAGCAGACTTTGCCTTCCGAACATCCAAATCAATCGCATCGCGCCGAGCAATCACCGCCCGCCGCAACTCAGCCTTATCCATTCCAGCCCCCTCTCCCAAACCTACCAAAAAGGGACAGGTTTATTTTGGCAGGTTTTATCTGGGCAAATGTCGAAACCACCACAAAGGTGCCTGTCCCCTTTGTGGTGGTTTTGCTTGCTGTGGCTAGCCCAGCAGGTCGACTACGTTGAAGTTGGCGTTGCTCTTTGCGATGACGTCGCGGCCGCCAAAGACGCAGGTGGGCGACTCGGCTGCGATGCGCGTCACGTCGGTGCCGAGCGAGCGCAGCTCACCGGGCGTGGCGGCGAGCATCTGGGCGCGACGCTCCTCGCGCGCATGCGGATCGAGCCCGGCCAGGTAGGTCGTGTTGCGGCGCTTGGTGAGCGCGTACGGCTTCACCGGCGCGTCCATG
>DBFVGT010000037.1:0-7455 GCA_048524725.1 Collinsella sp. | reverse complement strand
GCTGAGCGTGTAGCCGAGCTCGCCGCCCTCGTGGATGGAACCGGGCGTCTCGGGCGCAAAGTGGCTCGGGATGCCGCCGGGATAGGAGAACTGGCGGAAGAACTTCTGCAGGCCGGCCTCGTCATTGGTGATGTCGGGGCGAATCTCGCGGTAGGTGCCGTCGAGCAGCGACTGAGCAGTACCGGCGGGGCCACCGTGACCAGGGCCCATCAAGAAGATAGCATTCTGGTTGTGGTCGGCGATCAGTCGATTGACGTGACCGAACAGGAAGTTGATGCCGGGCGTGGTGCCCCAGTGGCCAACCAGGCGGTGCTTAACGTCCGGACGACCGAAGTCGCGCACCTCACCGGTTTTCTCGTCGACAAAGTCGGGGCGCATTAGCGGGTTAGAGCGAAGGTAGATCTGACCGACGGACAGATAGTTCGATGCGCGCCAATACAGGTCGACGCCCTCGAGCTCGGAAGCCGGCACCTCGTGGCCCAGCTTTTGCCACGGCGTCCCCAGTGTTTTAGCCATTGTTTATGTCCCTTCGCTGTGCGGTCACCCTCCAATACGGCAACCTTTCGTTGGGACCAGTATATTTGCTAAAACGTTTTATCATGGTGAAAAAACGTTTTATCACCCTTATCAATCCCATCGATTAGCAAAACGCGACATTCACCTGCGGCGTTGATTGTCACAGGTGCTCCACATTCGGTCTCTGCAAATTGGTAAACGTGTTTAGTTGTGTTTAGTAAGCTCGAGCACGCTGTCCTTAACGATAAGCTCCGGCTCCAGAACGACCTCTTCGGCACGCCTGCCGCCCCTACCGGCAAGACGCTTGGACATGCAGCCAAAAGCATGCTCCGCAAGGACACCAGGATCCTGCTCAATCGCGGTCAGCGCCGGCTCAAAGAGAACGTCGGCCGCCGAGTTGTCATAGCTCACCACCGAGATATCGCCCGGGATGCTCTTCCCCATCTCGTGCAAGCGCTTAAGCAAACCGAGGGCAATGTTATCCGAGCTTGCGAACACGGCGGTGGCGTCAGTTGCGAGTACCGCCTCCGAGGCCTCGTATGCGCTCGGAATGTAGTACTCGCTCTCAAACTCCAAACGCGCGTCGATTGGCAGGCCAACCTCGCGCAGCGCGCGCTCATAGCCGGCAAGTCGTTTGCGACCCGTATTGGAACGGCGTGCGTTAACCAGACAGGCGATGCGGCGATGACCCTGCTCAATTAGATACCGCGTGGCCATGTAGCCACCCATCTCGTGGTCGAACATCACCTTGTCGCACTCGAGTCCTTCAATGGCACGATCGACCATCACGGCAGGGATGGGTAGATGGCTGACCTCTTCGCGCAGGGCGCGGTCGTCGGAGAACTCGTCACCCACCACCAAAAAGACACCGTCGACGCCGCGCGTCACCAGCTGGCGCAGCAGCTCCAGATCGTCATCGGCGCTTCCGCCCGAGCTGGTAATGAAGAGCGCATAGCCGTCCTCGCGACAGCGCTTTTCCAAGCTCCCGGCGAGCGAGGCAAAAAAGCGGCTCTCGATGTTAGGGACGATAAGGCCCAGCGTGCGCGACTCGCGCATGACCAGACTACGCGCAATCTGGTTAGGAACATAGTGGTTGCGCGCCGCGACCTCCTTGATGAGCTTGCGGTTTTCTTCCGAGATGCGACAGGGCCGATTATTGAGAACAAGCGAGACCGACGAGGGGGAAAGCCCCACCTCCTGGGCGATCTGCTTGAGGGTGACTTTGTTGGCCATCTCGCTCCTTCCAGGTTTACGCGCAATCTCTTGAAAGTATAGCGACCGCCCCTCTACCTCGGTGATAAACACTTTACCAATCCGGTAGACGGCTGTTTTATCGCCGCCAGCGCACCAAATCCGTCCGGGTGGGGTATATTGCAATCGATTGATGACAACGACCACCAAAAGGCGGATATTCGTATGCACGAGAACGATTTTTTTAACGAGGACCTGCTGTGCGCGCTCGCTGGCGTTGCCGGCGAGGACAACGTGCTGATGAGCGAGCCCATGCGCGAGCACACCACGTTTAAGATCGGCGGTCCGGCCGACGTCTTTGTCACGCCCGATACTGAGCAGGGCCTCGTCGCCACGCTCGATACCTGCTATCGCTGCAATCTACCACTCACCATCGTGGGCAACGGCTCCGACTTGCTCGTCGGCGACAAGGGCATCCGCGGCGTCGTCGTAGCGCTGGGCGAGGGCCTCTCCGACATTACGGTCGACGGCACGCACGTCACGGCGGCAGCCGGCGCCTTGCTTTCCGATGTCGCAGCCGCGGCAGCCGAGGCCGGCCTTACCGGCATGGAGCCCATCTCGGGCATTCCCGGATCGGTCGGCGGTGCCTGCTACATGAACGCCGGAGCATACGGCGCTTGCATGGCCGATGTGCTGGAGTCCGTGCGCGTCTATAAGCCCGCACGCATGCTCGACGACGGCACCCGCGGTAGCGGCAGCATTATCGAGTTCGATGTCGATGAGCTCAACCTGGGCTATCGCAAGAGCCGCATTGCCGACGACGGTTTCATCGTGCTTTCGGCCACTTTCAATCTCGCCCCGGGCAACGCCGCGATGATCAAGGCCGACATGGACGACTACCGCCAGCGCCGCGAGGACAAGCAGCCGCTCGACATGCCGAGTGCCGGCTCCACCTTCAAGCGCCCCGAGGGCCACTTTGCCGGCAAGCTCATCATGGACGCCGGCCTGCGAGGACACGCCATTGGCGGCGCGCAGGTGAGCGAAAAGCACTGCGGCTTCATCGTCAACGCCGACCACGCCACCGCCGCCGATGTCGACGAACTCATCCGCCACATCCAAACAGCCGTCAAAGACCAATTCGACGTAGACCTCGAACCCGAAGTCCACCGAGTCGGCGAATTCCTCTAACAAAGAAGGCCCCGAAAGGGGCCTTCACCATATTTATTCAGATAACCCAGTCCGGTGTGTCGCGCCCCGAACCCAAGAGGGCCGGGACTGTCCGAGAGGCATAAGGTTGATCGCGAGTTCCGCACGAGCCGGAGAGCACTTAATGTGCTCTCCGTGCGAGCAGGACTGTCCGAGCAGGCAACCTTATGCCTCTCGGACAGTCCCGGCCCAACTTGCGTTACGACAGCGCAATACCGCCAAGCCAGCCCCAACGCACGCCAGAGCCAGTGCCATAGAAGCTAATAAACGAATCAAGCGACTTAGACGTAATGGCGCCCTCGTTGCTCATTACGATGCCGCCGCCAACATAGATACCCACATGACCGTAGATAAGGCCCGGAGCACCCGTGCCGCTATGCGAGGAGTCGGCTACGATCATGCCCACCTGCAGCGCCGAGCGGTCGGAGCTATAGCACCAGGCGTTGAACATGTCGCAGGCGTTGCCGCCAAAGTAGCCAACGCCGGCGTTACGGAAGACATTGGTAACCCACGCCGCGCACCAGTTCTGACCCGGCGAAGGCGTGGAGTAGCACGCGTTGACGACGGCCTGCTGCTTGCCCGAGCCGGCATTCTGCTGCGGAGTTCCGGGCGCATACGATCCACCGCCCGAGCTCGAACCACCCGAGTAGGAATTGTTCTTGTTCGCGGCGGCCGCGGCAGCGGCGGCCTTCCTAGCGGCCTCCTCGGCCTGGGCGGCAGCGAGAATCTCGGAATCACGCTGAGCCATGAGCTCCTTGACGTCGTCGGAAAGACCGTTCAGCACGGTCTGGACCTCTTGCTGCTTGGCCTGCATATCCTGCATCTGAGCCGTCTGCTGATCCTTGAGTTTCTCCAGGTCAGCCTTTTGTGCTTCGAGCTCGGTCTTCTGTGCGTCGAGCTCGGCCTGAATCGTCTGGATGTCCTCGATGGCATCGCGGTCGCTCTTGTTGATCTTCTCAACGTAATGCGCGTTGGCAACGAGCTCCTCAAACGAGCCAGAGGCCAGCAGCAGCGACAGGATGTTCGTGCCGCCGGACTTGTAGCTGGCGGCCACGCGATCGGAAAGGTCGTTACGCTTCTTCTTGAGCTCGGCCTTCTTTTCATCGATCTGAGCCTGTGTGTCGTCAATCTTGCCCTGGACATTCTCAATGTCGTTGAGGGTCTGGGCATTCTTGTTGGCCAGCGCCGCATACTCATTTGCGATGCTGTCGAGCTGGGCCTGTACCTCGTCGAGCTGGGCCTGGGCGGCATTCAGTTTATCGGTGGTTTCTTTGGAAGCCTCCGCCGCATGGGCGCGAGCGGGCAGGCCAAAAAGAACTGCCGCAGAAGCGGCGCCGAACAGGGCCTTGAGGGCAGTGCGGCGCGAGAGCTCCTGGGAAAGGATGGAATCGCTGTTTGGTGACATATGTACTCCGTTACATGTTTATTTATATGTCGCTCAACTCATACATATTAGCGTACATATGGCGCGTCCCAACGATTTCCACGAACGGCAGGAAACTACAAGGTCGGCGGCTCGTAAGCAAACGCCAAAGATCAGGTTGTGCGTACGCAAGCTCTTCTATGAGTACGCTAGCATGATCCTCTGCTTTTCCTACAGTGCACGATTTGGGCGTCCCTGTCTGCGCTATACTCCCCTGAAGAAGTGTTCCTGATTCGATAGGAGACTACATGTCCAAAGCACTCGACCCCAAAGACACCTGCGTCCTCGTTACCGGTGGCGCCGGCTTTATCGGCTCGCACACCGTCGTTCAGCTGCTCGAGGGTGGCTACCAGGTCGTCATCGTCGATGATCTCTCCAACTCCAGCGCCGTCGCCGTCGACCGCGTCAAGACCATCGTGGGCGACGAGGCCGCCAAGAACCTCACCTTCTACGAGGCCAACGTGCTCGACCGCGATGCGATGAACAAGATCTTCGATACCCATCAGATCGACCGCGTCATCCACTTTGCCGGCTTTAAGGCCGTCGGCGAGTCGGTGAGCAAGCCCGTCGAGTACTACCACAACAACATCGAGAACACCCTGGTGCTCATCGACGTCATGCGCAACCATGGCTGCAAGTCCATCATCTTCTCGAGCTCCTCGACCGTCTACGGCGACCCGGACAACCCGCCCGTCACCGAGGAGGATCCTAAGAAGCCCGCGACCAACCCCTATGGTTGGACCAAGTGGATGATCGAGCAGATCCTTATGGACGTCCACACCGCCGACCCCGAGTGGGACGTCGTGCTGCTCCGTTACTTCAACCCCATCGGCGCTCATCCGTCGGGCCTGATCGGCGAGGACCCCAAGGGTATCCCCAACAACCTGGTGCCCTATGTCGCCCAGGTCGCCGTGGGCAAGCTCGAGGCCGTTCAGGTCTTTGGCAACGACTACCCCACCCCCGACGGCACCGGCGTGCGCGACTACATCCACGTGTGCGATCTGGCCTCTGGTCACGTTGCCGCCCTTAACTGGATGAACGGCAAAACCGGCGTCGAGATCTTTAACCTGGGCACCGGCACCGGCACCTCGGTACTCGAGGTCGTCGCCGCCTTCTCCAAGGCTTGTGGCAAGGAGCTGCCCTACGTGATCCGCGAGCGCCGCGCCGGCGACATCGCTGCCAACTGGTGCGATGCCTCCAAGGCCGAGCGCATGATGGGCTGGAAGGCCCAGTACGACATCGCAGACATGTGCCGCGATAGCTGGAACTGGCAGAGCCACAACCCCAACGGCTTCGCCGACGCCGAGTAGCAAAAACCTACATACCGCTCTTGCCCCGATCTCACGTTGTGAGGTCGGGGCTTTTTCATGGCATGTAACCATTCGCCGAAAATCGACCAACTTTTTTATCTTGCCTGTACATGTTTAAACAACATGTTTTACAATAGGCGTATCGAATCAGAACATCGGAGGCGGACTGCACACCCATCGGCAGGCCGACCCCACAACAAGAAGGTTGGTGAGCGCATTCATGGAGCGTGCAAGCGGCGTCCTCATGCCCGTCTCATCTCTGCCCGGACCATACGGAATCGGCGGCTTTGGCTGGAATGCCTACGACTTCGTCGATTTTCTCGCCTCGTGCAAACAACATTACTGGCAGATTCTGCCCCTTACGACGACCAGCTATGGCGATTCGCCTTATCAGTCGTTCTCGGCCCGCGCAGGCAACCCCAACTTTATCGACTTTGCCGAGCTTATCGAGGCAGGGTATCTGGAGCAGCGCGATATCGATGGCGTGTATCTGGGATCCGACCCCAGCAATGTCGACTACGGTGCCATCTTTGGCGGCCGCCGTCAGATTCTCGACCGCGCCGCCGAGCGCTTTGCTGCCGACAAGCCGGCCGATTTCGATGACTTTATCCAGGCCAACGAGGACTGGCTCATCCCCTACTGTGAGTTCATGACCGTCAAAGAGGAGTGCGGTCTCAAGGCGTTTTGGGAGTGGCCCGCGGAGCTCCGCACCCGCGGCGAGGCTTCCGCCAAGGTCTGCGCCGACCATCCGGCGCGTATGCTCTACCACCAGATGACGCAGTACTTCTTCGATCGCCAGTGGAGCCGCCTCAAGGCCTATGCCAACGAGCGCGACATTCTCATCATCGGCGACCTGCCCATCTATGTCTCGCGTGACTCCGTCGAGATGTGGGCGACACCTGAGCTCTTTAAGATCGACGCCGCCGGCAATCCCGTGAGCGTCGCCGGCACGCCGCCCGACCAGTTCTCGGCCACCGGCCAGTACTGGGGCAACCCCATCTACGACTGGGACGCCATGGAGGCCGACGGCTTCTCCTGGTGGGAGGGCCGCATTCGCGCCGCCCTCGACATGTACGACGTCATCCGCCTGGATCACTTCCGCGGCTTCGAGGCCTATTGGGAGGTGCCGTTCTCCTCGCCTGATTCGTCCTACGGTTCGTGGACGCAGGGTCCCGGCCTCAAGCTCTTCAAGACACTCGAGGAAAAGCTCGGCACGCTGCCCATCATCGCCGAGGACCTGGGCTTCCTCACCCCCGGCGTCATCGATATGCGCGACAACTCGGGCTTCCCCGGCATGAAGATCCTGCAGTTTGCCTTTGAGGGCACCAACTCGTACTACCTGCCGCACAACTACATTGCCAACACCGTCGCCTACGTGGGCACTCACGACAACGAGACGGCACGCGGCTGGTTTGAAGGAACGGCTACCCCGCGTCAGCGCGAGCAGACAGCCCTGTACACCCATCAGCAGGCCGGCGAACCCATCGCCGACGCGCTCAACCGAACCATCGCAGCCAGCGTGAGCGACACGTGCATCTACACCATGCAGGACCTGCTCAACTTGGGCAACGAGGCGCGCATCAACACCCCTGCCACGCTGGGCGGCAACTGGACCTGGCGCATGCTCGACGGCGCCATCACCCGCGAGCTCGAGCACAAACTCACCGACTGGACCGAGACCTACTTCCGCATCCCGTCGGAAGCCGAAATCGAGCTTCCTCAATAGGAGCTACCGCGCCCGACCCCTCCCCACCGTGCGGACGCGCTTGCTTACCCGCGCGAGGCCACCCCAATCCCCTCGCGCGGGAT
>DBFVGT010000036.1:0-5502 GCA_048524725.1 Collinsella sp. | reverse complement strand
CCTGGCCTTCGGCGCCGTCACGAACCTGTGCGACGCCACCTCGGCGCTCACCGTCGAGGGCGACCTGCCCAGCTCCCTCGCGATCTCCCTGCACGACGCCCTGCGCTCCAGCATCCTCTGGACCGTGTCCCGCTCGT
Source organism: Collinsella sp. (assembly GCA_048524725.1). Classification (GTDB taxonomy): domain Bacteria; phylum Actinomycetota; class Coriobacteriia; order Coriobacteriales; family Coriobacteriaceae; genus Collinsella. The sequence goes on along the minus strand of DBFVGT010000036.1, from coordinate 5,365 downwards.
GCCTCGTGAGCCTTCCGTAGGCCCTCGGGACCGCCCTTGCGGAGCCCCTTTTCTTCTTTCCGGACATGCCGTCCTCCGATCTCCCGGGGCCGGCCAATCCGGCCCTCAGGGTATCGGGTTCCCACATTCATCCGTACATGTACGGATGAATGTGGGAGGTGTTCGGATAAAGTCGATAATCAAGGCGAACGACATCTGTCCAACAATTCGTGCGAAACACAATGAAAAACCGTTTGATGTGAGTTAATATAAACAACGTCGTGAATCTGACTCCTGCCACATGCATGACAGGGGTTAAACACAAAAAAGGAGTCAACTATGGTTTCTGAGAAGGCTACCCTCGTTAATCCTCAGGGTCTGCACATGCGTCCGGCTGGTCTGTTCGCCTCCACCATGGGCAAGTACGCCTGTGACGTGACGGTCGTCACCCCCGAGAAGGAGGTCAACGGCAAGTCCCCGATGGCCCTCATGGCTGCTGGTATCCCCTGCGGCACCGAGGTCGAGGTCAAGTGCGACGGCGCCGACGAGGCCGAGGCTCTGGCTGCTGCCATCGAGCTCATCAAGAGCGGTCTTGGCGAGTAGAACTCAAACGGGTCGCATGTTGAACAACTAAGTTCATATTTGGGGGCGCAGTGACCTGTCTTAAGGTAGCTGCGCTCTTTTGTCATGGATATGGCAAAACGCTTTATCACATGACACGGAGAGAGGAATGGGAATGTATCAGGGAGTCAACGCTTCCGAGGGCATCGGTATCGGCACCGTCATGGTCGCCGTCGATCCCGACTTGACGTTTGAGCCGCACGAGGTTGCTGATTCGGCAGCAGAGAAGGAGCGCTATCAGACCGCTCTTTCGGTCTTCTGCGAGAAGACCCAGGCTCAGGCCGACCACATGAAGGAGACGGTGGGCGAGGCCGAGGCCGAGATCATGAGCGGACACATTGTCCTGGCTCAGGATCCGGGCATGACCGACGCCATCAACGCCGCCATTGACGGCGGCACCTGCGCCGAGCAGGCGCTCATGGACACCTCGACTATGTTCGAGAACATGTTCCTGTCCATGGACGATGAGATGTTCCGTCTGCGCGCGGCCGACATCGCCGACATCCGCACCGGTATTCTGGCCGAGCTGCTGGGCAAGGAGGTCGTCGACCTTTCCGTCCTGCCCGAGAACACCGTCGTTGTCGTGCACGACCTCACGCCGTCCATGACCGCCACGATCGATAAGGCCCACGTTGCCGGTATCGTCACCGAGACTGGTGGTCGCACGTCGCACTCCGCAATCATTGCGCGCGCCCTCGAGATCCCGGCTGTCCTTTCGGTTTCCAACAGCTGCACCGCACTGCGTAACGGCATGACCGTTGTCGTCGACGGTGGCAAGGGTATCGTCGAGGCCGATCCCGATGAGGAGACGCTCGCCGCTTACACTGCCAAGGCCGAGGCTTTCGCTGCCGAGAAGGCGGCTCTCGAGGCCTTCCGCGGCAAGCCGTCCGTGACTGCCGACGGCATCAAGAAGATTATTGCCTGCAACATCGGCAACCCCGATGACGTGCCCAACGCGCTCGATCACGATGCCGAGGCTATCGGCCTGTTCCGTTCCGAGTTCCTGTTCATGGATTCTGCTGAGCTTCCTTCCGAGGAGGAGCAGTTCAACGCCTACCGTAAGGTCGCCAGCGCGCTCAAGGGCGCTCCGGTCATCATCCGCACGCTCGATGTGGGTGGCGACAAGGAGATTCCGTACCTGCACATGGTCAAGGAAGAGAACCCCTTCATGGGCTTCCGCGCCGTGCGTTACTGCCTGGCCAACCCCGACCAGTACAAGGTCCAGCTCCGCGCCCTGCTGCGCGCCAGCGCCTTCGGTGACGTCAAGATTATGATCCCGCTCGTCACCTGCGTCGAGGAAGTCTTGGCTGTCAAGGAGCTCGTCGAGCAGTGCAAGACCGAGCTGACCGAAGAGGGTCGCAAGTTCAACGAGAACATCGAGGTCGGCATCATGGTCGAGACGCCTGCAGCCTCGCTGCTCGCTGACCGCCTGGCCGGGGTCGCCGACTTCTTCTCCATCGGCACCAACGACCTGATCGGCTACACCATGTGCGCCGACCGTGGCAACGACACCATCTCCAACCTGTACCAGGTTTACTATCCCGCCGTGCTCCGCTCGCTCAAGAACATCATCGAGAGCGGCGTGAAGGCCGGCATCATGGTTGGTATGTGCGGCGAGGCCGCTGCCGATCCGTTGCTCGAGCCGCTGCTGATCAGCTGGGGCCTGGAGGAGTTCTCGATGAGCGCTCCGTCCATCCTGCGCGCCCGCAAGACCATCAGCCAGTGGACCAAGGCCGAGTGCGACGAGCTCGCCGAGAAGGCGCTCGCCTGCAACACCGCTGCCGAGGTCAAGGCACTGCTCGAGTCCGCAGCTCGCTAATTTGGTATCAGAGGTAACCGCGTGGTTGGAATGGGCCGGCCATGCGGCCCTCACATATACAGGGGGTACTGTAAATGTTCTACACGCTAACCGCTAACCCGGCTGTCGACATGACGGTTTCGAGCTCTCCGCTCGAGCCCGACGAGAACGTTCGCACCGGCTCGGCCAGCTACACGGCTAACGGCAAGGGCCTCGACGTGTCCTTCGCCTTTAAGAAGATGGGCGTCGACACCGTCGCGCTCGGTTTCTTCGCCGGCTTCACGGGCAAGTTCATCGTCGAGGAGGTCATGAACCTGGGTTGCCTCTGCCGCCCGGTCTGGACCGACGGTATCACGCGCATCAACACCTACGTCAACGATGGCCAGCACGAGTACGGCATCCTGAACCCTGGTGCTCCGATCACGCCGCAGCACCAGGAGGAGCTCTACAACATCCTGGACACCGCGGGCGACCTTGAGTGCCTGATCGTCTCCGGCTCCGTGCCTCCCAAAGCTACGCCCGACTTCCTGGCTCAGGTCATGGAGCACGCTCAGGCCCGTGGCGCCGACGTCGTCCTGGACCTGTCCTCCGACAAGCTCAAGGAGCTCGCTCACAAGAAGCCGCTGCTCATTAAGCCGAACCATCACGAGATGAAGGCTATCTTCGGCGTGCCGGTCGACACCGACGACGAGGTCCGCGTCGCCATGAAGCTGGCTCACGAGGCCGGCGTCCAGAACGTGCTGCTCACCCGTGGTAGCCGCGGTGACGCTTACTTCTCCAACGGCGAGGACATCTGGTATGCCAAGCGTGAGTTCAACATCAAGCTTGTCTCTTCCGTCTGCGCCGGCGACTGCACCCTCGCTGCGTTCCTGCACAAGTGGTACAGGGATCGCGACAACGTCGAGGAGGCCATGAAGCTCGCTATGGCCACCGGCGCCAATGTTGCTGAGTCCGTCGGCATCGGCGACTTTGGTCACGTCGACGAGTACAGCAAGCGCGTTGCTGTCCGCAAGCTCGATCGTAAGTAAGCGAAACGCGACAAACTCGTGCGCATACGGCGTCCCGGTTTCGACCGGGGCGCCTTTTTTGTTCTGCCATGGGGGAGACATGTTCTGCCGTACTTCATCGCTTCCACACCGTTTACCGAGTTGTCCTAGCCTTTTACCGATGTGTGGAATATACTTTCATTAACACGTTGCTTCGTGAAAGGAACATTCATGATTTATACGCTCACTGCAAATCCCGCTATTGACTACAACATCTCCTGCGATGGCCTGTCCGCCAACACCGTCACTCGCACCCGTAACGCTGTCTACACCCCCAACGGCAAGGGTCTCAACGTCTCTTTTACGCTCGACCACTACGGCGTCGACACCACGATCCTGGGCTTCTTCGCTGGCTTCTCGGGAGAGTTTATCGTTAAGGGCGCCGAGGCCCTTGGCGTGCCCGTCAAGCCCGTATGGACTGACGGCATCACGCGTGTCAACGTGTTCCTCAACGCCGGTCCCGACACCGAGTACAACATGGTCAATGCCGGTGCCGCCATCAACGCTGCCAACGAGCAGGAGATGTTTGAGCTCATCGATTCACTTGACGACATGACCTGCCTGGTCATTAGCGGCTCGCTGCCCCCCAACACCTCTGAGGGCTTCCTGGCCGAGGTGCTTCGCCGCGTTAAGGCAAAGGGCGCCGAGTTCGTGCTCGATATTTCGAGCCATCAGTTGGCCGACCTCATTGCTATGGAGCCGTTGCTCATTAAGCCTAACGACGACGAGCTGCTCGACATCTTTGGCATTAAGGTGAGCGGTGGCGACGACGAGTCCGTCAAGGGCGCCATGGCCGAGCTGCACGCCAAGGGCGCTAAGAATGTACTGCTGACGCTCGGCGGCGACGGCGCGTACTTCTCCAACGGCGAGCACATCTGGTTTGCCAACCGCACTTTCGACGTCAAGCTGCTGTCGACCGTCTGCGCGGGCGACTCCTCGCTGGCCGCCTTCCTGTCCGTGTGGCACGACTCCCCCGAGCGCGTCGAGGATGCCCTGCGCCTCTCGATGGCCACCGGCGCCAACGTGGTCGAGTGCCCGGGTCTGGGCGATTTTGCCAAGGTCGATGAGTATCAGAAGGGTATTGCAATCCGTCAGGTTTGCTAGTTCCGGCACCTTGCCTGAATAGTTCAATTATTTCGCATCCGTCTTAGACCAGGACGGATGCGTTTTTGTTTATCGGACTTGCGTGTGCAGTGGAGGCTGTTTCTTGCTAGACTTCTTGCAGACGCAATCGATAGCCAATTTGATAGTCGCAGGAGGCCATAGGCATGTGCAATGTTTCGCTCAACGGTACGCAGCCGACCGATGCCTCTATCCGTGTCCTGCGTGCGCTTGAGGCAGCAGGTCTTGAGGCTTGGTACGTGGGCGGTTGGGTACGTGATGCCCTGATGGGACGCCCCAGCCACGATGTTGACATGTGCTGCAGCGGCCTGTGGCAGGAGTCCAAAGAGGCGCTCGAAGCGGCTGATATTGCCGTGGTTGAGTCGGGCATAAAATTTGGCGGCATCACGGCTATTTGCGATGATGAGCGCATTGAGGTCACCACCTACCGCCTAGACGGCTTTTACACCGACGGCCGCCATCCCCAGAGTGTGGAGCGTGCGGCGTCGCTTGAGGAAGATCTGGCGCGTCGTGACTTTACCGTTAACGCTATGGCCTGGCATCCCGAGCGCGGCCTTGTCGACCGCTACGATGGCCAGGGCGACCTAGACCGCAAGCTGATTCGCGCCGTCGGTGATCCTAAGCGCCGCTTTAACGAGGACGCGCTTCGCATGCTGCGCGCGGTGCGTTTTGCCTGCCGTCTGGATTTTATGATCGAGCCTAAGACTAAACAGGCGCTTGCCGAGTGCGCGCCGCTGCTCGATGCTGTGGCGCGCGAGCGCGTGGGCATTGAGCTCGAGGGTATCCTTTCGACCGGCCA
>DBFVGT010000035.1:0-26011 GCA_048524725.1 Collinsella sp. | reverse complement strand
GTCTTGAGTAACTTAGCATCGAATAAAGGGCGGCCGCAAGGTCGCCCTTTTCCGTGCCATTTTCCCATGATAGCGGCTCCCGAAGCCGCTATTTCCATGCCTTTTTCCCAGACGATAGCGACCGTAAGGTCGCGATATTATCCGAAAGTATTTCCAAATAGATCTTGCGCTCCACTCCATACTAAACTATAATATATGTCAATAAGCGGGATGAAAGGCACCCCGCAAACCCGAAGGGAGATACCCCATGAAAAACTTCACCATCAAGGTCACCGAGCATCGTGAAGGTCTGGTCGTCGTCGAAGGCAAGGACGAGAACGATGCCCTGGAGCGTTTGGGCCGGATCATCGAGAGCGATGCCTTCTGGAATGACTTCGAGAACTGCGGCGAGTATTCGCTCGAAACTGAGGTCGAGCTCGATGACAGCTGCGATGACCCTATCGCCGAGTGGAACGACGAAAGCTACCGCGATCTGTTTGGCAATTAGTCCCAACAAAAGGGCATCGATCTATCCGATGCCCTTTTCATCCTATTTTCCCTGTTGATCTTGCATCTCTATCCATATTCAACTATGCTATATGTCAACAAGCGGGACGAACGGCGTCCCGTAAGCCCCAGAGGAAGGAACTTCAAATGTCCAACATGAACGATATTTCCAGGTACGTGACCAGGGTGGACGACGGCCTGATCCGTCCCATGACGGTGCGCGAGCTGATGTCCAGGCTGAACGAACTGATTTCTATCGACAAGTCTATCGCGAGGATGCCTGTGGGATTGTCAACTGACGCGGAGGGCAATATGATTTATGTTCCCCGTGTTTTCATACCGAATGACTCGGAGAAAAACGATGGATACACATCCTTTGCCGATCTTGTCGGCGTGCTTACCGACGAGGACTGCGCTTATTACCGTGTTCCCAAGTGCGTTGTGATTGGATAGGTGGGATACACGAGGACTGCATAGATAGTCTAGAGGGCGATCGGTAACGCTCGCCCTCTTCCGTTAGATACACAACCTTGAACCCTTGAGTTCTATTCGATTACTCCCAAAACTTTTTCGAACTTTTCTCGATTTGATCTTGCACCCAGCTCAACTACCAACTATACTATATGTCAGCAAGCGGGATGAAAGGCATCCCGTAGACCCTAGTGGAAGGAACAAACACCATGTCTATCAATCGCGTTCTGCTTTCCGGCAACCTCACCCGTGACCCCGAGCTCCGCGCTACCGCAGGCGGTACCCCCGTCCTCTCGATCGGCCTCGCCGTCAACGACCGCCGTCGCAACGCGCAGACCGGCGAGTGGGAGGATTACCCCAATTTCGTCGATTGCTCCATGTTCGGAACCCGCGCCGAGGCTGTCTCCAAGCACATGCAGAAAGGCGATAAGATTGCCGTCGAGGGCAAGCTCCGCTTCACCCAGTGGGAGAAGGAGGGACAGCACCGTACCAAGCTCGAGGTGGTCGTCGAGGATATCGAATTCATGGCCCAGCGTCGAGACCAGTAGGAACCAAAAGGCAGGTGGTCGAAAGATTGCCTGCCTTTTGACATATGCAACTAGCGCAACGATAGGCGTTTCGCAGGCCTTAGTAGAAGGGGCTCAACATGGCTACAAAGAGCTATTTGGCGACAGTATTTATCGGCGAGAAGGAGGTTAGCGGGGCTTTTGGAAGCGGCGAGTTTCGCTCGAGCCTGAACTTTGCGAGGAGAGAACTTCGCGGGTACCAGCTCCTGGCGGAGACCATCTACCGACACGAAGTCGTATTCTGCAACCGACGCGGTCTCGAGGATATAGCCGCCCCAGAGCTTGAGTTTGGCATCCTTACCGAAACGAAAGACAGCAAGACCGGTATTGTTGAGTCCAATTATTCCGTGACGTCGACCTATACAGCTGAGGATTTCGTATCGGATACGCGAGACGCATTTCTCGCCTTTGCCGCCGAAGATTTCGGCGAGCAAATCGCATCCGAAGCTGTAGTGCTCGTTGATGGTCAAACCACGTCGATGCCATGGCATAAGCGCTTCGAGATATGGAACTGCCTCTCGAGTTACGACATATACGGCGTTTCGACTGCAAATCAACTCATTGATGGGGTCAGGGAGCTCGCAGCTGCCCTTGCTGATGGGCGCACAGCTGACGTAGACGGGGAAAGCCCCGTCTTTCAGGCTTTCCACCGCTTCGAGCGAAATAATCCCGACAGGGAATAGAGAGCGCTGAGGAAGTGGTATTCCTCCGATATCGAGAGAAAGGGGCATCGGCTTATCCGATGCCCCTCTGCCCGTGACCGCCTCGCATATGCGGTCACGGCATGAACGGCAGCATGAACCGAACTAATGGAATTGCATTAGTTCGATAGCGATCACATAAGTTTCCAGCCCCTTGAGAGGAACCGATAATGAAGAAGACCGTGATGTACACCGAGACCAGGACATGGTTCTTTGATTTGGATATGTCTGAGGACGCAGATCTCGATAAGACAATGTGTGCGTTGAAAGACACGAACGGTTTCTATTTCTACATAGACGATTGCACGTCAGATGAATATGAGAGTACCTGGCAGGAGATGCCGGAGGACTGGCGCAGCGGGAACGACCCCGACTATACCGAGGACTTCCGCTCGATAGCCAAAAGAGAGCTGAAAGGGGAGGATTTAACTACCGTACTATCCTCCTTGGCAGACCAAGCGTAACAGAACGGAAAGGGCGGCTCCCAAAGCCGTTTATTCCGTATCATTTCCCAGCTTTCCCCAATCGATCTTGAAACCCCGCCCGTCATGAACTATACTATATGCCGACAAGCGGAACGAACGGCGCTCCGCAAACCCGTAAGGAGAAACGACTGATGAACAAACAGGACTACATCGAGAAGATTGCAAACTGTATCGCCGATAGCTGGCTAGCTGCCGATGCAGGCGATCAGGTTGCTTGCAAGGCGGCAAAGCGGGGTGCCATGGAAATCGCCAAGCAGGCCGCCGAGAACCTCGGCCACACGGCCGGCTATTGGCTCGCTGAATCTCAATTCCGCGCGGCCGACCTTTATTAGAACTTAAGTCGGAAGGGGGACTGCTCTATGTCGGGCAGTGCCCCTTCATGCCGATACGCTCAATCATTTTTGAATTGGACGATACAAGGGGAAAGGTGCCGCTAAACAGATGGTTATCCTCAAGAAAAATGCCCTGATAAAGCTCCTAGGCGATGAACTCTACGGGATTGAACTGGACTATGCGATGCTTCCCGATTCCGAGAGACGTGCGACCGAGAGGCGGGAGGTCCTCGATATCGTTGGGGGTCTTTGCGAGGTCTATGGATACAATCGGCGCGAAGTGCAAGCGCGGGCCCAAAACCGGCTTGAGAGGCTTCTCCTCCGAAAGGTCGATAATGGCGATTGGGATCCTTACGCCAACATTAAGTTGGCCGAGCTTTCTAAAGTCATTTGTCTTAGACAGCTCTTGTATCCCCGCTCGTTTTCAACTATACTATATCCCAACAAGCGAAACGAAAGGCGTTTCGCACGCCCGAAGGGAGATGCCCCATGAACCCTATCGATTCCAAGCTCAAGAAGATTCTCGCCATGATTGACGGCGCGACTTCCGAGGGCGAAGCCAGGGCGGCATCCCTTGCCCTCCAGCGCCTCCTTGCCGCGAACAACATGACCATCGACGATATCGACCTCAACGACGATGCCCCCGAGGTCAACGAATCTGCCGAAGACCTCGGCAAGCGCGTGCCGGAGTGGGTCAAGGTCCTCGCTTACGTTATCGCGAAGAACTACCGTTGCCGTTACTACATGCAGACGAGCCATGGCGCATATGACTATTGGAGCGGCCGTCGCAACGTGACCGGCACCCGTTTCGTTTTCGTCGGTGAAAGCCAGGACGCCACGGTCGCGGCCGGTTGTTTCCGCGCCACCAAGCATGCGATTGAGACGTGTTTCAAGAAGTTCTGCGACAAACGTTTCGAGCAGGATGGAACCAAGATTGGGCGCCGCGCGGGTGTAAAGAATAGCTATTGCCTCGGCTTCATCGAGGGCCTCGAAAACTCCTACCGCGAGCAGCTCGAGCAAGACGAGACCATGGCCTTGGCGATTGTGGTGCCCGAGAGCGTCAACCGCTACATGAATGACGAACTGAACTGCAAAAAGATGAAGCCCCGCCCCATTACCGTCTCCGCCGATCACTCAATCGAGGATGCCGGCAGGCAGGACGGTTACGGCTTCGGTCAAGGCGACCGTATCGCATCCTGCGCATAGCGACCGACACCAAATAGGGGAGGGTGATGCCCTCCCCATCCATTTCCTATATATGGCCATAGGAAAATTAGCGCCGATTTGGGTGGAGTTGGTTCGCTATCGTACTGATAGAATTAGACAAAATGCATGACTGCAATGAGTCATGCGACCCCGCTACAGGAAGGGACGATTATGTTCGACTTCAAATGTTCAATGCAGGCCCAGCTCGATAACTTGTGGCTCAAGCCCGAAGACCTCGCACGAGGCATCGATGTTCGCGTGTCGAGCGTGCGCAAATGGCTCGACCCCGAGCTCGATTGCGTTCCGGTCAAGGACGCCTTTGATTGGGTCTACGACCAAACCGAGAAGCTCGGAAACCTTACAATGCATTGCCTGAACGAGGCGAATGAGTCTGCCGAGAAGTTCGGCCGACATATCCTTCGCTGGTATCGCGACGAGGATCTGCCCGAGACCGAACCGATGGGCCTCTACAATCTAGCGAGTCATCTCGTTGCCGACCAACTTGAGGCTAAGGATATAGAGTGCTCATTTGTCTATGCGTGCCGCGATGATGAATGGATCGAGCAGCACTTGGACGATTTTCCCGACCTCGATCCGAAGGCCGAGTTTTCCGCCTGGGCAGATATCTTGGGAGTGCCGACGTCAGAGATTGCAATGGGGCTGGGCATTACAGGTCGCTCGGTAAAAGACTGGAAGAACCCCAAGCGCGACACGATGCTGCCGGTAGACGAGGCATGGGACTTCCTGGAGGATTACGCCGACACGATTGAGATCCGAACCGCGGAGCTTCTCAAAAGCAAGCCCAATCCGATGCCGTATCATCCCATGACCCGTCTCGGGACCCTTTCGAAACGGGAACGTATCGATAACCTTGCAGCCCTCGCGGCCTCCAAGAAACTCATGGCCGATGGCAAGACCGTTGTTGATTTCGCATACGTCTAAGACCGTCCTGCGGGCTGAAACAGTTGCAACCCAATGGCTAGACCCAGCGCGAAGCATGCCGTGGCATCGCTTCTATTGGATGATGAATGGAAAGTGACCTATCAATGACCATAAGCGATGAAATGATCAGGGCAGAATGGCGCTCCTTGGAACAAGCCGAAAATGCCAAACGAAAATGCGCGGACTGCCTCTATTGCACTTGCAACGGAAACGTTCGGGACGATTTGCACCGTCCCGAAGATACGAAAGTTGAGTACATATGCCACCGCAGGGACGGCCATGAGTTCGAGACCGCCCATTCGAACCGATGCAATTACTGGAAGAAACGCGACGAAAGCTGATCAGAGCGCTACTTTTTCACATCGGTCCGCTGTTTGTTCTCGTCAATCCCACGCAGGTCGAACTGTTTGTTTCCGCGTTTAAGTACGAGCTGCCAGCCGCACGCATCGCAGATCTTTACAAACTCATCGATGGTGAATCGCGTATTGTTGTGCAGTCGCGTTGACAGACTGCCTTTCTGCTTGCCGGTTTTAATCGATGCATCCTGCAGTGTCATACCGCAATCCTGCACCATATAGCGAATAGCGTCGGACGAACCGATTCGTTCAAGCACTGGATACCTCTTTCAGATATACGATAGTCTATTCTGATTATAGCCATTCTAGCTATTTCCTAGACGCGACAATGCGATCGGTCGTTGCCCGACCCCTGCCAAAAGCACTGAAAACAGTGCCGGATCGTCCCTCAATCGTCCTCGGTTCGCTCGTGAGATTGCCTCAGCGGCAAATCACGCTGGATATATTCAGTCTGTCCCAAGATGTAAGAACTAATTCCCACATTAGGAGGACAGATGGATAACGATACCCAATTCGACCCGGCAACCATTCGTATGGCGTATTTCGCCTTGCTCTTGAGCGGCAGGAGGGGCGACAACCTAGAGCTCGCCGTTGCCCAGGAAATGCTAAAGCTGGAACGTCTCACGGCCGATCGCTCGTTGCCGTCCATGATTGGCCGTTCGGTACGAATCGCGGCAACGATTAACTCGATTGAGTTCGAGGAATCTTCGAAGCGTTACCTGATTAAGTTCCAAGCGGACAACGGAGAAAAGGAGGAGAGGATCCGTTCCGAGCGCGTTGATTCCAACCATAAGAGCGCGGTAAAGAAGATTTGGGAACGTGACCTGGTCGGTCATCGTGTCCTCCTCTTCAAATACAAAGACAGGGTCGGAACAAAAGAGGCGCCCAACGGCTATCGAATCGCCCCATACTGCATCGACCACGGCAAGGCGGAGTAGCAACAGATGAAGCGCAAGAAACTGGTTGATTTGGATTTAAAGGCGATTGTCGAAACCGAACTCGAGAACCGTAACTGCGACGGACTCTATTCTCCATGCAAACGCTGTGAGTGTGGCTGTTCCCGAACGAAACTCTTTTCCTGCGGTAAGGCCTGCGCAGATTGTCGCCCTGGATTGCAGCACCCAGGCACAAGCGACCTAAAGATCATCTCACATGATGAATATTGCGAAATAATCGATCGAATCGAAGCTGAACACAAGCGCAACGAGGAGAAGCTCCGAGCCGAGGCAATTGAGAAAAGAAAGGCCAAACGACTCGAGGCAAAGCAGATTAAAGAGGAGAACGCCCTCAAAAAGAAGCAGCGGCGAGCTGATAAACGAAAGCAGCTCATTGACAGCATCCATGCAAAACTTGAGAAGCTGGTCGAAGATATTTCAGCCGCGATACGCACGAGTATTCTTTGCAAACTTCTCAGTGGCGTATCGATCGGATCGATTGTCTTCTCGATTGCATCTATCATCTTCTTTGAGGTTATCAAGCATGAATGGATGGCTTCGGCGGCAAAGGCAGAAGCGCTTGCAGCCGTCTATCTATTCCAAAAGCTGTTTATGTTCGAGGCGATCTACGTATTCGTTATCGTAGCGTTTACGATCGGCTTGATTATCGTCCGCGTCGTTCGCGGCGATTGGAAGGTTGATTTCGAGCTTGAAGAACAGCCTGAAAAGGAAGAAAAGGACGATCAGTTCTTCCTTTAGGATTATCCGTACCCTCGCTCCTTATATATCTCCAGCCTCATATTATTGGGTCAATTCATTTTGGATTGACCCAATTTCTTTCTTCAAAAGCAGTCTTGATAGCTGATTTGATGTTCATCCGCTCGTTGCACAAGAGCCTGGCAGGACTATGATCGGGGCCGATATTTTTTTCTAATCTCGTAGTAGGGGTGCGACATTACTGCGACAGAGGTGCGACATTTTTGTTGCCGTTAGTTTCATTCATAAATAGGTCGAGCTTTGTCACAGGCTTTCAGACGATGATTTAGATTTCCTTTGCTATCTGATTTCAACTCACCGTCTTATAGATTTTCAATTGCCGATGCACTGCTTTTGCTTCAAAACAACCGCGAACATGTATTTAGCAGTGCTGAGATTCTTATAGGGCAGACCGAATTTCAGTTCTAAATTGCAGTCCAGAAACCAACCAAATAGCAACTAGAGACTAATTGAAAGGCATGCGGAGTGCCTTGAATGGCACTCCGCGGTATCACTGTTTGCTATTATTCATATTCTTAAAATTCCGCCGAAATGCCGATGCATTTGAATTGCGCGGCTTATTTGGGATTGTATTCTGCGTATTTTTGCCCGTTTGCTTTTTAGGAATCAAACGGAATCTATCTACCCGCTCGTTAGGGTTGCCATTGTATCCCATCAAATTTGGCAGAAGCTAATGCCTGATTCACACGCAGAAGCGAGAACGAAAACCTATCAGCTCACCCATGTCCACATGTTTCTACCGCTCCTTTATTTTCTTCAGCAATTACTTCCGTCCTTTACGCACGCTGATTCCAGTTTGTAATTTATGGTTACGGGTACTATCCTGCGTGCGATTTAAAGCAATTTGCAAACCAAGCGGAGTGCCTTGAATGGCACTCCGCAGTATCACTATTTGTTCTTACTCTATTTATCCAAAGGCGAAAATAGCTTCGCAAACGACTTGAATCCCCCATATTGCTGTGCAATAAAACTTCCGGCAGTTCTTGATTTCCTTTATATCGAATAACGTTTTCAGTCTCAGAACTGCAACCAGTTTTTAATTTACGGCGTGCATCAATCGGTACGCGAGGCGCTTTGCTTTTCTAATTCAACTACCCGCCTTTCAATAATACGCAGTCAATTTACGTTTCTAAATTGAAAGAACTGGCTTTCCTTTTGCAAACAATCATCAAACACGAAGCGCTCGCACCATCGTTTTGCGTTGCACGGAACCCATTTACCGACTTTCCAAGTTAATACAAATACATTTGCAAATATCGATTTCACTCCCGAACAACAACCAAATCAGCGTTCAGATCTTATTGCTAGAACCCAATCAACCTTACAAATAGTTTGTTGTCGAACTAATCCCGCCCTTGTTCAAATCGGAACCCGTATATAACTTACTAATTGCCGCACACACATCAGAACTCGATCCCAGACTACTGAACCGCTCACCAAATAGGGGAGTGCGCTACCTGATCCGAATTGCAGATCACTGTGGTTTCCTGCCAAGCGCATCTTCAGAACACACCTACTTTCATCGCCCGTAACTTCTTTGCTAGCCCTGTTCCCCATCTGTTTCATTGTCGGACATTCATCACGAACCTTATGTCCTGTCAGACATTTACGCTCCTCGGCTGTGGGGTTGTCAGACATTACCTAGGCAATCAATAGCAGCCTGTCAGACATTTCCCAACGTCCCGACCACACGCCACGGAATAGCAGAAATTGCCCCAAGCAGGGGCCGATCACCCCGCGGCGCGGCCGCCTGCCCTGCGGTCAGGCGGCAGGTGCAAAAGGGCCTTGCCAATTGTGGATGCCGCAGCGGCAACACCTGAGCCCACCTAAAAACGTGCCCCAAACTACCCATAAGGCCATTTTGCACGCCAGCTTCGTTCAACGTCAGACATTAGGAATGTCAGACATTGAACCTGCGGCAAAGCCGCAGCTGGGGCCGCTAGCGGCCTGTAATCGCGTCGCTCCGCTCGCTCCCGTCAAGCGAAATGTCAGACAGGCTGTCAGACATTTTGATCCGCTTGACGGACGGCCTGCTCGCGAAGCTCACCATCGGCCGTAGTTAAGGAGATACGAAATGTCAGACATTTCGACAGATGAAAATGAATCCCAGACCGCCACACCCAATTTGTCAGGCAATAGCCCCGACGCATCCCAAATGTCTGACATTTTGCAGCCCCAAACGCCGACCTCCATGTCGACCCAAGCGCAGCCCAGCCAGTCACACGAAATGCCTACGGCCTGCCTGTCCGACATTTTGCCGCCTCCAAACGCCTCACAACCCGCCACCCGCCGCATCACGGTCCGCCTCCCGACCGCAGACCTGACCGCCCTCGACTCCCGAGCTGATGCCCTCAACGCGAGTCGCAGCGACTACCTCCGCACGCTCATCGCGCTCCCTGTCACGCTCGACCTTACATCCATCCGCCATGCCACACCGGGCTCCGAATCGCTCACCCGTCCGCTCGGCCCAGACCTCGCCCTCATACAGCCCGACAGCCAAACGAATAGTTTGGCAATCCAAGCCATTACCGACAGCATGCTCGAATCAATCTCCAACGAGGTCCGCGCCATCGGCGTCAACTACAACCAGGCAGTCCGTGCCCTGAATCGCATCATCAAGAAGTACGGCAACCATCGCGCCCTCTCGCAGGATGAGCGAACGGAGATTGTTGAGCTCTATGAGCGCCTCTCAAAGCAGAACAAGGCGATCTATGAGCGCCTCAAGACTCTCGCATCCGATGTCGAGGCCCTGTCCGCTAAACCGTCCGTCAACCTGACTGCCATCGGCTTGGTTCAAACCGAGGCCCCTGTCAATAAAACCGAACCCGAGCGCCGCCGACGAGTTCGCGGCAAAAAACACGCCACACTCCGACTCGACCAATTTGAGGACGGGGGCAACTCATGACCTATATGAAGCCCCTCTCCGGTCATAGCTCAGTCAAATGGATTCGCTACTATCTATTCAAGAACGACCGCGCCCTGGACAAGGATTTCCTGAACCTCACCGATCGCGACTGGAAGGGCCGCGACTGGGCGAAAGTGATGGACCGAACCCGCGAGATTTTCGGAAACAACGTTCCGGTCAAAAAGGACACCAAGGTTCGTACTTACGAGCACATGATCATCTCGCTCGACGAAAAGGATAACGGCGTAGAACTCGACGACTTCCGCGATTTCGTGAATGAGTGGGCATCCAAATGGTTCGATTCGCGCGGCCCGGAAGGGGAGGGAATCGGTCGCTTCGAGGTAGCGATTGCCTATCACGATGACAATAAAGCTCGCGGGGTCCAAGGCAAGCAGGGCATCCTCCACGCCCACATAGTCATCAACAATACCGAACTCGAGACCAAGCGCCGCATCTCCGGTTTGCTCACGACCAAAGTTGTCCAAGCAATGCGAGCTGACTTACAGACAATGTCACTCGAGCGCGGGTGGCACGCATTCGCTACCGATGGCAAGTCCTACACCCAGGCCGAGATGGATGCCAAGGGTCTGCAAGTCTCCCGCGGTAAGAGACTCGATCGTGCAATGGCGGCACTCGACAGGGTTCTCGCTAATGAAGCGAGAGGCGCTCAAATCAAGGACTACGGCGATGCCATGCAAGAGAAAATGGAAGAGACCTATTCAGTTGAGAAGATGATTCCCGAGACATATACGGGTAGCGAATCTTCCAGTCTGCGTCTGAAGGTCGGCAAAGCCGACCCGACCAAATCCAACGAGATCGCCGGACTTTCGTACACCACTATGACAACCGATGACGGACGTATGATGCGTTTGGTCGTTCCGCGCGGATTTGGTGACTCCGATACCATGGCGGAGAGACAGATTGAGACTCGTGAAGGCTGGACATGGAAGGACGACATTCGCGATCGTGTGGACGTCGCGATGCGAATATCCAAGGACCCTGTTGACTTCGCAACAAAGTTGAACGAACTTGGTGTTCAAATCAACTACAACCGAGACGGTGACCTCGTCTACCATCATCCGAGCGACCCCATCTCTAGGAAGGTCAAGGGCTTAACGCTCGGTAGGCAATATACTGCGGAATCGATAGAGCAGACGATGGCCGAGAAATACGGTGATCGTCGTCAACGAGCACACAACCTGCCGGGCCGCGAACGCTGGATGACCGAAGATGAGCGCTCCGCGGCACTTGCGATCGCCAAGGCTGCTATGCCGTGTACGCGAGAAGGTACGGAACTCATGAACCGCTTGAAATCGGCTATCGCGAAGAATGATTCCGCCCCGCGCAAGCAAATGAGCCATGTTTCTAACGTTGAGTACCCTTCCTCGTTGGCTAACTCACTTGGCATAGAATACCCAAAGACTTCCTCAGCAGGCGATGGCCGACGCAAGAAGATGACCGAGGACGAGATTCTCGAGGCAATGGCGGACATTCGCGATGAGAAGGGCCATGGCGGTCTCGCTGCAAACAATCCGACGGGCACTTCTTCCAATACCGGCATTTCTCAGCATCAGGAAGATGCGACCGAGATTCAGAAAACCAAACATCACTAAGGAGTGGGCATGATAATTGCTATCGAGTACAAGAACGGCCGTATGAAGGAATTCGACACGAGTGCCTTCACCGCCACCAATGCCATGAGTGCGGGCGATAAGACAGCCCGAAACGTCATGACCGAGCTCGACTTACGGCTCGACCTCGTAGACAAAGTTGGCCTAAGACTTGATTTCTATTGGTATGACGCAACACCCCAGGGCCAGCGCGTCGATATTCCAGGTCTCACGGATTCGAAAGGGGACCCCGTCAGCCTCACCTCTGCATCGAGGCGCTTGGGGACCTCCGTGCTCCTCTGCTCCCGCGAAGGCATCAAACAGATTTCCCGCATCATCGTACAGCGTGCAAACGGAACAGTGGATGTCCTTTGGCGGCAGGGTTCTGGTGATTGGCTTATCAACGGCGCCAGGTTCGAGGCTCAACGAGTTCTCTCCTATACGGACAGCAACGTTAGCTCAATGAATCGCCAAGCAGTGTCTGTTTACAAGTATATGAAGAAGGCTCACCCTCAGATGACCGAAGAGGAGCTTTGTGACCTGATCGGCTACCCAATCGATGCATACAAGGAAATACAGCTGGAGGAGTCGATAAACAGCGTGGAGGCGGTCGGCGCGGAACTCATCGAATCGGATGATGGGGGAGAGTCCAACTATTCTCCCGAGCCGGAAAATCCCGACCCTTCCGATTCTCCCGCCAACCCATCCCTCGGAAAGCATTTCGCCGTGGACGAAGACGATGACGGATTCGATGACGATGAGGACTCTCTGTTCGATGTCTGACATTTGCCACGACCGTCGGATTCATGATATTTTGTGTGTGTTGGCGTAACCCCAAGCGCCATGAAACAGGAGAGACGAATATACCGCCCGACCGTGCGAGGCACGGCTATCTATTCCAATTTGATTACGCTTGACTGACTCGGTATGACTCGGACCGTCTCTCCGCACGTTCTGACAGGAGATGACAGGTTTGCGGAAGTGTAACGACACCCAGACGGAAAACCAGATGAGCGCTTGGTCGAGGTGGTCTCGATGAAGGCGGCGGTCAAGGTAAGCGAGGCAATCTCTCGGCTTCGCAGGCAGATTGACACGACGGAGCTCGAGGAAGCAGTCGATGATTTTCTCGCGGCTTACGGAGAGCTTCGCAGCCAGTACTACTACGAGGACTCCGAGGCGAAGGCGAACGCAAAGACCGCCTCGACGCTTCTGGAAGCCGTTGACCGCGGGTTGATTGAGCTGCCCCAGACCGACGATGGAATCGTGATTGTCCCAGACATGAAGCTGCGCCTCCCCGATGGGGCGAAGCTCTACGTCAACTCAATCGAAATCGAATCGACCGCGACCGGCCGCGCCCCGATAGTCCGCTTCGAGGATGGCTCGTCTATCCGCTGTCGGCGCGGCTCGGGCGTGCAGATTGTCAGAATGCCACTCGAGGAGGAGCAGAATGCCGACTGAACGTGACACCCAGCTCGCCCTGCCGTTCCGCATCCCCGTTCTGCGTGTCTTCCTGCTGCCTTTCGTGCAAGACGGGAAGCGCGACCGCCTGTTCCTCATTCTGCTTGCCTGCGTCATGTCCACTGCAGGCTTTCTCATGCAGGGAAACGGATCGTATGACTCCGATGGCTGGTTTCTGCTCGCAACGGGAAAGCAAATCGTCGAGAACGGCATCCCGTACACCAACCCTTGGTCACTGGCGTCCTACAGGCCGATTGTCGTCCAGCAGTGGCTCCATGATGTGCTGCTCTACGGTTCGTATACCCTGGCAGGATATGCCGGCACGATACTCTATCAGGTCCTCCTCGCCGCCATCGTTGCCCTCGCGCTGGCCTTTGCAATCCAGGGATTCGGCGACAAACGCCTGACTTTGCCCCGCCTGCTGTTCTGCATCGGCCTAGCCTTTTTCGGGACGGGAATCTATATATCCGTCCGTCCTACCGCATGGTCGATGGCATGCATGGCGCTGACCGTCGGCGCCTGCACCCGCTGGCAGCGTACCGGTGACTGGCGCTATCTCATCGCCCTGCCCGCGATCACGGTGCTGCATGTGAACATGCAGTCGGCCATGTGGCTCCTAGATGTCTTCCTCGCCGGCTGCTTCCTTCTTCCCCGCGACCTATCCGATTTCAAAACCACCACCCCCGATGAGATGCTGGCCGAGATCTTCCCGTTAACCATCGCCCTGCCTGCGATGCTTCTCGCCGCCTTCGTGAACCCGTACGGCGTCGACGGTGTCCGCTACGTGATCGACTCGATGGGTGCTGCATCTTACGCAAATGTGATATCGGAGATGAAGCCCGCCTTCGAGGCGACGAACGGCTTCTGCGTTGTCTTCTTCGCGGTCGGCTTCATTCCCACAGCACTTGCCGCCGCCATCGGGCGCAAGCGGATCGATGTCCCGCTGCTGGCCATCCTCATCGCCGCCTTGGTCGCGACGATGCTCCATTGGCGAAACGTCTGGATCTTCTCGGTTGCATCCGCCCTCGCCTTCGCGAGCCTGCTGACGGGAACCGAAGACCCTTCCGTATCTAAATCGCATCACGCGGCAAAAACTGCTGCCTTGATTGCCCTCCTTGCCGCAATCGGCCCGCTTGTTGCGAACTGCTGCGTCTGTGTCGCGAATGGAGGACAGTCCTGCTGGCAGGCCTCCGAACGCTCGGCAGGTTCCCTTGTGAGGGAGATTGTCAAAAGCGGCATCTACGACCCCGTTATTTATGCCGATGATCCCGTCATCTACAACTACCTGGAATGGAAAGGGTTGAAAGTTCCTTTCGACCTGCGACCTGAGCTCTGGGACGATAAGGGTACGGCGGGAGTCGTCTCCCCATACCGTGACTACGTGGACGGCATGCAATCCAAGAAAGCAAAGCTGTCCTACCTCGCGTTAGGCGATTTCGACTATTACATCGTCTCGACCGAATCGGCGCCTTGGTACGCAGCTAAATTGAACCTGCAAACCATTGATTCCACCGACACCCTGACTCTGCTGAAGGATGCGAGGTAGGGAAGTGGAGATCAAAGTCTGGACGTACTCGGAGGGCGATGAATTTCCGAATCGCAGGTCCTCTTTTTTCCGCGGGCATTGGGAAGCATTTCTGATTGCTTTCGTGGCGATTATCCTCGCCGCTGCGGCGTGGTCATCTATTGCGGCAAGGTCTGCGAGCCAGCCGTCTTTCACGCCCGATTCACCCTATGTCTATGATGGAGCCGATGTCCTTGACTACTCCGTTGCCGATACCCTGACGCAACTAAACGAGACGTTGGAGAGCCAAGCAGATGGTGCACAGCTATACGTAGTGACTATCGACAACCTGCCGTTAGGTCAGACTATCGAGGACTATTCGATTGAGCAGGCTCAGCGCATCGGCGCGGGTGACTCCAAAAAGGACAACGGCGTACTCTACACGTTCGTGAAAAGCACCCACCAGGATAGGCTTGAGGTCGGATACGGTCTCGAGGACAGGCTGACGGATTAGGTCTGCTCGAAGATTCTCGACAGCGCCCACGGCTATTACCGAGACGGCGACATCAAAGCTGGCGTGAAAGACCCCGCGCGGGCTTTCTTTTGTCCGCCTTGAGAGCCACGCTACCGAACGTACCCAGCAGGGCAGGGCAGAGCCTTTCCCATCCATCACCCTCATGTTCTCCTCCTTCTTATTCTTATTATTCTCATCCTCCTTTTCCTTCTCCTCCTCCGGCGCTCATGCGCCGCCCCCAAACATCGCTATTCCTCAAAACCGAATATTTTTCAGTTTTGAGGAATAGCGTCGAAATCCTTCAAGCTCCGCCAATTGTCGCCACTTTATGAATCCTAGATTCCCATTACGCATATGTGGAATCCCGCCTATTATGGGAACCACCGAACGGACGGGGATCTAGCACCCCAATGAATGGTACTCTGTTTGGGTAAGAGGATTCGTCCCGTAGGATGAATCACTCGCGGAGTATATCCTCCCGGTTGGTTTTGAACGCCAACTGGGAGGTGATCTCCTTTTTCAAATCGCAATTCCAAAATCAAAATCCCCAGGCGCTTTCACCGAAAGCGCCTTTTTTGTATTACAATAGCCATGACCTCCTTTCGGTGCGCCGTTATTCCTTTTTTGGATTAACGGCGCGTTATCTTTCTGTTATACTTAATATCGACCAAGGCGTACCCCAAGCGCCTTGTAGAGCAGGAAGATGACAACATGCCCCAGAATCTAAACGGTTCGCGTGCATCCCGTTTCCAAAATGGTGCGCGTCATGCCGACTGAAACCGAAGAAACTAAAGCCCAAACGGCAAGCTCCATCATTGCCCCGCAGCAGGAGACGATTGTCCTGACAGCCTGCATGCGTTCGAAGGACGTTCGCGAGGACGTTCTCCCGATGCTGCTCGAGGATGATTTCGTCAAATCTGACCATCGTGCGCTGTTCCGCGCCATCCGCGCCATGCACGAGGCGAACTACCCGATTGACGACGTATCCCTGCTCGACTACCTGAGATCCAACCGTGAGTTGGATACCGCGGGCGGAGAGCAGGCCGTCGAGCGAATGTTCGAATCTGACATGCCCCTGCTGTCCTGGCAGACCGCCTACGACGAGCTGATCGATGTCTCGAGGCGCAGGGCGCTCGTGATGGCGATGAACGAGATCGAGGCCGAGGCCTACGGAACCCCGACCGATATGAAGGCATTCGTCTCGAAGGTCGAGGGCTCGATCGCACGGGTGGCCGAACGCCGCGATATGCGCCCCTATCGGCACATCTCATCGTTTCTCACCGCAGCTGTGGACGAGGTCAGAGACCTCGATAGCGTCCCCTTGGACTCCACCGTCGTGAACACGGGCTTTGCAACCCTGGACGAGATGCTGGCAGGACTGCGAGCAGGGCAGCTCATCGTAGTCGGCGCGAGGCCTGCCGTCGGCAAGACCTCTTTTGCCCTCACCCTCGCGCTGAATGCCGCCCGCCAGGGCGTGAAGGTCGGCATTTTCTCGCTCGAGATGTCAGGCAAGGAACTTGCTCAGAGAATCATCTGCGCTGAATCAGGCGTCTCGATTTCCCATTTCCGCATGGGAACCATTCCCAAGGCTTCATGGGACGCGATTGCGGCGGCCTGCTGCGACATCCCCGGCAATGGCATCGAGATCGAGGACAAGGCGAGTGTGACAATAGGGGATATCCGTGCAACCGCTGCCCGCATGATGCGAGGAGCCGAGCGCGGGCTGATTGTAATCGACTATCTCCAGCTCATCTCGTCCGCATCCGATGGTGCCAGATTCCAAAACCGTGCAGTCGAGGTCGGCGAGATAAGCCGCCGCATGAAAGTGTTCGCTAAGGAACTGGGCGTTCCCGTTGTCACGCTGGCACAGTTGAGCCGCCAGGCCGAATCCCACCCAGGCCTGCCACGCCTGTCGGATCTTCGCGAATCGGGATCCATCGAGCAGGACGCGGATACGGTTCTATTCCTGTCGCGCGACCCGGACGAGATTCAAGACGAGAAATCGGGTTCAAGGCAGGTCATCCTGTCGGTCGCGAAAAACCGCAGCGGCCCCACAGGCGAGATCGACATGCTCTTCGTCCCCACGAGCACGAAATTTTACGAGGTGGGACCCAGAAAGGAGACCAGCGATGAGTAGGAAAAAGGCCAAGCGCGCATCGAACAAGATTGTCGGGCGCTGCCTTGAATCAGATGCCCAATCACAGACCATCGACGAGGGCTTTGCATTTCTCGACCGTCCGATTCTCAAACCGCGCGAGGCTCTCGCGTATCAGTGGGCGCTGCGCAACATCGCGCTTCAGAACCTGCGGATTAAATCGGAAAGCACGCGCGATGCGATAGACAACGGCACGAGCTATTTTTCCGACGGGGCGATTAAGGTGAAGGCCCATATCTTGAGCGGCATCGCCACCGATGTCCGCTTCGCCACCGATGACCCGGATGCCCCCATCGACCGGATCATGATGTCGTTCGTAAAGGTTTACAACGAACAGCAGCACAGATGGTGTCCCGTGGATTCCCACCTCTGGCTATTCGCAGACAAGCTGACCGTGCGCCTAGGAGAGGGCTGGGAAGAGCGGAAGGATGGCGAGGGCTTCGGAGTAGCGTTAGGCGACCGCGTCGTATTCCTCGCCGAGGATAGGCTCTATGACGGACCAAAGGGCATGCGCCGACATGGGGCAGGGGAGTGGTCGGTGTTGTCGTCTCAGCTGATGTACGGGACGAACAACAAGAGGAAAGCCCGCATCTGCGAGGTTCCCCGCAAAGTGGTAACCGATGGCTACCTGATGTTTCTCACGAAACGAGGCGAGCAGGTCGGTATCGCACTCATGAATAACGAGGAATGGGCGAAATGTCAGGAGCGCTGTCAAACGGCGGCAATGAAAGAGCCTTGGAGTCTCGTTGCCTACCTCGAGCAGGCCAAACGGCCCTTAAAGATATAAAGGAGATACATGATGATTCAAAAGAATACGCCGCGTTGTTCCCGAGTGGTCCTAGTTGAACCGACTAGAACCATCTATGGGCACATGGTTTTCAAGTTCACGGGTAAAGCCGAGCGGGTAACCACCGGTTTCATCGAGAGGGAAAATCGGGAAGATGGTTCCGTTGTGTGGCGTCCGTATATCCGCTCATCGACGCAATCGGGCTACTGGAACGCCGGTCCGATGAAACAGTTCGTCGATGGGTACAAGTCGGAGGAGGATGCCATGACGGCGCTTCTGGGCGAGGCTCAGGAGGTTCTTTGGAGTAGCTAATGGTCGAAATTGAACCCAACCGGCTGCACAGGCGCTTGAAACGCGCCTTGACGGCCAAAGGCATCTCTCAGCGCGAGCTGGGCAGAAGGATTGAGGCGACGCAGGCGAGCGTCTCGCACTACGTGAAGGGAAAGCGCCTGCCGGGAACGGTCGTCCTGTACAAGATCTGTAAGGAATTGGATGTCTCAGCGGACTGGCTGCTGGGGCTGAAGCGAAAGGAATCGGACATGAACGATGGCAATTGGATTGATGACGGGATTGTGCCCTACCGCACAGCCGACGATTGCTCCCTGGTCGCCCGCATCGAGCAGGCGGAAGACGGCTCATTCGAACTGGGAATCCTCGAGGGCGACACCGCCTGCGAGCTGTTCGCCCAGCGGTTCGACTCGATGGATGCCGCCAAAAAGTATTCCGATGGGATTCTTGACCAGAAGCTGCAAAGGGACAAGGCGGTCACGCTTATCGAGGACGAACTGGACGGCGTACTGGGTCCCAACCTGTCAGACGAGGACTATCTCGCCAGCGCATCGCTCGACCGCGAGACGATGCGTACGCTGGTCGTACGCATCATGCCGACTTGCACGGGTCCCGCCAATCAGGAGGTTGCCGTGGCGTTCTCCATTTCATGCCCCGACGGCATCGAGATGGAGACGGAGCAGGAGCAGGCCGCCTTCGACCTCGCGACCGAGCGAGCCGTGTTCCTCTCCGGTATCTGGTCGGTCTACGCAACGCCGGCGGCTGCGATTGAAGCCGTGAAGGGGCTCATCGCCAAACTTGAAAAAGTCTATCCATCCCTGAACCGTTAGATAAAACGCACTACCTGTCGGCAGTTTCTCTATCTGTAGCCTCCCTTGTAGCGGCACCTGCCGCCATGAGGGAGGCCTCTTCGTTCTTGCCGCCCATCATCTCATCAAGAGATTCTTCCTTTTTCTCATTATTCTTATTATTCTCATTGTCCTCGTGCGCGGTGTTCGACTTCTCACGGAGCGCTTTGGCAAACTCCCCGATCTTGTCTCGTCCGATGGTCACATAGGTATTCTTACCGCCATCTTCACGGGACAGCTTCAAGTCATACCTTCCATTGAACATAATTTGGAGAGAACCCTCATCCGCGGCGCGGTCGAGATATTTGTCTACTACGACCACCTTGGCGGTAAAGCCGCCGAGACCGTAGCCATCGACCGCGACGCCCTTAGGCACCGAGAAGGTAACCGAATTGAGCACCTGACCGTATTGATTGGTTTTCGTCTTACCGTCCTTATCGGTCATAGTCTCGCTGTCGACGATGTTGCCGTACGGGATGATGACCTTCGGATTGTCGAACGTGACATCCTTATCGATCTTCCTGGTTCCGAGATATTGCCCGTTAAAGGGTGTCTTGCCCAGATCAGTCTTCTTCTCATCGGCCCGGTTCGCACCCGATGCGGTCGCGACCGCCAGCTTTTCAGGTTTCCGACTCGCCGAGATCGCCGGCACAGCGGCATCTCTATCAAATGTCTTTGCATCCTTGCCCTTCGGGATGTTGATGAGCTCTTCGCAGCATTTCTCGAGGTTTGAGACGAATTCCCCGATTTTATCCTGTCCCACGGTCAGCTCGATGGCGCGACCGTCCTTGAAGCCGCTGAGCTTCAAGGGTCGCGAGTCGTTGAAGGAGGCCTGGAGGATACCCGTCTTCTTCGCACGTTCGAGGTACTTGTCGGGATTGATGATCTCGACCCGAAGCCCGTCCATGCTGTAGCCATCCAGCTCCATCTTGCGCGGCAGGCGGATCACGATTCGCGACATCTCCTGCCCATATCGGCTCGTCACGGGCGTCCCGTCTCGACGCACCGCAGCCGTGGAGGAGATGACGCTCGAGTAGGGGATATTGATGACTGTCTTCTCGATCTTATCCTTTCGGTCTTTCGAGACGGTGCCGATGACTTGCTCCTTCTGCACGGGCTGCAGATCGGAATCAACCGGATCGATTCTCTTCACGCGGCCCAATCCGAGTTTCTTCAGAAAGTCGAATCCGCCGAGCGGAGTGGTGTTCTGGCTATCGTATTTCGGCATGATGCCTCCCTAATATCGCAAATCTATTTATCAAGGTATCTACCGAACGCGCAATCGAGCCGGACGGGACGAAAGAAGCCAAACGGCCGGCCGATAATCCTTATCCATATTGACGGGGTGATATACTTTTGTTATCATAAGAGTCGTAATCGATAGATAGATGCGTTTCCCCAAGACGCATCGGACAGGAGATTGACAATGTCAGATTTCAATAAGCCGAAAATCCGGCTGCATACGGTCAATATGCGCGAACAGTTCGTGGCCCCTTTGATGGATGGTCGCCTCAAGGCGATAACGCGCCTGAACGGACGCGGCTACAACACGGGGGACTACCTACGCTTTAGCGTGCTGCCGATGCAGTCCTCGGATGTCCAGTTTTCCATGACCACCGATGACGAGCGTGAGGCGCTCCAGAATCGGTTCTACAGGATCACCTTCGCCATGTACGGCAAGGGGCTGAAGGAGGGCTACGTGACACTCTCCTTGGAACTCGTCCGCGAGAAAGCCATCATGGACACCCTTCGTTCCGAGATCGACAGGATGGCCAACAACGGGCAGAAAGTTGAGAATCCGCTCGATGCCTACGCAGATCTCTTCGACACCGCCTATCCCCAGGGTTATGATTCCCCGTATACGAAACGTCACGCACAGCCCAGTCTGGACAGCATCGCCGAGGTAGCGACCGAGGCGGCGTCCAGCGCAGAGCGACCGCGCGGCTGCTGACTTCAAGGAGTGCCCCATGCAAGCCATCACCCTCTTCCTCTCCGACCCCTATAACGTGGCCGGCATCCTTCTGTTCGCCTATATCTACTTCATGGTCTGCAAGCGGATGCTGCACTTCCGCGCATTCAATGTATGGAACGCGAAGACAAACCCGAATGCTTGGTGGCGCTTCGACCGTAGCTCCATCAAGTACGCCTACAGGCATGGGCGCCGCCACATGCCCAAGAAGATCGAGGATTTCTGCATCATGGTGAACCGCGTGATGTACCGCCGCGAGATTCTCGTGAAACTCTACGGCGAAGACGGCAACGACCTCCACATGCCCACCGTCTGGATGAAGAAATCCGATTTGTCGCGCAAGGAGCGCATGACCAAGACGATTAAATGCTGTCCCGTCTCCTCGCCTGACGGACACGGCTTCGCGTTCATCACGGAGAAGCATGCCTACATCAGCGCAGTCGAGACCTTGGCGGGTGCGACCCGTCTTGCCGGAAAGCCTTACAAATATGCCTCCCTCGACCACTACGAGATGATCCAGATGCCGCAAGAGCTGTTCCTGAAGGACGAGGTCATCAAGGCTCGCGTCGAACGTCTGAAGGAGGACCACGCATTCATCGTCCGCCACTACAAGCGTGCGGCTCTGTCGTACCGCTTGGCCTACGGCCGCTGCCTGCCGCTCAAGTACTTCCTGCCCCATTACCAGTACAGCCCGATCAGCCACGACATGGCCATCATCTAAGCCCTGTCCCCGCAGAAGCCTATAATCACTTGATATCTAGACCAGATTGGAAACTGCCATGAACACCGACATGAATCCCGAGAACATCAACCCCGACAGCTCCGACAATCTCAACGCCGATAACGAGGAAACCCAACTCATGGATACCCCCGATAACCCCATCGCCGCAGATGTCACCACCGAGCTTCCGCTTGCCAAAGACCTGGAAGATGCCGTGGCACCCGACCTGGACGCTACCGCCGATGACTCCCAGACACCCAGGCGTCCGAGTGGCCTGAAGCGCAAGCTCGTAGCAGGCGGCGTAGCGCTCGCCATCGTCGCGGCACTCGGCATCGGCCTATCGCTGAACCACGAGGCCGTGAACATCCCCGACAACGCACCCGTCGCATCCATCGTCGGCAAGAAGGACTCCAAGACCTATCCCGCATCCGTGACGCTTACGGCCGACGGCTGGAGCGAGGGGGACGGCGAGTTCTCCTACGAGATCGTCGATGCCGACGGCGAGTCCGCCGTCAAGGGGGATATCAAGCCGGGCAAGGAGGCTTCCGTCGACCTACCGAAGGGTGCCTACGCCCTGAACGTCACCTCTATCCCCACCGCCAAGGACGGCAAGACCACCTGGCTGGTGCCGGACGCGGTTGATTTCGTCGTCGAGGGCAAGGGAGCCTCGGTCAAGGTGAGCCTCACCAAGGTCGACATGACCGACGATGCGGCAGTGGACGCGGCAATCGAAAATCTCCCCGAGGAGGAGCGTGCCGCCGCCAAGAAACTCATCGAGGCCAAGCGCGAGAACCCGAACGCCAGCACGGTCAGCGCACCCGTATCCAAACCCAGCAGCTCCACCGTCCAGCAGGCCGGCGCGGCAAACGGCTCATCCGGCAAGGGCGATCCCAAGCCCGCATCCAAGCCCTCCGGCTCCAGTTCCAGCTCCAACAAGAATGACTCGAAGCCGTCCTCGGGCTCTGGCTCGAGCTCGAACAAGGGCGATTCCAAGCCCTCCGGCTCGAACAAGACCGACAAGCCCGCATCCAAGCCCGACAACTCCGGCAACTCCGGCAGCAGCTCGGGATCCGGCAGCTCCATACCCTCCAAGCCCGCTGAGTCCGAGAAGGTCTGGGCAATCGTAACCCCCGCTTGGGACGAGCAGATCTACCACCCCGCCGTCACCCACACCGAGACCCAGAAGAAAAAGGTTGGCGTCCAATACCGCGCAACGGATGGCACCCTCTTTGATAACGAAGATGCTTGCTCTGAGTATTGTTGGGATAACGGACTCCAGTACGGATGCCTGCCCAAGTATGAGGAGGTCACCGTCACCGTAACCGATCAGGAAGCATGGACCGAGACCATCCACCACGAAGCCGTCTGGGGTTGGGTCAACAAGTAAGATGACCGAATCAAGGAGGGGTGTAGATTATGTTGCTACGTACCTTTATCCATGGGCTTGTGAGCGGAACCAAATCAAGCGACCTGAAAGCATCAACATCGACAGGCTTCGAAAGCAGCTCAAGCGAAAGCGGGAATCCTTCGAAAAGTCGTTCACCCGAATCGAAATGACCAAGGAACACCTGAACGAGATAATGGCGAGCCTTTGCAAGAAACTGATGATCGATAAAAGCGATTTGGTCGCGATCCACGAGGCCGCGCTCGTCGCCCTTGGAATCGACAGTAATGCAGTTCCGTACGGGTTGGACTTTCTCGTCTTGCGGGGTCTAGGGGATGCGGGTGTTTCCAAGTTATCCATCGATGGCTTCGATATCCGTCTTCATGCGCCCGAGAATTTTGAAGCGAATGGCCCTATCTCCCTTGTTGCCCCCAGAGGCATGGATTTCCCGTCTCTTGCTCCCGAGACCATCTTAGAGACAATTTCCAAGTCTCCGAGCTGCAGGTACCTGATGGAACAGAGGGCTGCGTTGGCGGAGCTGCTGCACTTCGACGATATGGACGATGACGAGCTCCGCCAATTTGCCGCCTATGTCAGGCCGTGATTTCATAGGATTCAGCGAAGGATGCTGTCACGTCCACCGTTTAATGAGGTACCGCCCTGAAATATCTCGTTGAAGATTCCGATAATCCTGCGCCCCCTGTTCAGGACTACGCCGAGGCCAAGGAAATCGTCCGCCAAGTACTCGGCTCCCATCCTTCGGTGAAGCAAGCTGCCATGTTCGGCTCTTTCGTACGCGGCGAGCAGACGGGCTCCTCCGACGTCGACCTGCTTCTCCAGGTCGACAGCAAGAAGGCCTTCGAAGTCGTCGGCATCGGCCTCGACTTGGCCGAGAGGCTTGGACGGGACGTAGACATGCTGGCGACTCTCTGCGGAGCCCAGAGCGGTTTCATCGAGAACCTGAATAGAGAAGGACGCATCATCTACAGTAGGGAGCTATAGAGTATGAGAACACTTGAAGAGGCGCGAAACACCCTTCAGATTTCGCAGGAAGATATCGACTTCATCATCGAAGGAATCCTGCGCGCTGGTGAGCCGATCGTCATCATCGCCTACGGCTCTCGGGCTCGCGGCGAAGCCGATGAATATAGCGACTACGACATTCTCTGTCTTTCCGCCCTTGAGGGATGTGAGCTTAAGGAATACTCGCTTGCAGCCGATGGGGAGCTATGGGGACTCGCTCGCGACTTGGACTTTCTCGTCCTGAACGTCGATGAGTTCAGAGCCGGTCTGAAAGCCGGAAACGAGTTCGCATGCGACGTAGACCGAGATGGTGTGGTTCTCTATGGAACAGTTTAACGCATACGAGGATTACT
Organism: Collinsella sp.; assembly: GCA_048524725.1. Classification (GTDB taxonomy): domain Bacteria; phylum Actinomycetota; class Coriobacteriia; order Coriobacteriales; family Coriobacteriaceae; genus Collinsella. The sequence goes on along the minus strand of DBFVGT010000035.1, from coordinate 1,235 downwards.
ACGGAAATCTGCTATTCGCCGCCTACGGTTGGGGAACAAGTAGAATAGAACTGATACCCTGATAGTACCAAGGGAGGTGCCACCTTGAAATATCTTGTTGAAGATTGCGAGAACCCATCAATCCCCGTGAATACGCTTGCGGATGCCGCAAGCCGCGCCCGAGCAGTGTTTTCCGACTACCCATGCGTGGTCAAAGCGGTTCTATTTGGCTCGTTCTCGCGAGGTGAGCAGACAGATGCGTCCGACGTTGATTTTTTCCTCGGCCTCGATTCGACCTGCGCATCCTCAGACTACCTGTCCTTGCTCGACTCACTTGCCTCGGCGCTCGGAAGGGATGTCGATGTCACGGTGAAGCTGAAGGGCGCCACGGACAGGTTCGTATACAACCTCAAAACGGAAGGGAGACTCATATATGACAGAGCCAGAAATCGAGATATTCCATCAAATGCTGCTTAGATGCGATGATATTGCAGGGAAGCTCGACTATTTCGATGTCGATGAGAGCCTATGGCAACACAGCCCCTACATTAGGGACTCTTTTCTCATTTCGGTTTCGCAAATAGGCGAACTCGTCTCCAAAATCAGTCCCGAGACGTGCCGCCGGTATTTTCCCGATATCGAATGGCAGCAAATTAGGGGAATGCGAAACATCATTGTGCATGTCTACGCTAATGTCGATTACGATATCGTATGGGATGTCGTCAACGAGGAGGCTCCCAAGCTCAAGCAGACCCTCCTCAAAAACGATGATATCCGCCGTGAGTATGAGTCCACGCTTGTGGTTGAGGAGGACATCGAAGAAGACATCCTCGGGTATTTCGGCGCTCTCGATCCGATTGTCGGCGATGGTGCTGATGGACGCATTCCGCAAGACGGCAATCGCCCTTAAGGGCACTAATCAACCCATTAAAACGATAAGGGGCCAGAGATAATATCTCTGGCCCCTTTACTTACTTCCTCCTGACGCCCACCACGCCGTCCGAGACGACCTCGCTCCAGCGGATGTAACGCACCGTATCCATGGCTAGCTTTACTGCGCTGCCAGCTCGTGCTCGCGAGCACGAGCGCCCAGAGACATCAATTTCGGATGCCGTCGCCGCGTTCGCCTCGTCCGCGTCGAGCCACGCTTCGCACTTGTAGGTGCGCCACTGCCCGCCGCCGATGTTTCGGTACGCGGTCGCGGGGACCGTGATGCGGGCGAGCTCGTCCCAGTAATAGGCCGTGTGGCCCTCGCC
>DBFVGT010000034.1:0-5002 GCA_048524725.1 Collinsella sp. | reverse complement strand
GCGGCTGGGCGCCCAGGATAATCTTGAGCGAATCGACTACCAAGCGGTCGTCGTCGACAACTATGAGCCTCATCGGGCGTCATCTCCTTGCTGTTTGGGGACGGTGGCAAACACGCGCCAGCCGGGGGCGCCGGCGCGCAGACCGGCGGTGAAGGTTCCGCCAAGCGCCTCGACGCGCTCGCGCATGGAGACGAGCCCCATGCCTTCTGCGACGTTGCTGCTGCTCGCCGGGGTCGCGTCTGCGCCATCATCGGTAACGATGAGCTGGTAAAACGACGGATGCTCCATGCACCGCACGGTAATGGTTTTGGCATGGGCGTGGCGCATGGCGTTGGAAAGCGCCTCGCGCAGCACCGCCGCAAAGCAGTTGGCGACGTTGGCGGGCGCATGCTCGGCCAAAACCTCAAGCCCAATCTGCGGACCGCTGTCCGAGCGCGCGCCTTCAACGATGCGTTCGAGCTGCACGGAGAGGTTGGTCGCATTGTCGTTGAGCGCGTGGACGCTGGCGCGCACGAGCTGGAGCGCCTCGTCAACGGTGTATTTGACGTCGGCGAAATCGGCGGCAACGCCGGGCTCGTTGGCATGGACCACGCGCAGGGCTTCGGTTTGAAGCGAAGCGCGCGTGAGCTGGTGGCCCACGTTATCGTGGATTTCGCGCGCGATGCGGGCGCGTTCGGCGAGCGTCGCGAGCTCGACTTCGTAGTCTTGGCGGTCGGCGAGGTCGCGGTTGCGTGCCTCGAGTGCCAGGGCGCGCTCTTGCAGCTTGTCGCGGGTGCGACGCATGCGTTCCTGTTCGCGCTCCAGCTGCGCGGTGCGCAGCGACAGCAACGTGGCGGCGACCGAAAGGATGGCGGTTAGCAACAGCGTTCGGGTGGTGAGCGCGCCGCAGCGAAGGTCCGTGGCAAGTGCGCAGGCAAACATGGAGCCAATTGCCAGCGCGGGCCAGATGCGTTCACGGCGCACGCGTCGCGCGATGTCATAGAGGGCGAGAGGTGCGAACGGCACAAACGGCGGCACGAAGACAGCCGCGATGACGTAGGCGTAGCTGCCGGCCTCGCTGGCGCGACGGGCGCGTTCTCCCTGCGCGACCTCGGCCAGTGCGGCGATGACAACGCCAAGGCAAAACGCCGCGACCAGGCGAGCATCCACAGCAAGGCCCGTGGCGGCTGCGATGCAGCACGCCAGCACGATCGATTTGTCGAATAGCCTGTTCATACGGGTATTGTACGCGATGCCGCGCACGGGGGAGGCGCCACTCAAAGCAACCGTGACATTCCTCCCACGCGGCGGGGCGGTCGCGTCAGCAGGCTACGCGACCGCCCCGCACTCGTGACAAAGCTCACTGGTGCGCGCCGTCAGCTCCTGCGATGATGCAATCATACCGGGCCACAAGCAACAGAAGGGCCGCCTCATGACAGACATCGTCCACGTCGAAAACCTCGTTAAGCGCTACGACGACCTTATTGCGCTCGACCACTTTAACCTGAGTATCGCCCCCGGCGAGATCTTTGGCCTGCTGGGCCCCAACGGCTCGGGCAAGACCACGTCCATCAACTGCATCCTGCAGCTGCTCGCCTACGACAAGGGCACCATCGAGCTGTTCGGCGAGCGCATGACGCCCGCCCGCTACGATCTCAAGCGCCGCATCGGTGTGGTGCCGCAGCAGGTGGCGGTGTTCGACGAGCTCACCGTGCGCGAGAACATCGACTATTTCTGCAGTCTCTACGTCAACGACCGCAAGCGCCGCCGCGCGCTGGTGGACGAGGCGATCGACTTTGTCGGCCTGGGCGACTTTACCAAGTTCCGCCCTGGCAAGCTCTCGGGCGGCCTGGCGCGTCGTCTCAACATTGCCTGCGGCATCGCGCACAAGCCCGAGCTCATCTTTTTTGACGAACCCACGGTGGCGGTCGACCCGCAAAGCCGCAACGCCATCCTGGAGGGCATCTGCCGCCTGCGCGACGAGGGCGCCACGGTGGTGTATACCAGCCATTACATGGAGGAAGTCGAGCAGATCTGCAGCCGCATCATGATCATGGACGGCGGCCGCGTGCTGGCGCAGGGCACTAACGACGAGCTCAAGCGCATGATTCAGATGGGCGAGAAGATTGTAATCGAGGTCGGCGAGGTTCCGAGTGCGGCGCTCGGTGCCGTCGCAAGCCTGCCGCACGTTCTGGACCTTTCGGCAACGGCGGGACAGCTCACGTTTTCGTGCGAAGCGAGCCCGCACAACCTGACGGACATTCTCGATGCGCTGCGCTCGCATGACGTGCCGCTCGGCCGCATCTATTCCGAACCGCCGACCCTCAACGACGTGTTCCTCGAGATCACCGGCCGCGAGCTGCGCGACTAGGGGGCGGCCATGTTCAACACCATCATCACCACGGTCAAGACGCTGCTGCGCCGGCCGAGCACGTGGGTCTGGGGCGCTCTCTTTCCTATCGCGCTTTCCACGATGTTCATGTTTATGTTTGCGAACCTCAGCTCCGACGGCACGGTCGACCCGGTGCCGGTTGCCGTCGTGGCGGACGAGGCCTGGGATGCCTCGACCTTTAAGGATGTGGCAGCTTCGCTTGCCAAGGCAGGCGACGATCAGCTGCTCGATGTGAGCGAGTACGAAGACTTGGCTGTCGCGCGCAAAGCGCTCAAGGCCGGCGAGGTCGCGGGCATCTATACGGTTGATGCCGCGGGCACGCCCAGGCTCACGCTGCTGTCGAGTTACGACAGCTCGCGCGCCTCGTCGGTGCTCACCGACCGCAGCATCCTTGAAACGGTGGCAAGCTCGTATACGCAAAATGTCGAGCTCATGCGCCAGATTGCCCAGGACAACCCGGCGGCGCTCGCCGATCCGGCGGAGGTTGCGCACGCCCTGTCGCTCGAGGGCGGAACCCGCCGCATGAGCCTGACTCGTGCCACGCCCGATGGCACGGTCATCTACTACTACGCGCTCTTTGGCCTGGTCGCGATGATGTCTGCCGAGTTTGCCGCCTTGAGCGTCGTCGATTTGCAGCCTAATCTGTCGGGCCTTGGCGCGCGCCGCTGCGTGGGCGGTCTTTCCAAGACGGCGTCGCTGGCCGGCATTTTTGTCGGCTCGTGGCTGGTTTCCTTTGCATCGATGGCGGTTGCGATCGGCTACGTGCGCCTGGTCGTGGGCGTCGACTTTGGCGGGCGCGAGGGGTTGTGCCTGCTGGGCGGGGCTGCATCCGCGCTTGCCGCCACGGGCCTGGGGCTTTTTGTGGGCACGCTTCCCGTTAAGGGCGGCAAGGCATCCAAGTCGGGCATCCTCACGGGCTTTGCCACCACGTGCGCCCTGTTCGCCGGCCTCTACGGCGAGCCGGCGATGGCGCTTGCCGACGACGTCGCCCGCGCTTGTCCGGTCGAGTGCTGGCTCAACCCCGTCAAGCTCATCTGCGACATGTTCAATCGCCTGTATTTCTTTGAGGACCTGGGGCCCTTCGCTGTTCGCGCCGGCGCGCTCGTCCTGATGGCCCTGGTGTTTGTCGCCGCCGCTACGCTGATCTTTGGAAGGAGCCGCTATGAGCACCTTTAAGACCGCGCTTCGCATGGCGCTGGCGCACCCGTTCTACCTGCTCATCTATACGGTGTTCATCTCGCTCATGGGCGTATTCATCGCGGCTTCGGTGAGCTGGAACTCGTCGCAGCTTACCGAGTACAAGCCCTACGACACCAACGTGATCGTGGTCGACCGCGACAATAGCGACCTTTCGCGGGCGCTTACCAAGCACCTGGGCTCACGCTTTGACCTGGTCACGGGCGTCGGCGACGACACATACGACCTTGCCGACGCGCTCTCCAAGAGCAACAGCGCCAAGGGCAGTGCCGATTGCGTGTTCTTTATCCCGGAGGGGTTTGAGGACGATCTTGTTGCAGCCGCCCGTGCGGGGGAGGCCCTGCCCAAGCTCGACGTGACCTATGGTTCCGGCACCATGGCGGCGGCGCTTTCGTCCGCCGAGGCCTCGCGCTGGATCTCGCTCGCGGGCGCTGCGGCGGCGCTTGAACCCGCTGCCTCCAACGGTGACGTCGCAAGGGCCGCCGAGCACGCGGCCGCAAAGCGCGCGGAGGTCCAGATCGAGCAGGTCAAGGTCGACTCGACTGCTGCTACCACGCTCGAGTCGTACTTCAACTTTGGCGCGTACGCGATCATCTCGTCGGTCATCGTGTCGGTGGGAATGGTGTTTTCAGGCATGAACGAGCCCGAGCGCGTGCGCCGCATGGATGCCAGTCCGGTCTCTGAGCGCCAGCGTTCGCTCGCTGTGTTCGCGGCCGCCGCCGTGCTCACCGTCTGCATCTGGCTCGTGTCGAGCATGATGGGCGTCGTGGGCTTTGCCAGCGCGGTTGCCGAGGTCGGCGTGGGTCGCGTGTGCCTGGCGCTGGCGGCAACGTTTGCCCTGGCGTGCACGCCGCTGGCCGTTGGCTTTACGCTGTCGAGCCTGGGCGCGCGCGAGGAGCTGCTCAACGGTGTGGGCAACCTGCTCGGCATGCTCATGACGTTTTTGGGCGGCGCCTGGATGCCGCTGTCGCTCATGGGCTCGGCCGTGCAGACGGTGGCGCACTTTGTGCCGACGTATTGGGTGAACGACGCGATCGGCAAGGCGCTCGCCGCGGACCTGACGTCCACCGTGCTGGGCGACATCGCCTGCGATCTGGGCGTCACGGTGCTCTTTGCCGCGGCCATCGCCGCCGTAGGCCTAGCCCTCGCGCACAACAAATCCCACGCCTAGCCACCTAGTCATTGGGGACAGTCTTTGCCGATTCGCCGGCAGGGCTGGCAGGGACTGTCCCAATATGTCGGCACTTGGGGACCACTCATTGGGGACAGACTTAAATGAGCGATTTCACTCATTTGAACTGCGTCCCGAATCTTGGCCTTCTTTATTAGAAGCGAACACTAGGACGCTTTCAATAGCCGTTTCCGAAACTCCACCGGGGTGAGGCCGCCGAGCGCCACCTGGCGACGCCTCGTGTTCCAATGCACGACGTAGGC
>DBFVGT010000033.1:0-16135 GCA_048524725.1 Collinsella sp. | reverse complement strand
CCTGAGCTTTGCGTACCGTGACGCTGCGGCGGGCGAGAACGTGTTCGATGACCTGACACTTCATGTGGCGGCGGGCCAGCGCGTGGGCCTGGTGGGCAAATCGGGCTCGGGTAAGACGACGCTCACCAAGCTGCTGCTGCGTCTGGACGATGTTCAGGGCGGCCGCGTGCTCGTGGACGGTCAGGATGTCTCGCACTGCACGCAGCAGAGCCTGCGCCGCCAGGTTGCCTACGTGCCGCAGGAGGCGCTGCTGTTCCACCGCTCCATTCGCGAGAATATCGCCTACGGCCGCCCCGACGCCACCGACGAGCAGATTCGCGAGGCCGCGCGCCTGGCCAATGCGACTGAGTTTATCGATCGCCTGCCCCATGGCTTTGACACCATGGTGGGCGAGCGCGGCGTTAAGCTTTCGGGTGGTCAGCGCCAGCGCGTGGCCATCGCCCGTGCCATCCTCACCGACGCGCCGATTCTGGTGCTCGACGAGGCGACCTCTGCCCTCGACAGCGAGTCCGAGGCGCTGGTGCAGGAGGCGCTCGAAAACCTGATGCATGGACGTACCTCCATTGTGGTGGCGCATCGCCTGTCCACCGTGGCGGCGCTCGACCGCATTGTGGTGTTGGCCGATGGTGAGATTGTCGAGGACGGCACGCATGCGCGGCTCGTCGAGGCGGGTGGCGAGTACGCGAGTCTGTGGAGCCGTCAGACCGGCGCATTCTTGGAGACGTAAGCGTCTCGGACGTGGGACAATTGTGCCCATAAGTTTATTGTGCCGTTGAGCCGAGGAGTCGTTATGCCACGTGAGACCAATGCCGCCAAGCGCGAGCGCGCCATCGAGGTGTGTGAGCGCCTCAACCGTCGCTATGGCCCGGTCGAGTGCTTTTTGGACCACGAGAATCCCTTCCGCCTGCTGATCGCGGTGCTACTCTCGGCGCAAACGACCGACGCGCAGGTTAACAAGGTGACGCCGCGGCTGTTTGCCCAGTGGCCCACGCCCGAGGCCATGGCCGGGGCGAGCGTGGCTGACGTGGCAGACACCATTAAGTCACTCGGCTTTTATAAGAGTAAGGCCAAGCATGCCGTGGAGGCCGCGCAGATGATCGTTGCTGACTACGGCGGCGAGGTACCGGCCGACATGAAGGAGCTTGTAAAGCTGCCGGGCGTGGGGCGCAAGACGGCGAACATCGTGCTCAACGTGGGGTATGGCATTGTGGAGGGCATTGCGGTGGACACGCACGTCAACCGCATTGCGCACCGCCTGATGCTGAGTCCTAAGACGCATGCCAAGGAGCCGCTCAAGACCGAGCAGGATCTGCTTAAGATTTTGCCGCACGAGTATTGGGAGTCGGTCAACCATCAGTGGATCACCTTCGGTCGCGAAATCTGCGATGCCCGCAAACCCAAGTGCGACGAGTGTCCGCTGGCAGATTTGTGCCCCAGCGTGCGCGTAGCGGGGTAGGGCGGAATGCATCTTCGTCTGGCGTTTTTTGCAGGGCCGGGTTTGCCCTTGAGCCGGAGTCCTCTCCATGCGCTACCATGACAAACAATGATCTTTGACGTACGACCCGCCGAGCTTGCCCCGGCGGGCTTTTGGCGTTGCGATGCCGGAGGAACAGCATGCTCATTCACCGTATAGCCGCGCAGCTCTACACTGCCGAGGCACTGCAGACCGTCGAGGCCGGACTCGATGCCGGCGAGGACGTGACGTTGGCCGTGTCGCAGTCGGGTCGCACGCTTATGGCGGCCGCCCAGTTTGCGCGCCGTCCGCGTCCCACGGTCTATATCGTGAGCGGCGAGGACGCTGCCGATCGCGCCGCGCGCAGCCTGGCCGCCTATGTGGGCCTGGCGCACGTGTGCCGCTTTCCCGAGCGCAAGGACTACCCGTGGCGCGAGCAGGCGCCCGACGATGCCGTGGTGGCGCAGCGCTGCGAGGCCCTGGGACGCATCGTGCGCGGTGACAACTGCATTATGGTTGCCTCAGCCCGCGCGCTGCTGCGTTGCGTGCCGCCAGTCGAGAGCCGCTACTGGGAGTCCACGACCTTTGCGGTGGGCGAGGAGATCCCTTTTGACGAGGTGCCGCAGCGCCTGGTGGGCATGGGCTATACCAATGCCGGTGCCGCCGACGCACCCGGCCTGTTCCGCGTGCACGGTGATACCGTCGAGGTGTTCCCCGCGCAGGAGAAGGCACCCGTGCGCATTGAGTTCTTTGGCGACGAGATTGATCGCATCCGCCGCATGGTGAGTTCCACGGGGCAGACCATCGGCAACGAGGACAGCATCGAAATCTTCCCCTGCCGCGAGCTGGCGCTCACCGACGAGGCCGTTCACAACATGCACGTGGCGCTCTACCGTGCCAGCCAGGACGACAGTAAGCTGGCGGCGCTGCTCGAGATGGTGGATGCACGCATCGTCACGCCCGAGCTCGACCGCTTTTTGCCGGTGATGTACGGCCAGACCGTGAGCCCGCTGTCGCATGTGAGCGGCAAGGCGCTCGTGGTGCTGTCCGAGCCGCGCTCGCTGTTCGACGACTGCCTGCGCGCCTACGAGGATATCGAGGCGCGTGCCGGCGAGGCGGGGGTCGACCGTCTGGACGGCCTGTACGTGCGTGCCCAGCAACTCGACTTTGGTGCCCAGCAGCGCCTTAACTACGTGAGCTTGATTCGTGCCGGCGGTGCGGTGACGGCAGAGCTCAAGATTGAGCAGCCGGCCATCGCGGGCTCGGACAATCGCTTTATGACGCGCATCCAGGAGGTCGTGGGCAAGCGCTATGCCTGCGTGTTTGCCATCCCCGACCGCGGTGCGCGCGAGTCGATGGAGCTCACCTTTGGCGATGAGGGTATTACCTTTGAGGAGTCGCTGACGGCCGCGCCCGAAAACGCGGGCGCTATTGGCGACCGTGTGCGCGTGGCAGCGGCAGATTCTGCCGATCGTGCTGTCCGCCAGGATGCTCATGCTGCAATTCGCGAACGCAAGGCCGACGCGCTCAACGCCCGCTCGCTCGAGGCAGGTGCCGCCCAGGCTGCCGCCGGTGCCGCCGTGCCCACCATCTCGCGCGGACGCGTGACCTTTGTCGATGCCGCCTTGCCGCAGGGCGTGGTGGTGCCCGATGCCAACCTGGCCGTGTTCTCGATTGCCGACCTCAACGCCCGCATGGATGCCAACCGCGCGCGCAGCCGCCGCAAGGTGGACATTACGCAGATCACGTTCCCGTTTAAGCCGGGCGACTACGTGGTGCACGCCACTCACGGCATCGCGCTCTTTAGCGAGATCGCGCGCCAGGAAGTGGGCGGCAAGGAGCGCGACTACTTTTTGCTGGAATACGCCGATGGCGACAAGCTCTACGTGCCGCTGGAGCAGGTCGACCGCATTACGCGTTATGTTGGCCCCGACGGTGACAAGCCACGCCTGACCAGGCTCAACACCGCCGACTGGACGCGTGCCACCAATAAGGCGCGCAAGAACGCCAAAAAGCTGGCGTTTGACCTGGTCGATCTGTATACGCGCCGCTCTTCGATTACCGGTATCGCCTGCCCACCCGATACGCCCGAGCAGATTGAGATGGAGCAGAGCTTCCCTTACGACGAGACGCGCGACCAGCTGGAGGCCATCGCTGACATTAAGGCCGACATGGAGGCGCCCAAGCCCATGGACCGCCTGCTGTGCGGCGATGTGGGCTTTGGCAAGACCGAGGTCGCCCTGCGCGCGGCGTTTAAGTGCGTGGACTCCGGCCGCCAGGTCATGGTGCTCTGCCCCACGACCATTCTGGCCCAGCAGCACTACGAGACGTTCTTTGAGCGCTTTGCCCCGTTTGGCCTTGAGGTCGAGGTGCTCAGCCGCTTCCGTACGCCGGCGCAGCAAAAGCGCGCGCTCAAGGCATTTGCCGAGGGCACGATCGACGTGCTTATCGGCACGCATCGTTTGCTTTCCGCCGATGTGAACCCCAAGAACCTGGGCCTGGTGATCATTGACGAGGAACAGCGCTTTGGTGTGCAGCACAAGGAGCAGCTCAAGAACCTGCGCGAGCAGATTGACGTGCTTACGCTTTCGGCCACGCCTATCCCGCGTACCATGCAGATGGCCACGAGCGGCGTGCGCGACATGAGCCTGATCACCACGCCGCCGACTGGGCGTCGTCCCGTGATCGTGCACGTGGGGGAGTACGACCCCGACGTGGTGAGCGCGGCGATTCGCCTGGAGGTGGGCCGCGGCGGCCAGGTGTACTACGTGTCAAACCGCGTCAAGACCATCGACGACGCCGTGGCGCGCGTGCACGAGGCCGCGCCCGAGGCGCGCGTGGGCGTGGCGCACGGCAAGATGAGCCCGCGCGAGGTCGAGGACGTGATGATCGAGTTCGCGACCAAAAAGATCGACGTGCTCATCGCCACGACCATCGTGGAGAGCGGCATCGACAACGCGACCGCCAACACGCTCATCATCGAGGACTCGCAGCGCTTGGGTCTGGCACAGCTCTACCAGCTTAAGGGCCGCGTGGGCCGCTCGGCCACGCAGGCATACGCGTACTTTATGTTCCCCGGCGAGCTGCCGCTCACCGAGGAGGCAACGGCGCGCCTGACTGCACTGTCCGAGTTCCAGGACCTGGGCAGCGGCATGCGCATCGCCATGCGCGACCTGGAGATCCGTGGTGCCGGCTCGCTTATGGGCGCCGAGCAGCACGGCAACCTGTCGAGCGTGGGCTTTGACCTGTTTACGCAGATGCTGGGCCAGGCGGTAGCCGAGGCGCGCGGCGATGACGATGCCGGCGTGGAGGCGGCAAGCGTGGGCATTAACCTGCCGGCCGACTACTTCTTGTCCGAGGAGTACCTGCCGGCGGTGGATCAGCGCGTGCTCGTGTACCGCAGGCTCGCAGCGGCCGAGGACCTGGAGAGCATCGATGAGGTGCAGGAAGAGACCGAGGCCGCGCATGGCGAGCTGCCGTTGGCAGGACTCAACCTGTTCAATCGCGCACGAATCCGCATTCGCGGCGAGCGCCTGGGGCTCGAGAGCGTCACGCTCAGCGGCGGTCGCATCACGTTTTTGGGCGTCGACGTGCCCAAGAAGGTGGCCTTTGAGCTAAAGACCCGCTATGGCGCGGTGAGCTTCCCCAAGAGCCGCAAACTGTCGGTGCCCTACAAGGCGGGCGCCGGCGCGGGCAGCGGCCTGGGTCGCGGTCTCGACGCCAACGACGGTACCGGCCCCGTGGCCGCGGCACTCATGCTGTTGCAGCAGTTGGGTGCGAGCGACGACGACTAACGGGTCGACGCTGCAAACGCCCCATTTGGGCACTCTGGTTCCATCGAAAGGAAAGCATGTTCGGATACATCTATAAGAAAGACGTCGCCATTATCGCGGTTGTCCTGTGTCTTTGTCTGGGCGTGGGCAGTTTCTTCGACTATCAGATTTCGAGCGCGCTGTTCAACATCGGCAGCATGTACGGTCGCTTTGTCGAGGCGGCCGGCGAGCTGCCGTTCGAGCTGACGGCGAGCATCGCAGGCGTTATGCTCGTGCGCTCGGCACGCCCCGATTCCAGGGGGAGCAAATGGCTCGCTGCGCTGGGCGTTTTGATCAACGTGGGTCTGGTCGGCTACGAGATTATCGGATCGCTGCGCGTCGGCGGCAAGCTCATCGCGTTTCAGCTGGTGCTGACGTTTGTGCTGGTCATTGCGGTTAACGTTATTGCCTATCGCCTTACGCGCGACACCGCGCCCGACGAGCTCACGCGCTGGGCGTTGATGGTACTTGCCGTGTGGGTCGCTCAGGCCATTATCCTCAACGTGATCGTCAAGCCGCTGTGGTCGCGCCCGCGCATGCGCGTGATCGAGGTCACGCCGGGGCTCAATTTTCAGCCGTGGTGGGTAATCGGCAATCCCGACAAGTGGACCTATATCGCCGCCGGCGTGATCAAGGACGGGTTCAAGTCGTTCGCGAGCGGGCACACCGCGCATGCGGCGATCGGCCTTATGCTCGCCGGGCTTCCCGCGGCAGCCTTTAAGGAAAAACCTTCGCGTCGCCGCGTGATCTTTTGGGCGGCGGCTGTGGTCGCGGCGCTCGTCGCCTTTGGTCGCATCGTGATCGGCGCGCACTTTTTGAGTGACGTGAGCTGCGGCTTTGCCCTGGTGCTGGCGCTTGAGTGCCTTGCCGCGCGCATTGCCTATCCGGGCGGCGTACAATAGCCCCATCTGAATCATCGGGCTCGTGCCCGGCTAGAGAGGATTATCATGCTCGCGTTCAACAATGACTATTCCCACGGCGCACATCCGGCAGTGCTGCAGGCGCTCGTCGACACCAATATGGAGCCGCAGCCCGGCTACGGTACCGATGCACACACCGAGCGTGCCAAGCAGCTTATCCGTGAGGCCTGCCAGGCTCCTGATGCCGATGTATTTTTCCTGGTGGGCGGCACACAGGCCAACGCGACGGTGATTGACATGCTGCTTGCGCCCTACGAGGGCGTTGTTGCCGCCGAGACCGGCCATGTCGCCTGCCACGAGGCGGGTGCCATCGAGTTTGGCGGCCACAAGGTGCTCACCATCCCCGGCTACGAGGGCAAGATGCATGCCGAGGATCTCGAGAACTATATCCAGGTGTTCTACGAAAACGAGAGCTACGAACACACGGTGTTTCCGGGCGCCGTGTATGTGAGCATGTCGACCGAGTACGGCACGCTGTACTCCAAGGCCGAGCTCGCGGCGATTCATGCGGTGTGCCAGAAGCGCCAGATTCCGCTGTTTGTGGATGGTGCGCGCTTGGCCTATGCGCTGGCGGCCGATGGGTGCGACATTACCCTGCCCGAGCTGGCGCAGCTGTGCGACGTGTTCTACATCGGTGGCACCAAGTGCGGCGCTCTGTGCGGCGAGGCCGTGGTGTTTTGCGGCATGCACGCTCCGGCGCATCCCATTCCGCGTATTAAGCAGCATGGCGCACTGCTCGCCAAAGGCCGCCTGACGGGTGTGCAGTTTGAGGCGCTCTTTACCGACGGCCTGTATTTTGAGATCGGTCGCCAGGCGATCGAGACCGCGCAGGCGCTGCGTCGTGTGTTGCACGGGCGCGGTTACCAGTTCTTCTTGGAGACGCCCACCAACCAGCAGTTTGTGATTTTGCCCAACGAGGACATGGCCCGCATTCGCGAGCATGCCTCGATCGAGTATTGGGAAAAGTACGACGAGACCCACACGGTGGTGCGCTTTTGCACCAGCTGGGCCACGACGCAGGAGGACATCGACGCGTTGGCGGCTGTCCTGTAGCCTGATGTAATGACGAGGGGCCGCCTTGCGCTGGGTTTGGCGCAAGGCGGCCTTTGTTTTTGAGGGAGAAGGGTTGTATGACCGAGATGTCCAAGCCGACGATTCGCCTGGCGACGCCCGATGATGCGCCGGCGTTGCTTGCCATTTACGAGCCGTATGTGCGCGAGACGGCGATAACCTGCGAATACGAGGTGCCGAGCGTTGAGGAGTTCGCCGGGCGCATCGAGCGCACGCTCAAGCGCTATCCGTACCTGGTGATGGAGCTGGGCGGGCGTCCGGTAGGCTATGCCTATGTGAGTCCGCTTAACAGCCGCGAGGCCTACGACTGGTCGGTCGAGACGTCGATCTACCTGGCGCGCGACGTGCGCCACGGCGGGCTGGGCCGCAAGCTGCACGATGCGCTCAAGCAATGCCTGGTCGCGATGGGCATCACCAACATGTGCGCGCTCATTGCCGTGCCGCACGATAAGGACGACGAGTACCTGACGCACAACAGCCAGGATTTCCATGCCCATATGGGGTATCGCCTGGTGGGTGCCTTCGACCGTTGCGCTCAAAAGTTCGGTCGCTGGTACGACATGTGTTGGATGGAGCTGGTCCTAGCCGAGCGCATACCCAACCAACCCAAGCCAACCTGGTTCCCCGACCTCCCCAAACCTGCCATTTAGGGACAGGTTTATTTTGGCAGGTTTTATCTGGGCAAACGTTGCAAGCCGCTGCGAAGGATGCGGATACCTTCGCGGCGGCTTTTGTTTTGGGTGTGTATGACCAAGGCGATTGACCTGCGGATGCAGCAAAGCTCCAGATAAAACCGACCAAACTAGACCTGTCCCTTTTTGGCAGGTTTTTGGCTGTCTTGTGGCATCAAATCGCCGCAAGAAGCACGGCGTTCGTATGCTATTTTGACCTGAATCGTCCCCTCGGGACGCCTTGCGAGCTAAGTGAGTAGACTTTTTGGCGCAGGGCGAGCACAAAGCGCATCTGCCTTACTAAAACCGCAGGTCACAGAGATGGCTGTTTTGGGTGTGCTCGGCAGATCGCGAAAAGTCTACTCACTTAGGTTTACGGTGCTGGATATTCTGGACAGGAACAGTTGAGCTTGGACGGCGTGCGTTGCCAGGCGATGCTGGCATTTGCGCCATGCTGGTTTGAGATTTTATAAAAACCGCAGGTAAAACGTATATTAGGTGCATTTTGCCTGGTTTGGCGCGCTAGCCGATGGGCTCGGTGTATTTGGCGCGGTCGGTGCGTTGGATGCGCTTGGAGATGTGCAGCGGGCGGCCGTCGGTGTCGTAGACGTAGTCAGTGATAAGGATCAGTGCCTGCCCGCGCTCAACGTTGAGCAAAAACGCCTCGTTTTGCGAGGCGTAGCACACCTCAAAGGTCTTATGCCCCTGTGCCGGCGCGCGATGGAATTCTTGGCGCAGCGTGGCGTAGAGCGAACCGTTGATATCGCGATCGATGAGTGCTTCAAAGCTCGGTGGTAGATAGGTGGTCTCCAGGCACAGTGGCGCATCGTCCAGGTAACGCAGGCGGACAAGTTTGACAAGCTTGCTGCCCACGGTAGCGTCAAAGAACTTGGCCACGCTGCCCATTGCTTTGGCAAAGCCCGAGTCCACCGTGCGCGTGGTGGGCTTCATGCCCCGGCCTTCGACCTGCTTGGTATAGCTCGAAAACACCAGGTTGTTCTCGTGGAGCGCGGGCGTGTCGGCCACAAAGGTGCCACGTCCGCGCTCGGTGCGCACCAGGCCCTCGTCAACTAACACCTTAAGCGCGTGGCGCACGGTGCTGCGCGACAGCCCCGATTCGTCCATGAGCTCCATCTCGGACGGCAGCTTGTCTCCGCGTGCGTAGGTGCCGGCGGCGATGCGGTCACGCAGCGTACCCGCCAGACGCTCGTATTGGGCCAAGTTCTTTTTTGACGAAGTGCTCATGCGAATAACCTGTATCTAACTTATATGCTTACCGAACCAAGCATGTATCCAACATGACAACAAAACCGCTGGTAATAGATTGCCGAAAACTTTACCAGCAAAATTTCTAAGACAAATATAGCATACAACTAGTCGACATAACCAAAACATGTATGTAACTTGTATGCCATCGAGAGCATCAAACGAGAAGAAAGGCTGATGCACGATGACTACTCAGGAACAGGTTAAGGACGTCGTCTCCCAGGTTTTGGCTGACAAGGCGGACAAGGGCGGCATCAAGCGCGTCGTGTGGATCGGCGCTGGCGGATCCAACGGCGGTAACTATCCTGCCCAGTACTTTATGGAGCACGAGGCCACGCAGGTCGTGAGCTCCAGCTACACCAGCAACGAGTTCGTGCACGCCACCCCGGCCTACGTTAACGAGAACACCCTGGCCGTCGTCGTGTCCATGCGCGGCACCAAGGAGACCATCGTCGCCGCCCAGGTCGCCAAGGATCACGGCGCCAGCACCATCGCCATCTATGTCGACGAGTCCGGCCTCACCGAAGTCTGCGACTACAAGATCCAGTATGACAGCTTGGCCGTCGATGAGTCCTGCATGGGCCGCACCAACTCCGCCGTCGTGACCATGATCGCCATGGAGCTTACGCAGCAGACCGAGGGCTATGCCGAGTACGAGACCGCTATGGCCGCTTTCGACTTGGTCGACCCCATCTATCGAAAGGCCGTCGAGTACACCCGTCCGCTTGCTGCCAAGTGGGCCGAGCAGAACGCCGACAAGCCCTGCATCAACGTGATGGCTCAGGGTCCGCTCTTTGGTGCCGCCTACGTCTTTAGCATCTGCAACGTGCAGGAGATGCTGCAGATCGACTCCTGCACCATCAACACCTGCGACTTCTTCCACGGCCCCTTCGAGATTCTGGACAAGCGTACCTCGCTGTTCCAGCTCATCAGCGTCGGCCGCAGCCGCTGCAACGACGAGCGCGGCATCCGTTTTGTCAATCAGCACGGTGGCGAGCGCGTCTATCAGCTCGACGCCAAGGAGCTCGGCCTCAACGACATCAAGGACAGCGTGAGCGAGTACTTCAACCACCTGATCTTTGCCCCGATCCTCAACAACGTGTACATGCGTGCACTCTCTGCCGTTACCCACAAGGACTACATGACGCGCCGCTACATGTGGAAGCTGGACTACTAGTTACGCCGTTCTACCGAACGGCGTAACGGCTCGACGCTGCGCGCCCGGCATTTGGCCAATCTGCCGTTCAATTTCAAAGGCGCGACCAGAAGGTCAGCGCCTTTTCATTTCACGGCACCTTGGCTCAAATGACGGGCGCTCGCTGACGTTGCCAAAACGTCGGCGTCGTCGTGTTTGTTAAGGGGTTGGTGCATTGGGGCCAGGTTCATATGCACCAAGTTGGTGCATATGAACCTGGCCTCTTTGCACTAATGGGTTGTAGCGGAAAAGCAGATTTTCCCGTCTGCCGATTTGTGCCTTGAAAAATGTATATAACGACTATAACGTAGTATGAAACATATTGGAAACAATACCGAGGAGGCTGCGTTGAAGAGGAGCAATCTGGGCTATGTGCTGGTGCTGATCGCCGCGCTTATGTGGGGCAGCATCGGAATCTTTGTAAACGGCATCTCGGCCATGGGCGTTTCGTCCCAGAGCATGGCTGCCTTTCGCTTGTTGGTCGGAGCGCTTATCTTGGCGCCGGTCCTGATGTTTATGGGCTGCCGTCCGGGCGAGGGGTCTACCGTGGCTCAGGGCCCGCTGGCCCTGTTCAAGGCAAGCCCTAAAGAGCTTGTTCCCTGCGCGCTTGTCGGTATCGTCGGTTTGGCCGCCGCCAACACCTGCTATTACGAGTGCATGGGCGAGGTGGGCATGTCCACGGCCTCGGTGCTGCTCTACACCTCGCCGGTGTTTGGCGTCATGCTCGGCCGCGTCCTTTATCGCGAGGACGTGACCCTCAACAAGCTCGTTGCCATTGTCTTTAACATCGTTGGCTGTGTGCTTGCGGTGACCAATGGCGACCTTTCCGGTTTTCATTTTTCGGTTTGGGGCGTCACGTCGGGCGTGATTGCAGGCCTTTGTGGTGCGTCGCTCGCGGTGTTTAGCCGGATAGCAACCAAGACGGTCCACCCGCTGGCTGTCACGTTTTGGGGCTTTGTTTTTGGCGGTGCGGTTATGGCAGCTATCGCGGCTCCGTGGCCGGATGTCGCCGCGGCAATGTCGCCACAGCTGCTGCTGCTGTTCCTTGGCTTTGGACTCATCCCCACAGCCGTGGCTTACATCTTATATATGCAGGGTCTGTCCATGGGGCTCGAGACGTCGAAAGTTCCCGTCGTAATGTCATTCGAGACAGTCGTCACCGTACTGCTGGGCATTGGTGTCTACGCCGAGCCCGCCGGCGCGATCAAAGTTCTGGGCATCGTTTTGGTGCTCGCGTCCATCGTGATTATGAACACCGACTTTTCCAAGCTGCGCAACAGTGTGTTTGTCGGCCATGTCGTTGAGAGCATGACCTTTAAGCCCAACGCGTGGTGGACGGAGAAATCGCAGGACATGGATCTCTTCCGCGAGCGCACGGGCATTGCGCTGGAGCCCACCGTGCAGGAAAGCCCCTGGTACTTCGTGCGATAGGGGATTGGCGGTGTGTTTGAGCAGGTAGCGCCCGGCGTTTGATCGGGCGGCGCCTAGCCAGCGCCGACCTACCCAAGACCATCGTTTCGATTGCGTTAAACCCGCCAACGGTCGTTTTTCACCCGCGAACGGTTTATATACTAATTATCAATATAAGCAACGTATAAGACGTTATAATGACCATAACGAAAAGGAGGAGGCAAGATGAATCAGATCATTCTCGCATCTCATGGCGGCCTGGCCGCAGGCGCCAAAGACACGCTCGAGATGGTTCTCGGCGACGTGTCGAACGTCCACGTCGTGTCGCTTGCTCGTGACGACAAGGAGCCCATCACCAATAAGGTGGACGCCATGATCGCCACGTTCAACGCGGACGACACCGTGTATGTGCTAACCGATATGCTCGGTAGCTCGGTCAACAACAACATGGTCGAGCTTTCCAAGAACGGCACGAAGTTCACGGTTGTCAGCGGTTTCAACATCCCGCTGGCGCTCACGCTTGCTATGAGCCCCGCCCCCGTCAAGGGCACCGAGCTCGCGGCCCTCATCAACGAGGCCCGCACCGGTCTGACCAACCCCAACGCACCGGTCGAGGTGGCCGCGGCTCCCGCCAAGAAGGCTAAGGCGTCCCGTCACAGCTCCGGTCCCGCCAAGATCGTCCTCGCGCGTCTTGACTACCGTCTGCTGCACGGCCAGGTCGTCTTTACCTGGACCACTAAGGTCCAGGCCGAGCGCATCATCGTCGTCGACAACGCTGCCGCCAACGATGACATCAAGAAGGGCGCCCTTAAGCTGGCCAAGCCCCAGGGCGTGCGCCTGAACGTCTTCACCGTCGAGCGTGCCCTCGCCAAGATGGACAAGCTCAACACCCTCGGCGAGCGCGTCATGTTCGTCTTTGGCAACACGGCCGAGATGCTGCAGTTCTGCCAGGGCTACAAGCTCGACGCCATCAACCTGGGCGCCACCGCCAACCACGACGGTGCCGATCAGATTGGCGGCAAGGACAGCTCCGTCTTCCTCGACGCCACCCAGAAGGCCGACGTCAACCAGCTGCTCGACATGGGCATCAAGCTCTACGTCCAGCAGACCCCTACGTATCAGAGCGTCGACATCGACGCCAAGCTGTAATCAACCAGGCTTTTGCCTGACTGAAAGGAGAAGGGTATGAATACGTTCATCAGTGCGGTGCTCGTCGGCCTCGTCGGCGTGTTCTGCATGTGGGACTCCCGCCTGCTCGGTCGTCTTAACTTCGAGCAGCCCCTCGTTGGCGCTACGCTCGTCGGTCTGCTGCTGGGCGATGTACCCACCGGCCTTGCCGTCGGTGCCGCCGTCGAGCTCGTGTCCATGGGCCTGGTGCAGGTCGGCGCTGCCGTTCCGCCCGATATGGTCCTGGGCGGCATCGTGGCCGCTGCCTTTGCGTGCCTGACCGATGCTTCCGCCGAGACCGCCATGACGATCGCCATCCCGGTCGCCGTCCTGGGCCAGCTCCTCGGCATCGTGTTCCGTTCCATCATCGCCGCCCTCACCCATGTGGCAGATAGCGCGATCGATAACGGAAAGTTCAAGACCGCCTACCGCATGCACATCTGCGCCGGCTCCGGTCTGTACGCCGTCATGTACTTCCTACCGATCTTCCTGGCCGTCTTTGTTGGCACCGACCTGGTTCAGGCCATCGTCAACATGGTTCCCGAGTGGCTGTCCACTGGTCTTAACGTTTCGACCAAGATCATGACCGCCTACGGCTTGGCCCTGCTGCTCACCATGATGATCAAGAAGGGTATGACTCCGTTCCTGTTCATCGGTTTCCTGCTCGCCGCTTACCTCAACCTGTCCGTCATCGCGGTCGCTTTGATCGGTGTGTGCCTGGCTGTCGTCTTCATGGGCTTCAAGTTCAACGGTTCCCATGCAGCCGCCGGTGTCGATTCCGACTACGATCCGCTCGAAGACGACGAAGACTAAGGAGGAACACACTATGGCAACCGCAACCAAGGACGTGTCCCTGAACAAGAAGGTCAGCCAGTTCTTCTGGCGCTCCTGGGCCATCCAGGCCTCTTGGAACTACGAGCGTCAGATGAACATGGGCTTCCTCTACGGCATGGTTCCCACGCTCGATCGCCTCTATCCGGATGAGTCTGATCCCAAGCAGCTCGCTGCTAAGAAAGAGGCTTACCACCGTCACATGGCGTTCTACAACTGCACCCCGCAGACGAGCGCTTTTGTCCTAGGCCTCGCCGCCTCCATGGAGGAGGAGTACGCCAAGGATCCCGAGAACTTCGATCCCGATTCGATCAACGCGGTCAAGACCTCCCTCATGGGTCCGCTTTCCGGTATTGGTGACTCCTTCTTCCAGGGCACCATCCGCGTCATCGCCTTTGGTCTGGGCGTCCAGCTGGCTCAGCAGGGCTCCATCATGGGCCCGATCCTGGCCATGCTCATCTCCATCGTGCCTTCCGTGCTGATCACGTGGTTTGCCGCCAAGATCGGCTACCAGGGTGGCCACGAGTACCTGAGCAAGCTCCAGGGCGGCGACCTCATGGAGAAGCTCATGTATGTCTGCGGCATCGTGGGCCTTATGTCCGTGGGCGGCATGATCGCTACACTGATCGGCGCCACCACCCCGCTGCAGTTCGCTGAGGGTACCGTCGTTATCCAGGACATCCTGGACGGCATGATGCCCCAGATGATCTCCCTCGGCCTCACCGGCCTTATGTACTGGCTCATCAAGAAGAACGTCAACACCGGTTGGCTTCTCGTGATCGCCATTGTGGGCGGCATCGCCCTCTCCGCGGCCGGCATCCTGGCCTAGTCGCGACCAAGCGCCTAACCGCTTTCCCCCGGGGGCCTGCCTGGCATCCCATACCCCAGGCAGGCTTCCATCCCTAAATGTGACAAAGGGACAGTTCCTTTGCCACATCCTCAACGGGCCGGCGACTCGGTCCAAACCACGGTAACCCTGCGAGCGCCCGGCAATGTGGCGCCGCAAAAAATCGAAAGGAATGTGTCAGATGTACGAGATCGACCTTAACCTCCCTAAGCAGATCGTCGCTGACGTCCTGTCCAACCACGAGATCCACAGCGTCGCCTTCGTCGGCTGCGGTGCTTCCATGTCCGACCTTTACCCTGCCAAGTACTTCCTGGCCAACAACACGGACAAGCTGAACGTTCAGATCTTCACCGCTAACGAGTTCAACTACGACACGCCTTCCTGGGTCAACGAGCACACCTTCGTGATCACCTGCTCCCTCGGTGGCTCCACGCCCGAGACCGTCGAGGCCAACAAGACCGCCAAGAAGCACAACTGCCCGGTCGTCTCCCTCACCAACAAGGCCGGCTCCGCTCTGACCGTCGACGCCGACCACGTCATCGTTCACGGCTTCCATGCCAACTACGCTGCCAAGTGCGAGAAGCCCGGCTACGCCATCGCCCTTGCTCTCGAGATCCTTCAGCAGACCGAGGGCTATGACCACTACGAGGACATGATCACCGGCCTCACCAACGTCTTCGAGCTCTGCGAGAACGCCGCTCAGTCCTGCAAGAAGCTCGCCAAGAAGTTCGCCGAGGACTTCAAGGACGACAAGATGATCTACTTCATGGCCTCCGGTGCCTCCGAGAAGATGGCTTATTCTCACGCCGCCTTCCTGTTCACCGAGATGCAGTGGATCGACGCCGCCGCCTACAACACCGGCGAGTACTTCCACGGCCCGTTCGAGGTTTCCACCGAGGGTAAGCCCTACGTCTTCTTCATGTCCGATGGTGCTACCCGTCCGATGGACGCTCGCGCCCTCACCTTCCTTGAGCGCATGGGCGCCAAGGTCGCTCTGATCGACTCCAAGGACTACGGCCTGGCTGACGCCGTGCCCGCGAGCGTCGTCACCTACTTCAACCCGCTGCTGCACCTCGCCGTTATGCGCGAGTACGGCAACCAGATCGCCGAGGCCCGTCAGCACCCGCTGACCATGCGTCGCTACATGTGGAAGCTTTCCTACTAATCACAAGTAAGTAGACCTTACGGGTTGATTGAGAGGGGATGGGGTTTGCGCCCCGTCCCCTTTTTGCTTTGGGGGCGTGTCTGTCGCGTCGCAAAACACCAGATAAAACCTACCAAAATAAACCTGTCCCTTTTCGGCAGGTGGGAGGAGATGCGTATGATTAAGGCAGTGCTGTTTGACATGGACGGCGTGCTGGTCGATACCGAGTGGTTCTACAACCGCCGTCGCGTGGCGTTTATGGAAGAGAAGGGGTTCCATTTTGACGAGATCCCCGATCTTTCGGGGTCTAACGAGCCTGCCATTTGGAAGTCGCTGGTGCCCGACGAT
>DBFVGT010000032.1:0-6542 GCA_048524725.1 Collinsella sp. | reverse complement strand
TTGGTCAGCATTTGGTTGGAAGACGCATGAAATGCCGTGTGAGTATGGGCATATGTGGAGGTCATGAGGTTGTAGCTGCATATTCTTGCGGCCTGGGAGGTTGAAAGATATTATTACCAAGTCTTTTCCTGCTTCAGGCGCACCTTCACGACCTGAAGCCACATTTGCCCAGAGGAGGTGACAATATGAAGGCTTATGAACTGCTGTTCTTTGTTGACCCGTCGCTCGACCCCGAGACTCGTCTCGCTGTTATGAAGCGTATCGATACCACGATCGCTGAGGGCGCTGGCAAGGTCGACTCCGTTGACGAGTGGGGCAAGCGCAAGCTCGCCTACGAGATCAACGACCTCACCGATGGTGACTACACCCTCATCAACTTCCACGCAGATCCTACCCAGATCGCCGAGCTTGATCGCGTCCTGCGCATCACCGACGCTGTGGTCCGCCACATGATCGTCCGTCGCGACGACCAGGAGTAAGACTGTCGTTTTGGACTGGGCTTGTGCCCCAAGAGGAAGTAGTGAGTTATGAGCATCAATCGAGTGAACATCACCGGTAACCTCACCCGCGATCCCGAGCTGCGCGCCACCGCCGGCGGAACCCAGGTTCTGTCCTTTGGCGTCGCCGTGAACGATCGTCGCCGCAACGCGCAGACTGGCGAGTGGGAGGACTATCCCAACTTTGTCGACTGCACTATGTTCGGCACCCGCGCCGAGGCCGTGAGCCGTTTCCTGGCAAAGGGAAACAAGGTCGCGATCGAGGGCAAGCTGCGCTACAGCTCTTGGGAGCGCGACGGCCAGCGCCGGAGCAAGCTTGAGGTCATCGTCGATGAGATCGAGTTTATGAGCTCCCGTGGTGGCCAGGGTGGCTACGATCAGGGCGGTTACGCCCCCGCAGCTCCCGCGCCCGCAGCACGTCCTGCCGCACCGGTGGCCACGCCGCCCGCGGTCGACGTCTACGATGAGGACATCCCGTTCTAAGGGTTGTTCACCTATTTTTGAGTGAGAGGCGGCTTCGGTTCGCCGAAGTTGCCAAACGAAAGGTATTTTGACATGGCTAATGATTTTTCTGCACGTCAGCCGCGTCGTAAGTACTGCCAGTTCTGCAAGGAGAACACTGAGTTCATCGACTATAAGGACACTCAGCTTCTCCGTAAGTACATGACCGACCGTGGCAAGATCAAGCCCCGTCGCGTCACTGGCGCTTGCACGCAGCATCAGCATGACATCGCCAACGCCATCAAGCGCGCCCGCGAGATGGCTCTCCTGCCGTACACCGTCCCCGTGGTTTCCTCTCGTGGCAACCGCGACCGCGGCTAAGAAGGGAGACGCATCATGAAGGTTATTCTTCTCGATGAGATCAAGGGCAAGGGCGGCGAGGGTGACGTCGTAGAGGTCGCTCAGGGTTACGCTGAGAACTTCCTGTTCCCCAAGAAGCTCGCTGTTGCCGCCACCAAGGGCAACCTCAAGCAGCTTGACGAGCGTCGCAACAACATCGCCAAGCGCGAGGCCGTCCGTCTGACTACCGCCAACGAGACCAAGGCTGCCTTCGAGGGCAAGACGGTCACCGTTGACGTCAAGGTCGGCGACGAGGGCATCCTCTTTGGCTCCGTTACCGCCGCTATGATCGCTGACGCCATCAAGGCTCAGCTCGGTATGGACATCGACCGCAAGCGCGTCGAGCTCGGTAAGCCCATCAAGGTTGCCGGTGCCCACACCGTTGCCATCTCGCTGTACCGCGAGATCAAGGCCGAGGTTGTCGTTCTCGTCGGCGTTACCGCCGAGGAGCTCGCTGCCGAGGCTGAGGTCGAGGAGGCCGCTGAGGTCGCCGAGGCCGAGACCGCCGAGGTCGAGACTGAGGCTGCTGCCGAGTAGCATTTGCTGCAACGCAACAATCTTGTTCTAAGAAGGGCGCTCTGGGAAACCGGGGCGCCCTTTTTGTTTTTTGCGCTGAGTGAGTGTCATGGTGAACGTTGCGTCGAAGTCCTATATACGGGACCGTTCATCCGTTTCGTTCGGTGATGATTGGCGGCGCGTGGCCCGTTTTGGGACCGTGGCTGATACTATGGATGCTCGCAAGCGATATGAATGAGGATGCTCATGGCATACGACGATAGGGAGACGGGGCTGACGGTTGAGGACCGCGGCTCCAAGTTGGGTCTCCCTCAAAACCAAGATGCAGAGGCCAACGTACTGGCCGCTATGCTGCTATCGCCCGAGGTGGTCGAGGAGGCCCAGGTCGAGCTGCAGCCCGATGACTTCTACCGGCCCATTCATAAGACCATCTACACCGCGATGGTCGATATGTACAACAGCCGCATTCCCATCGACTCCATCTCGCTGATCGATTACCTGCGCAGCATCAACAAGCTTGATGCCGTGGGCGGCGAGGCCTACATTTTGGAGCTGATGGGTCAGACCCTGTCGCTCGTGAACTGGCAGCACCATGCCGCCATCGTCCGTCGCGACTCGATGCTGCGCGAGCTGATCGGTGCCACCAACGAGATCAACGCGCTGGCCTATAACGCCCCTACCGACACCAAAGAGGTCGTGGAGCTGGCCGAGAGCAAGCTGCTCAAGGTCACGGCGCGCGAGGTTAAGTCGAGCTATAAGACACTGACCGAGTTTATGGTCGAGGCCTATAACGAGGCTGAGGAAGTGTGCCAGGCCGGTGGCCAGGCTGCGGGCGTGCCCACGGGCTTCCCGTCGCTCGACCGCATGCTCATGGGTTTCCGCGAGGGTCAGCTCATCATTATCGGCGCTCGCCCTGCTGTGGGTAAGACGTCGTTCGCCCTGAATCTGGCGCTTAACGCTGCCGCTGCCGGTTATACCGTCGGCTTCTTCTCGCTGGAGATGTCGGGTAAGGAAATTGCCCAGCGTCTGATTTGCGCCTATGCCATGATCTCGATCAGCGACTTCCGCATGGGCCGCATTAGCCCCGAGCAGTGGGCCAATATCAACGAGGCCACGCAGACCTTGTCCAAGCTCGATATTCTGATTGACGATACGCCCGGCACCACGGTGACCGAGATCCGCGCCAAGAGCCGCCGCATGCTCCACAACAAGGAGAAGGCCATCATCATCCTGGACTACCTGCAGCTGGTGAGTCCTCCGCCGGGACGTCGCTCCGAGAGCCGTACCGTCGAGGTTTCGGAGATGTCGCGTGGTCTGAAGATCATGGCCAAGGAGCTTAAGATCCCGCTCATCGCGCTGTCGCAGCTCTCGCGTCAGGTCGAATCCCGTACCGGCAAGCGCCCGCAGCTGTCCGACCTTCGTGAATCGGGCTCCATCGAGCAGGACGCCGATATCGTTATGTTCTTGGACCGCTCCGCCGACGAGGCCGAAGCCTCGCGCGACGATCGACCCGACGAGGGCGTTACGCGTATCGTCGTGGCCAAGAACCGTTCGGGCCCGATCGGCGACGTCGACCTGATGTTCCTGCCGGCATCCACCAAGTTCTATGAGCTTGATGGGGCACATGCCGAGGAGTAGGACAGGCGCCCGTTGCACGGGTATACTGGGAATGTTTTGTGCTTCTGCGTGCCGGCGTGGCGCGTAGACAGTCCATGAATGTAAGGAGTAAACATGCCGTCAACCGTTTTGGTCGGTGCCCAGTGGGGCGATGAGGGCAAGGGTAAGATCTGCGACCTGGTCGCCGGCGACTTCGATGCCGTCGTGCGCTACTCGGGCGGCAACAACGCCGGCCACACCATCGTCGTCAACGGCAAGAAGTACGGCCTGCACCAGGTGCCCTCCGGCATCATGTATTCCGACCATGTGTCGGTGATCGGTAACGGCTGCGTCGTCAACCCCAAGGTTGTCCTTGAGGAGATCGACATGTTTGAGGCCGACGGCATCACCACCAAGAACCTCAAGATTAGCGGCAACGCGCATGTCATCATGCCGTACCACATCGACCTGGATGGCGCCTTTGAGCAGAAGCTCGGCAAGAAGAACATCGGTACCACCAAGCGCGGTATCGGTCCGTGCTATCAGGACAAGATGGCCCGCATTGGCCTGCGCATGCAGGATATGCTGGACGAGGCGCTGTTCCGCGACAAGCTGGAGACCGCTCTCGCCCGCGTGAACCCCGAGCTTGAGCTCATCTACAACCTGCCCACCTACACCGTGGACCAGATTTGCGACGAGTATCTGCCCATGGCCGAGCGCCTGCGCCCCTACATCACCGAGACGAGCTTGCTGCTCAACAACATGATCGACGAGGGTAAGGACCTGCTGTTTGAGGGCGCCCAGGCCACGCTGCTCGACATCGACCACGGCACCTATCCGTACGTGACGTCTTCTAACTGCACCGCCGGCGGCGCCATCACCGGCTCCGGCGTGGGCATGAAGAACGTCGACCGCGTGCTGGGCGTCATGAAGGCCTATATCACCCGCGTCGGTTCGGGCCCCATGCCCACCGAGCTTTCCTATGAGTCCGAGGCCGGCCACACGCTGACCGAGGAGGGCTATGAGTACGGCGTGACCACCGGTCGCCGTCGTCGTTGCGGCTGGTTTGACGGCCCTATCGCCAACTATGCCTCGCGCGTCAACGGCCTCACCGACATCGCCGTGACCAAGCTCGACGTGCTTTCGGCCTTCGACACCATCAAGGTGTGCGTGGCCTACGACGTCGATGGCGAGCGCTACACGAGCGTGCCCGAGCATCAGGTGCGCTTTGAGCACGCCAAGCCCATCTACGAGGAGCTCCCCGGCTGGAAGTGCGACATTAC
This sequence comes from Collinsella sp., assembly GCA_048524725.1. GTDB lineage: Bacteria > Actinomycetota > Coriobacteriia > Coriobacteriales > Coriobacteriaceae > Collinsella. The sequence goes on along the minus strand of DBFVGT010000032.1, from coordinate 1,810 downwards.
CGGTTGCCGCAGCTTTGACGAGTTGCCGCAAGAGGCTCAGGACTATGTGGCGTTTATCGAGGATCTGGCACACACCCGCGTGACGTTCATTGGCGTTGGCGCTGGTCGCGAGCAGATTATCAACCGATTCTGGAAGTAATCGGGATCATTTGGTTATTGCGATATACCCCTTTGCAGCCCAAGTGGGCGGCCGAGGGGTATATTTGCTTGCAAAGGGCTCGCGCGGAGCGGGCTATTCATCCATAGAGGAGGCACCCTTGAAGGCGGACACTCAAACCATCGACATCCTGTTGTTGGGCAGCGGCGGCCGCGAGCATGCTTTGGCAGCAAAGCTCGCAGCATCACCGCGCGCCGGCAAGCTCTACATCGCGCCGGGCAACGGCGGCACCGCGAGCTGTGGCGAGAACGTTGTTCTCGACGACTGCGATCCTGCGGCCGTGGCGGCGTTTGCGCAGAGCCACGGATGCGGACTCGTGGTAATTGGTCCCGAGGCTCCGCTCGTGGCGGGCGTGGCCGACGCCGTGCGCGCGGCGGGCATTCCCTGCTTTGGCCCGGGTGCCGAGGGCGCCCAGATGGAGGGCTCCAAACTGTTCTCCAAGCAGCTCATGGAGCGCGCCGGTATCCCGACGGCAGCCTATGGTTCATTTACCGACGAGGCTTCGGCTCTCGCCTACGTGCGTGAGCAGGGCGCTCCGTTGGTCGTCAAGGCCGACGGCCTTGCCGCGGGCAAGGGCGTTATCGTGGCGACCGAACTTGAGCAGGCCGAGGAGGCCGTGCGCGAGTGCTTTGGCGGCACCTTTGGCGACGCCGGCAACACCGTGGTCATCGAGGAGATGCTGACCGGCCCCGAGTGCTCGCTTTTGGCCTTTACCGACGGCAAGACCGTGCGCCCCATGGCCACCTCGCAGGACCACAAGCGCGCGCTCGAGGGCGACAAGGGCCCCAACACCGGCGGCATGGGCGTCTACAGCCCGGTGCCCATCGTGACTGACGAGGAGCACGCCACCATGGTGAAGGTCATGGAGCAGACCGTGGCCGAGCTTGCTGCCGAGGGCATCGACTACCGCGGCTGCCTGTATGGCGGCTTTATGCTCACGCCTGCCGGCCCCAAGGTGCTGGAGTTCAATGCCCGCTTTGGCGACCCCGAGACGCAGGTCGTGCTGCCGCGCCTTAAGAACGATCTGGTCGAGGTCATGCTCGCCTGCGCCAACTGCGAGCTCGACCAGATTGAACTCGACTGGCGCGACGAGTGGGCCGTGGCCGTTGTCCTGACGAGCGCGGGCTACCCCGGCAGCTACGAGAAAGGCAAGGTCATCACCGGTATTGAGGATGCCGAGGCCATGGAGAACGTGACGGTGTACCACGCGGGCACTGCCGTGGTGGACGGCCAGCTCGTGACCAATGGTGGCCGCGTGCTTGCCGTGACCGCTCTGGGCGACACGTTCGAGAACGCTCGCAACCTTGCTTACGAGGCCTGCGAGAAGATTGATTTTGAGGGCAAGACCCTGCGTCACGACATCGGCTTGCGCGCGCTGCGCGGCCGCGACGCCTGGGATGCCTAAAATCCGAGAGGAATGAGACGGATGGACGAGAAGAACGAAGAACTCGTGGACGCGCAGATCGTCGAGGAGGACAGCCGCATGTATGGGCACGCCGAGGGCGAGCCTGGTGGCGAGGTCGCTGACGAGCCGGCGCTGGTGCTGGGCGACGACGACCCGCACGATGCCGAGCTGCACGAGAAGATTCTTTCGGAGGAGTGCGCCTGGAAGGGCAAGATCCTCGACGTCCACCGTCTTGAGGTTGAGCTGCC
>DBFVGT010000031.1:0-2820 GCA_048524725.1 Collinsella sp. | reverse complement strand
GGGGGATAAGCGCAATCGATGCATACAACAGCGCTTGTTTTCCCAACACCGCCGAAATAACCGGAAAACCGATAAACCCGGCATTACCGAAAAGCACGGCGAAGCGATACGAGCATTCTGTCCCTTTGGGAACGCGAAGAGCAGCGGTGACAGCAAACGCGATAACGGTCGCCACCACATACATCACAAAGGACAGACCCATGAGCGAAAACGTCTCGGCAATGCTCGGAAGCTTCACATCATCGCCCAGCGCTGACGAAAGCACCAAGCACGGTAGCGCCACCTGCAACAGCAGATGCGACAGCTCGCGCTCGAACTCCGCTTTCATAAACCCCAGCTTGGCGATACACCACCCCAACAAAATAGGCAGCGAAACCGCCAACATCTGAAGCGCCACACTCGTAAAGCTCATGCTTCCCCCTTATCTATTCCACGAGGGCCGGGGCGCCTGCAATGCATTTCAGGCTGACCAAAGTTAGATATGCGGTCTCCGGGGCAGCATCAGCAAAGTCCCCATTACATAAAAAATATCAGCCCCCGCAGATCGAAACGGTCGAGAGGGCCTTGCCCGGCGGGGTGGCTTTGTCTGGGGAAGTTCGCGAAGCCCACTCCCCCAGACAAAGCCACCCCGCCGGGCAAGGCCCCAGCGCGAGACCGTCCCGGATGCCTACCTACTCGTTGTCGCCAGCAGTAAGCTGCGTTGCGGAGAGCGCGCCGTCGGCAGCGGTTGCGGCTGCGGCGTCGGGCCAGACCCAGTCGGTGAAGGCCGGGTGATCGTAGCCCTCATCGCACGCGAACTCAAAGGCCTCGGTGCGGAATGCCTCCCACTTATCAATCTGCTCGGCGTACCTGTCGGCGTCGACCATGCGCAGCACGTCGGCGGCCAGTGCCCAGCGGTCCATGCTGTTCAGGCGCAGCATGTCGAACGGCGTTGTCGTGGAACCTTTCTCCTCGTAGCCGTGGACGCGGAAGGCATCGTGGCCGGGGCGGTTCCAAATCAGACGGCGAATCGTGCCGGCATAAGCGTGGAACGCGAAGAGGACAGGCTTATCGCCGCAGCCGAACAGCTCAGCCCAGCGCTCGTCACTGAGAGCCTGGTCGTTCTCGCAGACGTTCTGAATCTTGAGCAGGTCGACCACGTTGACGAACCATACCTTGATGCCCAGCTCGCGCAGCATGTCGGTTGCAGCCAGAGCCTCGAGCGTCGGCACGTCGCCGCAGGTGGCGACCACGACATCGGCCTCGGCGAGCGAATCGGCGGTCGATGCCCACTCCCAGGTCGCAACGCCCTCGGCGAGCTCCGCCTTGGCCTCGTCGACCGTCTGGAAGGTCGGAGCAGGCTGCTTGCCGCAGAAGATGGCGTTGACGCAGTCGGTGGACTGGTAGACGCGCTCGGCAACGGCAAGGGCCATGTTGGCGTCGGCCGGATAGTAGGCATTCACGATGTGCGTGTCGTTGGCCTTGTTGAGCAGCAGGTCGATAAAGCCGGGGTCCTGATGCGAGAAGCCGTTGTGGTCCTGGCGCCAGACGTGGCTCGACAGCAAAATGTTAAGGCCGCTGATGGGGGCACGCCACGGAATCTCGCGCTTGGTAGCCTCGAGCCACTTGCAGTGCTGGTTGACCATGGAGTCGACCACATGGACAAAGCTCTCGTAGGAGCTCCACACGCCGGAACGGCCAGTGAGCACGTAGGCCTCGAGGAAGCCCTCGCATTGGTGCTCGGACAGCTGCTCGACGACCTTACCGGAGCCTGCCAGCAGCTCGTCGTTGGCCTCGTCCTCGTAGAAGCCGGCGTCCCACTGCTTCTTGGTCACCTTGTAGGCAGCCTGCAGACGGTTGGACGCGGTCTCGTCGGGACCAAAGATGCGGAAGTCATCCATGTTCTTGGCCAGAACGTCGGCAGTGTACTCACCAAAGACGCGGGCGGCCTCGGTGGAGCCCCAGCCATGACCCTTAGTTGCGACGGGGACCTCGTGGGCATGAATATCGGGCAGCTCGAGCTCGCGACGCACCTTACCGCCGTTCGCGTTGGGGTTGGCGCCGATGCGCAACTCGCCGGTCGGCATAAAGGCCGTCACCTCGGGGCGCACCTGGCCCTCGGGCGTAAAGAGCTCCTCGGGCTTGTAGGAACGCAGCCACTCGCGCAGCACGCGGAAGTGCTCGTGGGTGTCCTTGGCACTCGCCAGCGGCACCTGATGCGCGCGCCAGGAGTCCTCGGTCTTCTTGCCGTCGATGTGCTTGGGGCAAGTCCAGCCCTTGGGCGTACGGAGCACAATCATGGGGTAGGCCGGGCGGACCACGGTCTCGCCTGCGACGGCCTGGGCCTGCGCGGTGACCTTGATGTCACAGATCTCGTCAAAGACCTGCTCAAACAGGGCAGCGAAACGCGCATGAATGCTTGCGTGGCTCTCGTCGTCAAAGCCGGCGACAAAGAAGTGCGGCTTATAGCCCATGCCCTCAAAGAACTTGGTGAGCTCCTCATCGGACACGCGGGCAAGGATGGTGGGGTTGGCGATCTTGTAGCCGTTGAGGTGCAGGATCGGCAGGACGATGCCGTCGGTTGCCGGGTTCACGAGCTTGTTGGACTGCCAAGAGGTCGCGAGCGGACCGGTCTCGGACTCGCCGTCGCCCACCACGGCCACGGCCAGCAGGCTCGGGTTGTCCATAACGGCACCGTAAGCGTGGCTGAGCGTGTAGCCGAGCTCGCCGCCCTCGTGGATGGAACCGGGCGTCTCGGGCGCAAAGTGGCTCGGGATGCCGCCGGGATAGGAGAACTGGCGGAAGAACTTCTGCAGGCCGGCCTCGTCATTGGTGATGTCG
>DBFVGT010000030.1:0-7378 GCA_048524725.1 Collinsella sp. | reverse complement strand
CTTGAGCCCCTGCGCGAGCTCGTGCTGCGCACCCACGCCGATATCGGCCTGGCCCACGACGGCGACGCCGACCGCGTGCTGTTCGTCGACGGCGAGGGCAATGAGATCGACGGTGACTACATCCTGGCTATCTGCGGTTCTGACCTCGCCGCCCGCGGCAAGCTCGCCAACTCCGAGATCGTCTCGACCGTCATGTGCAACCTTGGCTTCTCCATCGCTATGAAGGAGCAGGGCTTCGAGATGGTTCAGACCGCCGTGGGGGACCGCTACGTTTTGGAGCGCATGCTCGCGGATGGCGCCGTCATCGGCGGCGAACAGTCCGGCCACATCATCTTCCTGGAGCACAACACCACCGGTGACGGCCTGGTGACGGCTCTGCAGCTGCTGGCCGTGCTCAAGCGCACCGGTCGTACCCTCACTGATCTTGCCGGCATCATGAAGAAGTACCCGCAGGTACTCGTCAACGTGCATTCCGACAACAAGGCTGGTCTGGACGATTGCCAGCCCATCTGGGATGCCGTCGCTGCTGCCGAGAAGGAACTTGACGGCCGCGGTCGCATTCTGGTGCGCCCGAGCGGTACCGAGCCGCTGGTCCGCGTTATGGCCGAGGCCGAGACGCACGAGCTGACCCAGCGCGTTGTCGACGACATCGTCGAGGTTGTCAAGCGCGAACTTCCCTAATGGTCAAAAACGAGTGCCAAGTGGTAAACTGTTAAGGCTATTTTGGTCGATTGGTATGTCCGAGGGGGAGCATGTTCACTAAAGTCCTAAGGTCTTTTGGTATGCGTGGTCGAGTCCTTACGCTGGATGCTCCCATCTCGGGCGACGTCATTCCGCTTTCCGAGGTAAACGACCAGACATTTGCCACCGGCCTTTTGGGCCAGGGCGTGGCGATTCAGCCTACCGGAACGCGTGTGATTGCACCGGCTGATGCCAAGGTCGAGGCCATTTTTCCTACGGGACACGCTGTTGCGCTTAACACGGTCGATGGCTTGGACGTGCTCATCCACGTTGGTTTGGACACTGTTCAGCTCGAGGGCAAACACTTTACCGTACATGCGCAAGTGGGTGACATCGTCCATAAGGGCGATGTGCTCATTGAGTTCGATCGCGAGGCAATTGCTGCCGAGGGCTACGATGTGACGGTTCCCATCTTGGTGTGCAACTCCGTTGAGTTCTCGAGTATCAAGGGCTCCGTTGGCGTGCATGTCGAAGAGATGGACCAGCTCATCGTTGCTCGCGAGCGCTAGCAAGTGCACGTGGCCATTAGCCTACAATTCAAACACGTTTATGGAGGGCGCCCTTGAAAGAGGGCGCCCTCCGTGGCAAGATGGGATTTGTCCGAAGCTAAACGGCTTTGGGTCACCGTGGACGGGCAGGGGCCTCGACGCGGCTAGACACGAGACACATACATTACGCGACCTCGCCCTGGTGGCCGCACACGTTGGTTGCGGCCGACGCGGGCCGCGGGCAAGTGCTTGTAAGGGGAGCCTTGCCTCTCTTGTACGAGAAAGGACGCGTAATGAAGATCATTAAAGCTAAAGACTACGAGGATATGAGCCGCAAGGCCGCCAATATCATCTCGGCGCAGGTTATCCTCAAGCCCGATTGCGTGCTGGGTCTTGCCACCGGCTCCACCCCGATCGGTGCCTACAAGCAGCTCGCTGCTTGGTACGAGAAGGGCGACGTCGACTTTGCCGAGGTCAGCACCTACAACCTGGACGAGTATCGTGGTCTTTCGCACGACGATCCCCAGAGCTATCACTACTTTATGCGCGAGAACTTCTTCGATCACATCAATATCGATCTGAACAACACGCACGTGCCCGACGGTTCCAACCCCGACGCCGCCGCTGCCTGCTCTGAGTACGACAAGATCGTCGCCGCCGCCGGTTACCCGGATCTGCAGCTGCTCGGCATTGGCAACAACGGCCACATCGGTTTCAACGAGCCCGATGACCACTTCTCCAAGGGCACGCACTGCGTCGACCTCACCGAGAGCACCATTCAGGCCAACAGCCGCCTGTTCGACAGCATCGACGATGTTCCCCGTCAGGCCTACACCATGGGTACCCAGACCATCATGTATGCCCGCATGATCCTAGTCGTCGCCAACGGCGAGGCCAAGGCTCAGGCCGTGCATGACATGTGCTATGGTCCGGTTACGCCCGCGTGCCCGGCTTCGATCCTGCAGCTGCACACCAACTGCGTTGTCGTTGCCGACGAGGCCGCCCTTTCGCTCTGCGAGTAGCGCGAATCCTGCATCTCGACATAGCCTTGCCTAAGGCCTCCGCTTTGCGGGGGCCTTTTTGTTATCCCTCTCCGCCCGCTTGACCAAAATCTTGCCGCAAGCTTGACGAATGCCGGATGCCTAACAGCTTGATTCATTCCATACCAGATTCTATGCAAAAATGCCACTAAAAGGTCGTAGACGGTAGCGGGTGCTAGGCGAGTTGAATGACATGGCTGAACCTTGTTCATCTGCGTTACACTGCCGCTTAGATGGGACAAGCTGACAAGCCATTTACCTGCTTAAAGACCGATTAGTCGGGGGATTAATAACAATCGGCCCTCGCTGTACAAAAACTTGCCGCTTGCGTACCAAAAGACAACCTAGAACACAAGGTCGCTCTATTCATAGCGCGGCTTGTATGGTCTTGCGGTTACAGTGTCCATACGGTCGAGTTGAGGAGCGGGCATGGTAAACGATTTGGGCAGTATAGACGACCTCGAGCTGATGCCGCTGGGCGGAGGCTATATGGTGCGACGCGAACGCTTGATGAATGAGCTTATCGCCAAGGGCCGAAAGGCCGGCATTGTGGTTCTTTATGCGCCCGACGGGTTTGGGAAGACCTCGGTGCTGCTGCAGTACACCCATGAGGTTAAATGCGACCCGACGCGAGGCCCCGTGCGGATTATCGAGGCCGATCGCGCCACTGGGCGCGAGGTGTTTATGCAGCTCGAGGTGGTTACCGAAGAACTCAAAGACAAGCCGCACTCCCTTATCGCGATTGATAATGTGCCAAACCTCGATCAGCACGATACCGAAGACCTCATCGACAGGATTCGCGGCCTGCGCGCTATGGGGGTGGGGGTCTTTATCTCCTGCCGTCCTTCAAATCGTCAACTGATTCATGGGCTGGGCGATTCGGTTAAGATCAATGCGCAGATGCTCAAGGTGCATGCCTATGAGTATTCGGCGTGGGCATCGGCGTTTTCGATCAGCACATCGCTCGACTTTTATCAGCTCACGCAGGGCGTGCCCGAGCTCGTTTCGGCATTGCAGACGGGTCTGTATGGCCAAGGCGACGTAGCCGGTCTGCTCGAAAACGAGATTGTCAACGTATATGGCGCGGCACTTGTCGACCTGGCTTCGCTCGACAATAATGCACTGTTTTGCGTGGCATGTCTCATGATTTTGATGGGCGAGGGCAATATCGCAGAACTCGAGGCTTGCGGGGTGAGGCTATCGATGGTCGACCAGTCCTACTTCGTACGCGACTACCCGATCTTTGGCTTGGACCCCGCCGAGCGGAGTTTTACGTGTCTGGGCACGGAGGATAACGGACGCTTGCGCTTGCGTAAGTTGGTGGCCGAGGTTCGCCCCGAACTTGTTCCGAGGGCGGCCCGGATTTTGCTTAAGGCGGGCCGATGCGATGCGGCGATGGGCCTGGCGGACGCCTTTTTGGACCGTGATGCGGTCCTTGAACTTGCTGGGCAGTATGGGGTCGATCTGGCTCTGACGGGGCGCGGGGCCGATATCTGCCGAGCAGCGCTGGGCACGATCGATGCCGAGGATCCGGCTCCAGAGCCAACGCCTGCCGAGGCGCTTGGCGTATATCTGGCAGCGGTCAGCGTGTCCAATACAAAGCTCGCTCGCTATATGGCATCGGTCATCGAGCGCGGGGGCGAACGGGCGGCCTGCGAAATAGACCCTGTTTCATGGAGGGTGGCCCAGACACTGACGGCTGTTTGCTATGGGGACAACGGGCTTGGGCTTCCTACGAACCTGACCGTGCCAGAAATCGAGACATCCCATACCGCACTCGATATGTTGTCCGCGCATATCGAGGTCAAGCGCTGCCTGACCGAGCGGGGAGATGACGGCGGCGTTCTACAGCAGCTCAAAACGAGCAAGGCCTACGACTGCGAGCTCGACATCGCGGGGATTGTTATACGGGCCGACAGCATGCTGGTGGAGCTTTTTGACGGGTCGTTTGCGGGAACCGACGAGCGCGACGACGAGATGACGGTGGTGCGGGAGGCGCTCGACGTACGTGGGCTTAAGGCGATGGCTATCTGGGTGCGCATGGTGTTGGCGGCACGGCGGCTCCTTTCCGGCTTGCCGGTAACCGACGACGCGGCATTCAACGAGCTCGATCGTTTTGCCGTGCGCATGCGCGACAACCAGATTCAGCTGTTTGGCCTGTTGCTAGAAGGCTGGCAGTCGCTGGCAGAGGGACGGCCGGTTAATGCAAAGTTCCGTGCGGTCCAAGTGCTCAAACTTGCCGAGGAGTCGATTGCGTACATGCGCGATAACGCATTGCTGTTGGAGCGCGCGGCGTATCTGCGTAACACCTCGATGGTTTCGGTGCGCGAGGAAGCGGAGTTGCTCGATATAAGCCAGACGCAGGTTGGTGGAGCGGAGGCCTGGATGGTGGCGCTGCATTTGGCCTGTGCGGGCCGAGACAGCGATCTTGCGGCCTGGATGTCCATGAATCGCGCGGGGATTCTAGAGCCATCGTATCGGCTCTTTGCGCGCCTTGCCATGCATTGTCTGGGTGAGCCGGCGACCAGGATTCGCAAGAAGCTTCCCGTGCGCGAGCTGTCGCGGTACTCGCTGCGCGACGATTTGGAAGGGGAAGGCGAGCGCCTGTTCCAGGCCGGTGAGGTTGAAGCCGTTGATACCATCGACCATATCGAGATTCGCATGTTTGGGGCGTTTCGCGCCGAGCGCGACGGGTTTCCCATCACGGACAAAATGTGGCGCCGCAAGAAGGCGGCGACACTTGCCGAGCGGCTTGCGCTGGGCATGGATGCGCTCGTCGATCGTGAGACGCTGGCCATGGAGCTGTGGCCCCATGCCGAGTTCAATAGCGCCCGCAACAACCTGTACTCGACGATATCGCGCTTGCGGTCGGCTTTGGGACCGACGCCGGATGGCAAGTCGTGTGTGCTCATCCAAAATGAATGCATCGGACTCAACGGCGACTACGTCAAGACTGATGTACGGCTGTTTGACCAGATAAGCCGCGAGGTTTTGGGAAATCGCACGGGTGCGCGCGGGCCCCATTTAGTTGAACTGTGCCTTAAGATTGAGCAGCTTTATGCCGGGCCGCTGTATGTTCCCAATGGCTGTAACCCCACCTACTTTTTGCGTATGCGACGCATTATGCAGTCAAAGTACATCGATTGCATGATTAAGGGAGCAAATGCCGCTCTAGAAGAAAACGATCTGCAGTCGGCGATTTGGCTGGCGGAGTCGGGGCTTCGGCAGGAAACGGCGCGCGAGGATATGGTGCGCTGTGCCATGCGCGTCTACAGTGCGGCGGGGCGGCGGCGCGATATCGTCGAGCTGTACAGCGGGCATATGCACCATCTGAGGGAACAGGTCAATGGCGTGCCCGAGCCCGAGACGCGGCATCTATACGAGCGCTTGGTGGAGGGGCGGCTCAATCGCGTGCTGGTCGAGCGATAAAAAACGGGCGCCCGAAGTACTTGGGCACCCGTAAGCTTGCTATGTGTTGGCTCGCCGGATCATTGGCTCTTAGACGAGCTTGATCTTCTCGATGTCCTTGCGCGAGGACTCGCGATACAGCGAGAACTTGCGGCCGATGACCTGGACGACCTCGGCGTGGCAACGCTCAGCGAGCTCTTCGGCGGCCTCGCGGGCGGAAAGACTGGAGCCATCGAGCACGGAGCACTTAACGAGCTCGTGCTTCTCCAGGTAGGCGACCGTCTGCTCGACGGTGCCCTCGTTGACATCGGACTTACCGATGATGATGGCGGGGTTGAGGTGATGGGCCATGCTGCGAAGCTGCTTGACCTGGGCTCCTGTCAGTGCCATGGGTTCTCGCTTTCTATGTATGGGGCGCCCCGCGACGGGGCCTTAATCTACGTGAGCTGTCCCACGATAGCGCAGGAACGGCGCGGTGTGGGGCGCGTTTGCCCAGTTCGCAAAGAATGCGGATGCCGAGGTGATGGGCAGCGCAGGCTGTGAACGGGCTACGAGCGGGATTCAGAGACTGGTTTCCATGCAATAAACGCCCAGCGAACCTTACGGACATGGTCGAGCATATAGCGCCCCTGCGGCACGCCCTTGGAGCCCGGCTCACCGGCATGGGGATTCTCGATCATGTGTTGGGCGATGTAGTCGCGCAGACGGTCGACCTTATCCTCGTTGCCATGCTCAAGCATGCGGGAAAAGTCCGCCACGCCTGCCTCAAGGCTGTCGAAGGTATCGCGACGCGGCGATTCAAAGTACGTGACCTGCGGCAGGGCACCCATCTGAATGAGGATGTTGAAGGCGTACACAAAGCCATTGCTGCAGGTAACCGAGACGCCGATAGCGTTCATCAAGTGCAGATCATAGCGCGGGCTGGAGTTGGCGACCATCGTGACTGCACAACGCCGACGAGCCGTACGGTCGAGCTTGGCAAGCGCGCCTTTTAGGTTGGTCGTGGTGACAGAGCGACTGGCAAAGGCAACATCAACAGCCTTGGCAACCGGCCCAACCAGATCCCAATCATCGTCCCAGGCAAGCTCAAGCGGCGTAATGCGATCCTCGAGCCCATAGTACTCAATGCCAGCATCAAGCGTGCCCAACATGGCAGGGGAAAAGTCAGCAGCAATCACAGGATGCCCAGCCTGAGCAAGCGGAATAGCAATCGACCCAGCCCCACACCCCATATCAAGCACCGATTCACCAGGCTTTAACGCCAACAGCTTCATAAAGTCCCGGGCATACGGAGCAGTCTCAAGCGGCCGAAAATGCCGAGCCCGCTTATCCCACTTAAAAGAATCATCAGCCCGCCGCCGATCAGCCTGCATCTGCATCCACTCCAGATTCCAATCTGTGGAAAGCAGCTCAGAACGATTCTCCCCATCAGCCACGGGCCAACCTCCTAGCAACAAAAAAGCGACTCCTCCCAAAAGAAGAGCCGCAACCAGCATATATCAGAAAAAGAACCGTTCCAACGCCAAACCGCCACACCAACCAAGGCGGGCAGAAGCGAAGCGACTGCCACTGAGCCAGAACCCAGCCAAGGTTGAGATGTGCGGGAGCCCCGCCGCCGGGCGGCAGACATATAAGGTCGATCGCGAGTTCCGCACGAGCCGGAGAGCACTTAATGTGCTCTCCGTGCGAGTCAGGACTGTC
>DBFVGT010000029.1:0-5531 GCA_048524725.1 Collinsella sp. | reverse complement strand
ATCGTCGCCGCGTTTATGGCTGGCCCCAACTGGGGTGAGGTCGCGGTCGACCTGGTCGTGCCTAACATTCAAAATGACCCCAGCTACGTGTCGCTCGTGGTCGCAACGATCGGTACCACCATCGCGCCGTGGATGATTTTCTTGGCGCAGAACAACGTGGTCGATAAGAACGCGGGCGAGGACGACATCGTGCTGCAGCGTATTGATACCGTGAGCGGCTCGCTTGCCGCCGATGTTATTGCCGGCTTTATTATCATCACGACCGGCACGGTGTTGTTCCCGGCGGGTATTCAGATTAGCGATGCTGCCGATGCTGCCCGCGCGCTGGAGCCTATTGCGGGTCAGTGGTCTACGGTACTGTTTGCCTCGGGCCTGGTCGCGGCGAGTTTCTTGGCTGCCTGCGTGCTGCCGGGCGTTACGTCGAGCGCTATCTGCGAGGCATTTGGCTGGGAGCGCGGTGCCGACCGCAGCTGGGACGAGGCCCCGGTCTATCGCGGCATCATTACGGCCATCATCGGTATCTCTGCCGTGCTGGTGCTTATGCCCGGCGTCGATCTGTTCCAGATTATGATGACCTCGCAGGTCATCAATGGCGTGCTACTGCCCGTGGTTCTGGTGTTCCAGGTGGTTATCGCCGCCGACCGTCACATTATGGGCGCCAACCGCAACGGCCGCGTATGGAACGTGCTCACGTGGGCGACTATCGGCGTGATTACGGTGCTCACGGTCGTCATGTTTGTCCTGCAGGCGATGGGCTACAGCGCTTAACGCCTCTTTTGGACTCCAAACAGGCCGCAGCGATGGACTGCGGCCTGTTTTTTGCCCGCTATAGGGCGTTAGTTATATGGCAGTGGACAAAAAATGCCAAATATGAGTACTGTTGCCTTGCCGATAGCATTTACGACCAAGAAAATAATGAACATAGTTAAGAATCTGTTTATTAAAAGCGGGTCTCCAAGTCCTAAGCCGGCCATTCTGGTCAACTGGAAGGGTCGCGCGCTACCGCAGGGGCGCCATTTTGGGTGGGTTTGCCTGCTACTAAAATGGTAACAGTACTCATATTTGCCCCTTTTTGTCCATGACCTCTTGGAGTCGGCTCGAAAAGAGTGATTTTGGGTTGTTTGCTGCGGGTGTGGGCTTGGAAACAACGTTCGGGGTGGCGAGGCGCCCAGAATTTGGTCGCAAGGAGGGCGTTCCTCGGCTGTGTCAGGAGTGTCCCTGGGTGCCGGCATATAAGGAACGTCCCTAACTGTCGGAGGGGGTGCCTGCCGTGGCGGGCACCCCTCCGGATGTGGGAAGTTTGCGCTGCAGGTTACTTGTCGGTGCCCAGCTTGTGCGGCTTGAGAGCGAGCGCATTGACGAGCGCGTCGGTGGCAGACTTGACGGCCGCCGGCTGCGGATCGTTGACGTGATCCTCGGGATGCACGGGCAGGTCCTTCTTGACTGCATCGTGGATCAAGTTGAGGTACTCAGTCACGCCAGTGGTCGACAGGTGCGTGCCATCGCCATCGAACAGGTCGTTGCGATTGGCACTGTATCCGTACCAGTCGATAACGCGCACGTTCTTGTAGCGCGTAGCAGCGTTGGCGATGGCCTGGTTGGTAGAGCCAACCCACGGCTGCGGGCTGCGCGTGTTCACAAACACCACAATACGCTTATCTCCCGCATCGGCCATGATGGCGTCGATCTGGTCGTCGGTTACCAAGCCGTTGGTGCCCAGTGCAAAGACCACGATCTTGCCGGCAAGGTTCTGTTGGAGATAGCCCTCAAATGTCGCGCGGCCCGCATCGAACTGGCGGCCCTTTTCGGCATCGATGTGACTGTGGGGGAACACGCCGTCGAAGGAATCGACGGCGCGCAGCGACACGGAGTCACCGATCATCAGCAGGTCGTAGGATCCGTCGGGGAAGCCGTCGTTGTCCTTGTCGGTGTCGTCGGCCGCCTGCTGGTCGGTGGGCGCGGTGTTTTTGGCTTCCTTGTTGAGGACTTCGGCGCCCTCACCGCTCAGTGCGGAGGTCTCCGGCACAAAGATCAGGCCGCCCAGTGCAACGACCAACACGACAGCGCAGGCTGCGCAGACAGGGACGTGCGCGCGTACCCAGTTGGCGGGCGTGGTGGCGCCGTCGCGAAACTCGGATACGGTGCGCCCAAAGGCGCCCTTTCTAAACGGCGTCTCGATAAAGCGATATGAACATTCGGCTACGGCGACCACCAACAACACCTGCAAAATGTACTGCCACCACGGCGTATCGTTGATGTTGGCGACCGGGTTCATGAGCAACAGTAGCGGATAGTGCCACAGGTAGATGCTGTACGAGCGCTTGCCAACCCACACGAGCGGCTCGGCGGACAGTGCGCGGGCAACCATTCCCTGGGGCTGCACGCAGGCCGCGATGACCATGAGCGTGAGGATGGAGCATAGCAGCGTGCCGCCGCGATACTGGAACGCGGTGTAGCCGTTGGTGAGCGCGACCATGGCGGCAAGGCCAACCAGACCCACGACGCCCAACACATCGATGGATGCGGGCGAGGACCAAAAGCGCACGAGGGCGCTCGGCTGTGCCGGGACGGTCTCGGCTGCGTTGTCGGCCTTCTCGCCAGGCTTGCCCTCGGCGTTCTTGCCGTGCTTGGCGGCGCCAGCCAGGCGATTGAGCCCCAAACGATGAGCGAGACACACCGGCGCCAGGTCGCGATCGGGGATAAAGGCCATCCAGGCGCCCAGCAGCAGCGAGAAGACGCGGGTGTCGGTGCCGTAGTACACGCGGCTGGGGTCGGCGGCAGGGTTATAGAGCACCATCATGGCGATGGCGGAGACAGCAGCCAGGCCCAGAACCATGTGGCGCGTGTTGGGCTTGCTCATGTGCATGGATACCATAGCGAGCAGCAGCGGTGGCCAAACCAGGTAGAACTGTTCCTCGATGGCGAGCGACCAAAAGTGCGTAAGCGGCGAGGGGTCGCCCAGGGCGTTGAAGTACGAGACGTCCTGCATAATCTGCCACCAGTTGTTAAAGAACAGCAGCGACGGCAGAATGTCGGGACGCATCTTGGTGAGCATCACGTGGTTAAAGATGGTGCACAGCGCGCAGGTCACGAACACTACCGTTACCACGGCGGGGACCAGGCGACGGATGCGGCGAATCCAGAAGCTCTTAAGGTCGATGCGACCGGTCTTAGCGACTTCGTTGAGCAGCAAGCGCGTGATCAGATAGCCCGAAAGCACAAAGAAGATCGTGACGCCAAGCAGGCCGCCCTGAGCCCACGTGAGGTTGAGGTGATAGAGCACCACCGCGACGACGGCAAGCGTGCGCAGGCCGTCAAGGGCAGGGATGTAGCGGGACTTGGGGCGAGCAGGCGTCTGCTCCGCGGCGGGAGTGTTGGCGCGGCCCGCGTTGTTGGCAGAAGCGCGATGGGGGCTCGCGGTGCGTCGCGGCTCGTTGGCACGGCGTTCGCCCTTCACGCGTTCGTGCGGCGCCGGCTCGTTGCCCGTGCGGCGTCGACCGCGCGAGCCCGATTGCGAGAATTGTTCCATAAAACATCATCCAATGACGAGAATAATCAGCACGTATTCATTGTAGCTGCCTGCCCCTGTGAATGCTTGCTGCTGGCGCAAGCTCAAGCGCGCGTCCACATCAAAGTGGACTAAAGTTATAGGGGGTGCGAGAGTGCACAATCGTTGGTCGACGGTGGGCGCAAAGCCTGAAGACGAGGAGGTTTCCATGGCGGATCACAGCATCGTTGCGGTGTTCGGCAGCATGAACATGGACCTTTCGGTGGCGTGCGAGCGCATGCCGCGTGCGGGCGAGACCGTCGGTGGCAGCGGTTTTATCACCAACGCTGGTGGCAAGGGCGCTAACCAGGCCGTCGCTGCTGCGCGCATGGGTGCGCGCACGTGCATGATTGGCGCTGTTGGGCGCGATACCTTTGGCGATGCGCTTGTGGCAGGGCTCCAGGATGCCGGCGTGGGCGTTGAGTTTGTGGCGCGTCGCGATGACGTGGAGACCGGTACCGCGACTATCATTCGCTGCGAGAGCGACAACCGCATCGTGCTGTCGCCGGGCGCCAACCATGCGCTTGCGGGCGAGGACGTTGCCCGCGCACTGAGGCGCTTGGTGGCCGACGAGCTCGACGGCGATGCCAGCGAGTTTGTCCCGGCTGCCGGAAGCGTCTTTATCGCCCAGGGCGAATGTGATCTGATGGCAACGGCCGCGGCGCTTGCTTGCGCTCACGAGCTGGGGTTCTATACGGTCTTTAACCCTGCGCCCGCCTGCGATTTGCCGGCAGGAGCGTGGCCTGCGGTCGACTTGGTCTGCCCCAACGAGACCGAGTGCCAGATGCTGACGGGCATTCTGCCCACAGATGATGCGAGCTGCGTCGCCGCGCTCAATGCGCTGCTCGACAAGGGCGCCGGCGCCGCGGTCATCACGCTGGGCGGCGCCGGCTCGGTTACGCTCGGCGATGGCGGTGAGCCGCTGCGCATGCCGGCGCTTTCGAGCGCGGTGGTCGATACGACGGCCGCGGGCGATACGTTTATTGGTGCGCTTGCTGCAGCTCGTCTGGAGGGTCTGCCGCTCTTTGAGTGCATGGCCGCGGGTGCTCGCGCCTCGGCGGTGACGGTATCGCGCCTGGGCGCTCAGCAATCAATTCCCACGCGTGCGGAAGTCGAGCGCAAGTTTGGTTTAGACGGTTTGGATGTAGACGGAGAAGCGGAGTAGAACAATGGCAACCAAGAAGCTGATCCTTGATCTGGATATGGGTGTGGATGATGCGATGGCGCTCGCCTATGCCATCGCGAGCCCCGAGGTGGAGCTCGTCGGCATCACCACGTGCTTTGGCAACGTGCGCGTCGAGCAGTCGGCGCACAACTGCTTGGCGGTGCTCGACCTGTTGGGTCGTCCCGAGGTGCCGGTGTACCTGGGCGCCGATCGTCCCGTGAAAGCGACCGAACCCTACACGCCGCCGGCGTCCACCACGCTTATCCACGGCAAGAACGGCATTGGCGGCGCAAGCGTGCCCGCCTCGCCGTACGAGCCGGTGGGCGCGACGTCGGCCGATGGCAATGCGGCGGTCGATTACCTGATTGATGCCGCGCGTACCTATGGTCCCGATCTGGCCTACGTTGCGACCGGCCCGCTCACCAATCTGGCGCTTGCCCTGGAGCGCGATGCGGCGGCGATGATGTCCATCGGCCGCGTGGTCGTGATGGGCGGTGCGCTTACCGTGCCCGGCAACGTGAGCGCGGGCGCCGAGGCCAACATGGCGGGCGACCCCGAGGCTGCCGACGCCGTGTTGCGCTCGGGCCGCAAGCTCACCATGGTGGGCTTGGATGTGACGCACCGCGTGGTGCTCACGCGCCGCGACGTTGCCGGCTGGACGGGCTCGGGCACTATGGCTGGCTGCGCGTTTGCGAGCATGGTCGAGCACTATATCGGTTCGTACGAAATGAACGCGCCCTACCTGGGCGGCTGCGCGCTGCACGATCCGCTGGCGGTTGCCGTGGCGATTGATCCCACGCTCGTGGGTGCGCTCGGCTG
>DBFVGT010000028.1:0-6364 GCA_048524725.1 Collinsella sp. | reverse complement strand
CCTGCCCGGCGCCCTGCCGGTGCCCAACAAGCGCGCCATCGAGAGCATCGTCAAGGCCGGTCTCGCCACCAACTGCGAGATCCAGCGCCACTCGATGTTCTACCGCAAGCACTACTTCTATCCCGATATGGCCAAGAACTTCCAGACCACGCAGGGTCCGGTCGCTTTTGCCATGTACGGCCATCTGGATCTTGATGTGACCGGTCGCGGTGCCGCCGAGCGCCCCGATTGCGCGTTTGGTGAGGCCGAGGCCCAGAGCCTGGCGAGCGCTTCGGCCAACGCAGAGGGCCTGTCCACGTCCATGACGTCGACCATGCGCGAGGGCAACCAGCGTGCCGGCCACCTGGCCAGCTACGATGCATCTAACCTGCAGATGCCTGAGCGCCGCGAGGACGGTTCCTACACGGTGCCCATCCGCATCCTGCGCATCCACATGGAGGAGGACGCCGCCAAGATGGTGCACGTGGGCGGTGCCGAGGGCCGCATTACCGCCGCGGCCGAGTCGCTCGTTGACTACAATCGCTGCGGTACGCCTTTGATTGAGCTCGTGACTGAGCCCGATCTGCGCACACCCGAGGAGGCTCGCCTGTTTATGGAGAAGCTCCGTCGCATCTTTGTGACGCTGGGCATTTCGGACTGCTCCATGGAGAAGGGCTCCATGCGCTGCGACGGCAACGTGTCGCTGCGCCGCCGGGGCGAGACCAAGCTGGGCACCAAGACCGAGCTCAAGAACCTCAACTCGTTTAAGAGTCTGCACGACGGCCTTGCCTACGAGATTTGCCGCCAGGCCGAGGTGCTCGAGGAGGGCGGCATCATCTATCAGGAGACCCGCCACTGGGAGCCCAGCCGCAAGCGCACCGTGGTCATGCGTGTGAAGGAAACGGCAGACGACTATCGTCTGTTCCCCGATCCCGACCTGGCGCCGTTCGATCTGGACGACGAGTTTATCGACCGCTGCCGTTGCGAGATTCCCGAGCTGCCCGATGCCAAGCGCGCCCGTTTTGAGGCCGACTTTGGCATTAAGACGGCCGACGCCGAGCAGATTGCCGGCGACCCCGAGTTTGCCGACTTCTTTGAGGCCGCCGCTGCCGGTATGGCTGGCAAGGAGGCCCAGACGGTCGCAAACCTGCTGGTGAACGAGATGATCGCCTACCTTAAGGGCGCGGGCGTGTCGCTCGCCGAGTCCGGCATCGCGCCGGCTCAAGTGGCGGCACTCGCCAAGCTGCTGGCGACCGATGCCATCAGCTTCAACCAGGCGCACGAGGTCTTTGAGGCCATGGCCCAGACCGGCGACGACCCCAACAAGATCGTAGACGAGCGCGGTATGCGTCAGGTGAGCGATGCCGGCGCGCTGCAGCCGATTGTGGACGAGGTGCTGGCAAACTGTGCCGATCAGGCGCAGCAGTATCGTGACGGCAACCAGAAGGTCATCGGCTTTTTGGTGGGCCAGTGCATGAAGGCGAGCCGCGGCAAGGGCAACCCGAAGCTCTTCAACGAGTTGCTGAGAACGTCGCTCTCGTAAACGGGAACCCGGGAGCCCCGGCAGGGCGGGTGCTTCCTCAAAATTTCAAACAGTCCTGCGCAAGACGAAGGCCACATTGAGTGGCCTTCTTTGCGTGCGGAACTCATTTTGAGCAAGCACCCGCCCTGCCGGGGCTCCCGGGTTCTGCAACGACTCGGCCGTTCGGGTCAGGTGGGCTGAATGGAATCGAGTGAATGGGCGTGCCGTCGGCACGCCCATTTTTGTGCGGGTGACAAAGGGGCAGTCCCTTTGTCACATTGCAAATGGTCTTCCCTGCTTGTGGGACTTATGGGCCGTCCCTTTGTCGCCTCTTTATTGATGCTGGGAGCGCCAAGCGGTGGGGGTGGTGCCGGTGTGTTGCTTGAAGGCTTGGGCGAAGGCGGCCTGCTGAGGGTAGCCTAGACGCTCTGCCACCTGCGCTATCGTCAGCGAGCTGTCGGCCAAAAGGTCCTGTGCTCGCTCCATACGGCGTCTGCGAATGTAGGCACCCAGGGACTCGCCGGTTTGGGCCTTAAAGGTGGCGCATAGCTTGGAGCGGCTTGTGTAGAGCCTCTCGGCTACCTCGTTGATACCCACACGTCTGCCTTTGTCGAGCGCGCGCTCAATCATTGCCGTTGCTTCTTCGGCAATGGTTATGCTGACGCGTGTGTCTGCCGCCCGCCGCGCCTGCTTGTGGGCCGCGCGCGAACAGGCGAGCTCCGCGACCATGGTCTCCACGATGCCCTGCATATAGACGTGTCCGCCTACGGTGCGGGCGCGGTCCTCGTTAATCCTGCGCAACGTGTGGCAGATGACAGACGTCGCCTCCTCGTGCCATGGCTCGGCAAACGCCTCAAAGACCCCTGCGAACTCGGTGGGATAGCGGTGCTCCAGTTCGTCAAAATATCCAGGCAAAAAGAGCACCGAGCGCGAGTGATAGAGCCGCCCTGCAAACAGTGGGCTTAACTCCTCGCCACAGTTATCTTGGATAAAGCTGCACACGGCATTGTTTGGCCACGGTCCATGCAGGGGTTTAAGGTTCGCAGGCGTTATGCCGGCTTCGGGCATGCACATGAGCGTGGGCGCGCTGACCTCGCTCACGCACGCGTACGGTTCGGGTGTGTACTCGGCCAAGAGCATGTTGTGTGTCGGGGTAATGAAATGCTCCATGACGATGCAGGCGGGGGAGAGAGGCATGATCCATGCGTGTCCGTGCGCCCGATCGTTTGCCACCTCGCCGGTAAAGACGGCGCCCTTGCCGGTAAGCTCCAGGCCAAACTGCTCAAACTGCGGTGCGTAGAGCTCGGTTATGTCGGTCGCTGCCCGCCGTATTTGCAAAAGCGTCCCTTTCCTTTGCAGAAACGTCCACGCCTGGCTCGATTGTGAGCCATGGCTAACACGCCCATGATAAGTTTCTTACGGTTAACTCTCAAGCCGTTAGAAAGGAATCTCATGGCAAAGGGATCAAAAAAGGAAGGCGGCGGCATCGGCGAGCTACTTGCATATGCCGGTGACCGTAAATTCCTAACGTATTTGGGCATGGCCCTCTCGGCGTTCTCGCAGCTGTTGAGCTTTGGCCCGTACGTGTGCATCTGGCTTGTTGCGCGAGACCTGATTGCCGTGGCGCCCAACTGGAGCGAGGCCGCCGACATCGCGATGTATGGTTGGTGGGCTGTTGGTTTTGCCCTGGCAAGCATCGTGGTCTATTTCGTGGGGCTCATGTGCACGCACCTGTCCGCGTTTCGCTGCGCATCCAATATCCGCAAGGCTACGAGCGAGCATCTGCTTAAGCTGCCGCTCGGCTACTTTGACACGCACGCCACCGGTGAGCTGCGCCGTATCGTAGACGGCTGTGCCGCCTCCACCGAGACCCTGCTCGCGCACATGCTGCCCGATATCGCCGGTGCCACCGCCATGGTCGTGGGCCTGCTTGTGCTGCTATTTGCCCTCGATTGGCGTTTGGGCGCGGCATGCTTAATCTCGGTCGTCGTTTCGTTTTGCGCCATGGCCACCATGATGAGCGGCAAGGGCGCCGAGTTTATGAAGGCCTACATGGGCGCGCTGGTCAAGATGAACAAGACCGGCACCGAATACGTACGCGGCATCCCCGTGGTCAAGGTATTCCAGCAGACGGTCTACTCCTTTAAGGCGTTCCACGACGCGATCGCCGAATACGCCGATATGGCGCAAAACTATGCGGGTACGTTTTGCCGGGGTCCGCAGGTGCTCAACCTTACTGCGCTCAACGGCCTTGTGGCATTTCTTTTGCCTGTGGCGCTGCTGCTGGCGCCGGGCGAGACGGACTTCGCGCACTTTATGGTCAATTTTACGTTTTACGCGATCTTTTCGGCCGTGGTGCCGACGGCCATGACCAAGCTCATGTTTGTGGGCGAGGCCTCTCAGATGAGTGCCGATTCGCTGGCGCGCATCCGAAGCGTTATGGATTCCAAGCAGCTCTCCGTGCCTGCCCAGCCCAAGCACTCCGCCGGTAGCGATGTGCGCTTTGAGGACGTGAGCTTTACGTACGAAGGTGCCGAAGCACCTGCCGTTAGCCATGTGAGTTTCAGCGTTCCCGCTGGTAGCACCCTCGCCCTGGTGGGTCCCTCGGGCGGCGGTAAGTCAACCTGCGCCAGCCTGATCCCGCGTTTTTGGGATGTTTCCGCAGGCCGTGTGCTCGTAGGCGGTGTGGACGTTCGCGACATGGACCCGCACGAGCTTATGGACCAGGTTGCCTTCGTGTTCCAGACCAACCAGCTGTTCCGGCAAACACTTGCCGATAACGTGCGTGCCTCCAAGCCCACGGCCACTGACGACGAAGTGCGTGCGGCCCTCTCCGCAGCTCAGTGCGACGACATTGTGGCCAAGCTCCCGCGGGGTATTAACACCATGCTCGGTGCCGGCGGAGCATATCTTTCGGGCGGCGAGGTCCAGCGCGTGGCACTCGCCCGCGCGATCCTTAAAGACGCGCCTATCGTGGTGCTCGACGAGGCCACAGCGTTTGCCGACCCCGAGAACGAGGCGCTCATTCAGCGTGCCTTTAGCAAACTGGCGGCGGGTCGCACAGTCATTATGATCGCGCACCGGCTTTCGACCGTGGTGGGGGCCGACAAGATCGTGGTGCTCAACCAAGGTAGCGTGCAGGAGACTGGCACCCATGCCGAGCTACTGTCCCAAAACGGTCTATACGCCAAGATGTGGGCCGAATACGAACAGGCCGCGAGCTGGAAGATCACTGCTGCCGCGGATGCCGCCGTCACGAAGGGAGGCGAGGCCTAAATGTTCGCCTCATTCCAAAAGAAGTACTTCCTATCCGATAAAGGCGTCGCCGGCGTACAACGCGGCATTTTCTGGACCGCGCTCACCAATCTCATTACCATGGCCGGCATGGGCTTATTGTTCCTGGTCATGGCCGGTTTTGTCGAACATCTCGCCACCGGTGCCGACCTGCCGGATGCCCTGCCGATTGTGGGCGGCCTCCTGGTCTTTTTCGTGTTGCTCTTTGCCTCTAACTGGCAGCAGTATTACTACACCTACTGCATCTTTTACGAGGAGTGCGGCAAGCAGCGTATGGAGATTGCCGAGCGCTTGCGCAAGCTGCCGCTGTCGTTTTTTGGCCGTCGTGATCTGGCCGATTTAACCGAGACCATCATGGGCGACGTCCAGGCCATGGAGCACGCCTACAGCCACGTGCTGGGAGAGCTTTGGGGTGCCATCATCGCAAGCGCCATTGTGTTCGTGGCGTCGCTGTTCTTTTGCTGGCAGCTGGCGATCGCGGCGTTTTGGAGCGTGCCCGTGGCCTTTGCCGTGCTGTATCTGACACGCGGCCCCATGACCCCGGTGTTCGACCATGTGCGCGCCGAGAAGGTCAAGGTTACCGAGGCGATCCAGGAGACGCTTGACTGCGTGCGCGAGATCCGCGCCACCAACCAGGAGGCTCATTATCTTGAGGGGCTCAACGCCGCGATCGATGCCGAGGAGCGCGAGACCACCAGAGGCGAGCTCGCCAATGGGCTTTTGGTCAACTCCGCCTTTGCCATCCTGCGCCTGGGGATTGCCACCACGTTGGTCACGGGCGCTGCGATGGTCGCCTCCGGCCAGGTCGACTTTTTGGTGATGTTTGCCTTCCTGCTTATGGTGAGCCGTATCTATGCACCCTTTGACCAGGCGTTAATGTTAATGTCCGAGCTGTTTGCCGCCGAGTCGTCGGCCAAGCGCATGCGTTCCATCATGGAAGAGCCTGTGGCGCGGGGTAGCGAGAAATTTGAGCCCGTGGGCCACGATGTGGTGTTCGATCACGTGGCATTTGGCTATGGTGCGGGCGAGGACGGCCGCGCCGGCGAGAAAGTTCTTACCGATGTGAGCTTTACCGCCAAGGAAGGCGAAGTTACGGCGCTGGTCGGTCCTTCGGGTTCCGGTAAGTCCACGGTGAGCCGCCTTGCCGCGCGCTTTTGGGATGCCACCGCGGGCAAGGTTACCGTGGGCGGTGTGGATGTTGCAAGCGTCGATCCCGAGGTACTGCTGCGTGATTACGCTATTGTGTTCCAAGACGTGCTGCTCTTTGACGACACGGTGATGGGAAACATCCGCCTCGGGCGTCGTGATGCCACCGATGAGGAAGTGCTTGCTGCCGCGCGTGCCGCCAACTGCGACGAGTTTGTGAGCCGCATGCCGCAGGGCTACAACACCATGATCGGCGAGAACGGCTCCAAGCTGTCCGGCGGTGAGCGCCAGCGCATCTCTATCGCCCGTGCGCTGCTCAAAGACGCGCCTATCGTGCTGTTGGACGAGGCGACGGCGAGCTTGGATGTGGAGAACGAGACCGTGGTTCAGCAGGCGCTCTCCCGTCTGCTTGCAGGTAAGACG
>DBFVGT010000027.1:0-2782 GCA_048524725.1 Collinsella sp. | reverse complement strand
CTTTTACCGACAAACCCGAAAGCGCAAACGAGGCGCAGGATCATTCCCAGTCGCTCGACGACGGCGGCTTTTTCTCCCTTAATGACGTCATCATGGCAGGCAGGCAACAGCTCACCCGCTCCGAGCATCTCTTGGCTGCCGACACGCGCCGCAACGCCCGCAACCTACTCGCGAGCGCCAAGTTGCTCGCGCTCGTCGTCATCGTCTCGCTCGCCATGGGCGTTGCCGCTTGGGCGTTTTTGGCCTCGCTGAATATCGCGACCGACTATCGCGAGCACCACGCGTGGGTCTACGCATTGCTTCCCGTTGTGGGCATTGCCACCGCATGGGTGTACAAAAACCACGGCCTTGCTGCCAAACGAGGCAACAACCTGGTCATCGACTCCGCTCTGGGCACACGCCTCATCCATATGCGCATGGCCGTCCTCACCTTCGTCTGCTCCACGCTCACGCACCTAACGGGTGGATCGGCCGGTCGCGAGGGAGCCGCGGTGCAGATTGGCGGCACCATCGCCAGCAACATCTCTAGCCTCGCCCACCTCAAAAAGCATGACCACCACGACCTCATGCTCGCCGGCATCTCGTCGGCCTTTGGCGCCGTATTCGGTTCGCCCCTTGCTGGAGCTTTCTTTGGCATGGAGATGTGCTTTATCGGCAAGATCGACTACACCGCGGGCATCTACTGCCTGGTCGCCTCGTTTACCGGCTACTTTACGTCGCTTGCCTTGGGAACCGAGTACGAGGCGAATGTCATCGCCAGCGTTCCCAACATGACACCACGGACGGTTGTCATCGTTGTCATCAGCGCCATTATCTTCGGCCTGACGGCACGCCTCTTTGCCTGGTCGGTTCGAACCGTCAAAAGCCTGTACAGTCGCTTTATCACCAATTACCTCGTCCGCGCACTCATAGGCGCACTCGTGGTTTTGGCCGCCTATGCCCTCCTCGACGCCTGGAACTACGCCGGCCTTTCCACGTGGCTTTCCGGCGCCGGATTTGCAGGCAACACCACCCTGGCGGACGCAGCCATCAAGTTGGTCGTCACAGCGCTTACCCTGGGCGCGGGCTTCCAAGGCGGCGAGGTCACGCCCCTGTTTGGCATCGGTGCGGCACTCGGTGGCTGGATCGGTTGCCTTACCGGGCTTGACCCCAGTTTTCTGGCGGCTCTCGGCATGCTCGGCGTGTTCTGCGCCGGCCTCAACGTGCCCATCACCACCTGCATGATGGCCATCGACCTGTTCCACGGCACGGCCGCCGGGTTCTTTGTCATCGTGGCCTTTATCAGCTATCTCGCCGGCGGACACCGCGGCGTGTACCCCGCCCAGCGCATCATCTCACCCAAGCGCCGCTCGCTTATTGTGGATGAGGGCGGTACGGTAGCGGATGCTATCGAGCGCCACAACGACCTGATAGAGTAGATGTAATAATCGCCGTGCAGCCACAATCGGGGGCAATTCGACCTGAGCGCGACCGCACTGTCATGTCACACGCCGGGAGTCGCCCCATGCACGCAACTGATTTTGGTCGCACGCTCATCATCGCCAACCCAGCCGCCCAGTCGGGCGCGGCACGCGAAGTTGCCGAGCGCCTGCAACGCTTTTTGGACATGACTGCACGCGCATCCCAGTTTGACCTGGTGTTGACCGAGCGTATGGGACACGCCAAGGAGCTGACCGCACAGGCTCAGGGCTATCGCACCGTTATCGCACTCGGCGGCGACGGCGTGATTCACGAGGTCGTCAACGGGCTTATGACGCAAAAGGAAGACGCCCGCCCCGCCCTTGCCGTCCTGCCCGTGGGCTCCGGCAACGATTTTGCCCAGACGCTCGGCATCGACGATTTCTCCGGCAAGGATTTTGGCGCGCTGCTCACCTGCGAGCTGCAGCGTCAGGACATCGGGCGCATTCGCTCGTGGAGCCCTGCGAGCGGCAGCGGCGAGGCGATCGTCGAGTATTACGACCAGACGCTTTCGGTCGGTATTGATGCCGCCATCGGCCTTGGCACCACCGAACTGCGCAAAAAGACCGGCTTGACGGGCGCTCCGCTCTACACCCTCTCGGGACTTGAGCAGTTTGGCCTGCGTTATCGCAACTACCCCATGACAGCCAGCTTTGACGGCGCGCCCGCCGAGCGCATGAGGGCGATCATCATGGCGATTCAGCTGGGTCCCACGTATGGCTCGGGCTATCGTATCTGCCCCGATGCCGACCCCTGCGACGGCATGCTCGACGTCTGCTACGCCTGCGGCCCTGTCCCTCGCGCCGTTGCCCTGCCCATGTTTCTTTCGGCCAAGAACGGCCACCATACCAAGTTGCCGCCGATTCGCATGCGCCGCTGCCGCCATGCCGAGCTCACCTTTGAGGAGCCCGACTATCCCATCCAGGCCGACGGCGAGCCCGTTGTCGCCTCGCGCATCGAGGTCGACGTCCTCGGCGGCGCCCTCCACGTCTGGCACCCCACCCGCTAGCCACCCCTAAGCTGCGGTGAAATAGGGACTGTTTATGCAGATAAAGACGCAAAACAGTCCCTATTTCACCGCAACTTATGAGGAAGCTATTCGTCGCTGCCCGGTTTGCGACGGTTGGCCTTTTTTATGGCGTTGAAGTGCTTGTCATTGAGCCTGCGCTGGCGAGAGCGCTGGGGCACCTTGGTCTTTACGCGTCGGCGCGGTGGACGCCCGCGACGCTCAAGCTCAGCGCGCAGCTTACGCAGGCAGCTACTACGGTTTTGGAACTGACTGCGGCTCTCGCGCGCCGTCACGGTAATTCCAGAAGGGATATGT
>DBFVGT010000026.1:0-7972 GCA_048524725.1 Collinsella sp. | reverse complement strand
AAGGGGTCGATGATGGGCAAGACGTATACGGCCGCTAATGGTCAGGTTGTAACGGATGAAATGATTGACGCGTGGTGCGAGTCGTACGAGCGCGGAGAGTTTCCGGATGGCGAACACACCGTTGGTGGGATCGTGCATGGACGGCCCCCACTCTCAGGTGAGGGGACGGCAACGCTGTCGGTCAAGATTCCTCTGGGAATGAAGGAGGCCATTCGTCGACGGGCGGCTGCCGAGGGGATGACGCCAAGTGAGTTTGCCCGTGCGGCTCTGAGCGAAAAACTTCTTGCTGCCGGCTGATGCCTCTGACGTGCCGATTTAAAGAAACGAGGCTGTGCTCAAAAACTTTTTTGAAATTCTCGGTTGACCGGAACGCGTCCTTGGTTATACTAATCAAGCCTTGAAACAAGGCACACCTCAAATGGCTGGGTAGCTCAGTTGGTAGAGCAGAGGACTGAAAATCCTCGTGTCAGGGGTTCGATTCCCTTCCCCGCCACCTTGAATTGACTAGGACCTCTGCAAAGGGGTCCTTTTCTTTTATGTAGGGTTCTGCGGAAAATGCGCCCCATTATTGAGCGATAGAACGGGACGCGCTTTCCGGTGCCTGCCTCCGGCGCGCGTACGCACCTTGTCGCATCATTCCGAGCCCACCCGCCCCAGACATTCCTCCCACTTTCGCGTCACTTTACAGACCGTTCGGTCGCCTGTCCGCACACGCGGGTATACTCAAAACAATACTTATCCTATGCAATACGATGCGGGTTCGACCTGCATGATCCGAAGGGGGGCAGTGATGGAGAGGATACTCGGCGTTAATCTCTCTGGCTGGTTTATTCCCGAGCCTTGGGTGACCCCGTCGCTGTACGCGGCGACCGGTGCATCCAACGCGGCTGAGCTACAGGAGGCCATGGGTACCGCCGCCTATAACGAGCGCATGCGCCGCCATTACGAGACGTTTGTGAGCGAGGACGATTTTCGCCGCATGGCGCAGATCGGTCTCAATGCCGTGCGTCTGCCGGTGCCCTGGTATGCCTTTGGCTCACAGGAGTCCGATGCCTCCTACATATCGGTTGTCGATTACATCGACCGCGCAATTGAGTGGGCTGCCAAGTACGACATCCGCGTGCTGCTCGATCTGGCAACCGTGCCCGGTGGCCAGGGCGATTCCACCGATTCGCCCACCACGCCGGAGGCTGTTGCCGAGTGGCATTCGTCCACCAACGGCCGTCATGTCGCACTCGACGTGCTCGAGCGCTTGGCCGATCGCTATGGCGAGGCCGAGAGCCTGCTGGGCATTGAGCTGCTGGACACGCCGCAGATGAGCGTTCGCAAGAGCCTCTTCACCATGACGGATGGCATTCCTGCTCACTACCTGCGCAATTTCTATCGCGATGCCTACGAGCTCGTCCGTTCGTATATGCCCGAGGATAAGATCGTCGTCTTCTCGTCGTCGGGGCATCCCAGCGAGTGGAAGCATTTTATGCGCGGCGCCAAGTACAAGAACGTCTACATGGATCTTCACCTGTACCATTACCGCGACGAGTATGCGCTCGACATCACGAGCCCTCGCGGGCTGACGACGGCGATTTCGCGTAACAAGCGCGAGCTTAAAGAAGCGATTTCGACTGGGTTCCCCGTGCTGGTGGGCGAATGGTCGGGCGCGGCGATCTTTGCCAACTCGTCGGTTACGCCCGAGGGCCGCAATGCCTACGAGCGCGTGTTTATCGCCAACCAGCTGGCTTCGTTTGCGCCGGCTGCCGGTTGGTTCTTCCAAACGTGGAAGACCGAGAAGCGCATTGCAGCATGGGACGCCCGCGCGGCGCTCGGTACGCTCGAGCGCGGCATGATTGAATAGGTTGATATGACGCAAAACAGCGCCCATACGGGCAAACTCTATGTGGTCGGCACGCCCATCGGCAACCTGGGCGACCTGTCCCCGCGCGTTGGTGAGGCCTTTGCCGCTGCTGATGCCATCTGCTGCGAAGACACGCGTGTGACGTCAAAGCTACTGATGCACCTGGGCATTTCCAAGCCGCTTGTCCGTTGCGACGAGAATGTGATCGCCAGCCGCGCCGCCGGCCTGGTCGACCGTCTGCTGGCGGGGGAGACCCTCGCTTTTGCCTCGGACGCCGGCATGCCGAGCGTGTCCGATCCCGGCCAGGCGCTGGTCGAGGCGGCGCGTGAGGCCGATGTGCCCGTCGAAGTTATTCCCGGGCCCTCTGCTTGCGTCACGGCGCTTGTTTCGTCCGGCATTCCCTGCGAGCATTTTTTCTTCGAGGGCTTTTTGGGCCGAAAGCACGGCGACCGTGTGCGCCGTTTGCAGCGCCTTGCCGTGGTGCCCGGCGCACTCATCTTCTACGAGTCTCCACATCGCATCGTGGCGACGCTCGAGGCCGTGGCGGAGGTCTTTCCCCAGCGTGAGGTTGCCGTCTGCCGCGAACTCACCAAGCTGCACGAGGAGGTCTTGCGCGGGCCCGCTGACCAGCTTGCCGAGGAGCTGCGTGCTCGCGGCGAGGTAAAGGGCGAGATTGCGCTGGTCATCGCGCCACCGAGCGAGGATGAGGAGGCCGGTATCGTGCCGGTCGGCGCCACGGCAGCGGATCCCGACGAGGCCCTGCGCGAGGATATCCGCGCCGCGCTCGAGGAGGGGGAGCCCGCGTCTGCGGTGGCCAAGCGCCTGTCTCAGAAGTATTCGCGCCGCAAGCGCGATGTCTATGCCATGGTGCTCGATATGCAATAGATGGAGGATATCCAGCCCTTGCGCTAGAATCATCCTCTGTATGCAACGTTTTTCTGGAGGACAAACCCCATGGATCAAAGCAAGCCTTCGTTCTTTATCACGACGCCCATCTACTACGTCAACGCCGATCCGCACCTGGGCACGGCTTATTCCACCATCATCGCCGACGTTCAGGCTCGCTATCGCCGTTCCGCCGGCTATAACGTCAAGTTCCTGACCGGCATGGACGAGCACGGCGAGAAGGTCGCCGAGGCCGCAGCCAAGCATGGCATGACGCCGCAGGAGTGGACCGATAGCCAGGCCCCGCACTTCAAGGAGCTTTGGAGCAAGCTCGAGATTTCCAACGACGACTTCATCCGCACCACCGAGCCGCGCCAGCATCATGCCGTGCAGTACCTGTGGGAGCGCATGAAGGAGTCCGGTTACCTGTATAAGGGCAGCTATGACGGCTGGTACTGCGTGCCCGACGAGACCTACTTTACCGATACGCAGGTCCAGAAGGGCGACGAGGAGTACGGCAGCGTCGGCCAGCATCTATGCCCCGACTGCCACCGTCCGCTTGAGCGCGTGCAGGAGGAGTCCTACTTCTTTAAGCTCTCCGCCTTCCAGGACAAGCTGCTCAAGCTCTATGACGAGCACCCCGACTTTGTCGAGCCTGCGTTCCGCATGAACGAGGTACGTAGCTTTGTCGAGGGCGGCCTTAACGACCTTTCCGTGAGCCGCACGAGCTTTGACTGGGGCATTCAGGTCCCGTTTGACGAGGGTCACGTGACCTACGTGTGGTTCGATGCGCTGCTCAACTATATGACGGCCGTCGGCTACGGTGTCGACACCGACGAGGCGCGTGCCGAGCTGGCCTATCGCTGGCCCGCGCAGTTCCACATCGTGGGTAAGGACATCATCCGCTTCCACTGCGTCATTTGGCCCGCCATGCTCATGGCCATCGGCGAGGCCCTGCCCGAGCACGTCTTTGCCCACGGCTTCCTGACCGTGCGCAATGCCGAGACAGGCAAGGCCGAGAAGATGTCCAAGAGCCGCGGTAACGCCATCGCTCCGCAGGACGTTATCGACATGCTGGGCGTCGAGGGCTATCGCTACTACTTCATGACCGACGTCGTTCCCGGTACCGACGGCGCCATCAGCTTCGATCGCATGGAGCAGGTCTACAACGCCGATCTGGCCAACAGCTGGGGCAACCTCATTTCGCGCTCGCTCAACATGAGCGCAAAGTACTTTGACGGCTGCGCCCCGGCTAAACCGGCGTCTGCCGACGCGTTCGATAACCCGCTGGCAAAGATTGCCGACGGTTTGGTCGAGCGCTACATGGCCAAGATGGACATGCTCGATTACGGCGGAGCCAAGGATGAGGTCATGGAGCTCATCCATGCCGCCAACCACTACATCGAGGACTCCGAGCCCTGGGCGCTTGCCAAGGACGAGGCCAAGGCTGACGAGCTGGCATTTGTGATTTACAACCTGCTCGAGGCCATCCGCATCGCCGCCCACCTGCTGATGCCGCTCATGCCCCAGACTTCTGTCGAGGCTCTGCGCCGCCTGTCCTGTGAGGGCGAGGCCGCGAGCGACGACCTCAAGGGCATTTGCGCTTGGGGCCTGCTTGCTGGTGGTCAGCCCGTCGAGAAGGGCGATCCGCTGTTCCCGCGTCTGGCGTAGAGACTTCGCGAGCGCCATATCGGCAATTTGCTGTTTAGATGTAAGGGCATGGCCGCAACGGTCCATGCCCTTTCGTTTCAAGACGCCG
This sequence comes from Collinsella sp., assembly GCA_048524725.1. Taxonomy (GTDB): domain Bacteria; phylum Actinomycetota; class Coriobacteriia; order Coriobacteriales; family Coriobacteriaceae; genus Collinsella. Next base: position 3,476 of record DBFVGT010000026.1, on the reverse strand, counting down.
CCATCATGCTAAGGAGGCAACTATGACAACTTCGCCTTTGGCAAACCCCACGGCCACCAGGGAGCTGCTGGAGGAGTTTGGCCTTGCGACCAAGCATCGCCTGGGCCAGAACTTTCTAATCGACAATCATGTGATCGAGCGTATCTGCGAGCTTGCCGAGCTTGCAGGTGACGAGCGCGTACTCGAGGTGGGTCCGGGTTGCGGTACTTTGACACTTGCGTTGCTGCAGGAAGCGGCGTGCGTTACGTCCATTGAGGCCGATCCTGAGCTCGAACCGGTGCTCGACGCCCACGCCGCCGACTATGCCAACTTCCGCTTTATCATGGGCGACGCGCTTAAGGTGGGCCCGGAGCAGATTGAGCAGGCTGCGGGCGGTGAGCCGACGGTATTTGTCGCGAACTTGCCCTATAACGTGGCGGCGACGATCATTTTGCAATTTTTCCAGACGATGCCGGCGCTCAAGCGCGCCGTCGTCATGGTGCAAAAGGAGGTTGCCGATCGCATTGCCGCAGTGCCGGGCAACAAGACCTATGGCGGCTATACGGCAAAGCTTGGCCTGTATGCGCAGGTAACGGGTCGCTTTGAGGTGCCGCCGCGTTGCTTTATGCCGGCGCCACACGTGGACTCGGCCGTCGTGCGCATCGACCGTGTTGACGGTGTGGTGCCCGAAGGACTCGATCGCGAATTTGTGGCCCGCGTGATTGACGCTGCATTTGCTCAGCGTCGCAAGACCATCCGCAATTCCATGAGCGCCAACGGCTTTGCCAAGGACGTGCTCGATGCCGCCTTTGAGGCTTGCGGTATCGCATCCACCACGCGCGCCGAGACGCTCGGCGTCGCCGACTTTGTGTGCCTGGCTCGGGAGCTTTCCCATGACGCTTAATGCCGAACGCGTGACGTTTACCAAGAAAAAGAAGACGGTTGCTTGTCCCGTACCCTTGGCACCGCTTGCCGACACGCATGCGCATCTGCTTTCGTTCTGGGGCAAGGATGTGCCCGAGACACTCGTGCGTGCCAAGGCGGCAGGCATCGACCTGTTGGTGACGGTCTTCGACCCCATCGCCGACAAGCGCAGCGTGACGGACTATAGCGACTGGCTCGTGCGCGAAATTCTGCCGATGCAGGATATCCCGCAGATCAAGTATCTTGCCGGCGTGCATCCGTATGGCGCGCCGGACTATACCGACGACATTCACGCGCAGGTTGTTGCTGCGCTTGATGACCCTTTGTGCGCCGGTATTGGCGAGATCGGTCTGGACTACCACATGGATTACGACGACGACATCGCGCCGGCGCCCCACAGCGTGCAGATTGACTGCATGGCACGCCAGCTCGAGCTTGCCGTGTGCCGTAACGTGCCGGTGGAGCTGCATCTGCGTCACGAAGACATGGACCAGGAGCGTACCTCGCACGTGGACGCCTACAACGTGCTTCGTGAGGTGGGCGTGCCCCAGGCCGGTTGTGTGCTGCACTGTTTTGGCGAGGACCGCGCCACGATGGAGCGCTTTGTGGAGCTGGGCTGCTATATCGCCTATGGTGGTGCGGCTACCTTTAAGCGCAACGACGACGTGCGCGAGGCATTTGCGGCAACCCCACTCGATCGAATTTTGTTCGAGACGGATTGCCCGTATATGGCTCCGGAGCCCATCCGCGGTCTTGAATGCGAGCCCGCAATGATCTCCATTACGGCAAACGCGCTGGTTAACGACCGTGTCGATCGCACTGGTGAGGACGCCGAAACAATCGCGCATGCCGCTTGGGAAAATGCCTGCAAACTTTTTCAAAAATAGTTCTTGCGTTCGCGGTGGCGCTCCGTTATTCTAATTCCTGCACGCGGGCGTGGCGGAATTGGCAGACGCGTACGGTTCAGGTCCGTATGGGGGCAACCCCATGAAGGTTCAAGTCCTTTCGCCCGCACCATTAAATGAAAGAGCTCCCAGCAATGGGAGCTTTTTTGTTATGTGCTCATCGCAGGGACTTGAACCTGTGAAGGAGCGAGCGTCAAGAAAACGCGGAGCGTTTTTAGCGAGCTGGCGAGTCCGCCGGCAGGCGGGCGAAGCCGGTGCGGATCCGCGAAGCGGATACGCGGACGTCCTTTCGCCCGCACCATGGATTGAAAGAGCTCCCAGCAATGGGAGCTTTTTTGTTATGCACGATCTCCTTGGACGGGTATCCTAATGCCAACGTGTGCCTATCAGAGGAGAGACCATGCTGTTTTCCGGTATCATCGCCGCCCTTACCAGCCTTTTGATTCCCATCATCATCCTGTTGTTGCTGCTCCCCAACGCCTGCTACGTCGTTGAGCAGCAGCACGCTGTGATCATCGAGCGCTTGGGTAAGTTCAATCGTATCGTCAACGCGGGCTTCCACGTGAAGGTGCCCGTGATTGACCGCAAGGCCGCCACGGTGAGTCTGCGCACCATGAAAAATGGTTTTGGCATCGACGTTAAGACCCAGGACAACGTGACCATTGGCCTTGAGGTCTCCGCTCAGTACCACGTGAGCTATGACATGGGCGCCGGCCCGGCAGATTCGGGCATCTACAAGAGCTACTATATGCTGCAGGAGCCCGTCGACCAGATGCGCGACTTCATCACCGACGCCCTGCGCTCCTCCATCCCCGTCTACACACTCGATGAGGTCTTTGCCAAGAAGGATGACATCGCCAAGGATGTCAACGCTACCGTTTCCGAGCAGATGGCCGCCTACGGCTTCACCCTCGTGTCGACGCTCATCACCAAAATCGCACTGCCGACCGAGGTTGAGAACTCCATGAACGACATCAACGCTGCCCAGCGCAAGCGCGCTGCCGCGCAGGAGCTCGCCGAGGCCGACCGCATCAAGCGCGTCACCGAGGCGACCGCCGAGGCCGAGGCTATGGAAAAGGCGGGTGAGGGCATCGCCAACCAGCGCAAGGCCATCGCGCTGGGTATCAAAGATTCGCTCGAGATCATCCAGGAGACGGGTGTCGGCAATGACGAGGCCAACCAACTGTTCATGTTTACGCAGTGGTCCGAGATGATGACGGAGTTCGCTCGCACGGGTAAAACCTCGACGGTCGTGCTGCCGAGCGACTTTTCGCAGTCGGCCTCGATGTTCGAGCAGATGCTGGCCGCCGGCAAAGTTCAAAACGATTCGAAGGAGTAGACGCGCGTGAAATACACCGTCGTTTGCGTCGGTAAGCTCAAGGAGCGCTTTTGGAAGGACGCGTGCGCTGAGTACACCAAGCGCCTAGGTGCCTATGCCAAGGTGGATATCCGCGAGGTGGCCGATATCGACCCGGCTAAGGCGGGCGGCGTGGATGCCGCGCGCGACAAGGAGGGGGCGGCGATTCTTGCCGCCTTGCCATCTCGAGCGCATGTGATCCTGCTGGCTATCGAGGGCAAGGAGCGCTCGAGCGAGGAGTTTTCGGCGAGGCTCGACGATCTTATGCTGCGAGGCAGCAGCGACATTGCCTTTGTAATCGGCGGTTCGGA
>DBFVGT010000025.1:0-3056 GCA_048524725.1 Collinsella sp. | reverse complement strand
AAAAACTACTTGAGGAGGAAGTTGGAGAGGGGAATAGTGCGGGCCTCGCGATGCTCGGGATCGGCGATGTGGTCGGCGGGATAGCCACAGACGAGCATGTGATAGGGATAGACGCCCTTGGGCAGATTGAACTGCTCCTGTGCCACCTCAGGCTTAAAATGGCATACCCAGCACGTTCCCAGGCCCTGCTCGGTGGCCTCCATCATCATCTGGTCGCACACGATGGACGTATCGATTTCATTGGAATTCATCTGGTCATACGGGCGCACCCAAGCATCATCGGTAACGCTGCAAATAAGGAAGGCAAGCGGAGCTCCAAAGATAGACCCATCACGAGCAAACCGAGGCTGACAAGCAGCAGCCTTCTCCAACAGCTCAGGCGTATCCAACACCATCACACGGGTTGGATGATTATTACAAGCAGAAGGAGCAATACGCCCAGCCTCAACAATGGCATCCACCACAGCCTGCTCAACAGAACGATTCTCAAACTCGCGACAAGAATACCGAGACCGAGCCAGATCCAAATAAGACATACAAGCCCTCCAACAATTAAAAATCAAACAAACCCAAAGTAACCCAAACAATACCCAAAGCAGCAATCAGCCAAACGCTCATCAAGGGCCAAAGTGTCCGAACGGGTACCATAGGTCCCTTCAGCCAAACCCCCATCGCGCTACAACTATCAGCCAAAGTTCCCAATGGTGGTACGTAAGGCGAAGGGCCGGCCACGGTTTACTTTCGAACGACTCTGCAAAGCAGCCGGAGTGAGAAAGCAAACCGTGGCCGGCCCTTCGCCGCCGGGACACGTACCCCCAATTAACTGTTCTTCATGACAATCGAATCCACGACATCGGCCACATTCTCGCAGCAGTCGGCGCAGTACTCCAGGAAGGCGTACACGTCACGCCAGGCGATAACCTCGAGCGGGTCCTTGCCGTTAACGTGCAGGTTACGCATGGCGTTGATATAGAGCTCGTCGGCCTCGGACTCGATGGTGTTGATCTGGATGACGAGCTCGCGCAGCGTCTTGGACTTGCGGTAGTTGGGCAGCTCGACCATCAGGTCCTTCATGGCGCGGCAGGCGTCGGTCACCTTGTGGGCGATGACGATGGCGTCGGGATGGATGCTCTGGATGTTGGTGAAGTAGACGCGCTGCACGACGCCCTCGATACGGTCGAGCACGGTGTCGAGCGAGCAGCTCATCAGGTCCAGGTCCTCGCGCTCAAGCGGGGTGATAAAGGCCGTGAGCAGGGCGTCCTCAAGCTCATGGTGCTTCTTGTCGGCCGCATGCTCGATCGCATGCATCTTGTCGAGCATATCGTGAATCTTTGCGGAATCGAAGTTCTCGAAAATCTTGGTAAGCAGCTCGGCGGCCTGGACGGCGAGGTCGGCGCAGGCGACGTAGTTGTCAAAGTAGAACGAATCGGGTTTCTTTGCCATGAGTGGGTCCTTTCGAGGCGAAGACGGGTGGGCGAGGTGTTACGGTCCGGATGGACGTTCGGTTTGACTAGATGAACATCATGAACAGCTTGGCCATGACAAAGCTGATGAGTCCGCAGGCGGGGAAGGTGAAGAACCAGGTGAACATCATGTCCTTGACGACGCCGAAGTTGATGGCCGAGAGGCGTTTGACGGCACCGACGCCCATGATGGCGCAGGTCTTGATGTGCGTGGAGGACACGGGGATGCCGGTAAGGGTGGCAAGCAGCAGGTTCGCGGCGCCCGCCAGGTCGGCGGAGAAGCCCTGGTACTTTTCGAGCTTGACCATGCTCTGGCCAACGGACTTGATGATGCGCTCGCCGCCCACGCTGGTGCCGATGCCCATGGTGGCCGAGCATAGCAGCATAATCCAGATGGGGATGCCGGCATCGCCGACGCTCGTCTGGCCGCTGGCAAAGGCCACGCCTAAAAAGAGCACGCCGATGAACTTCTGTCCATCCTGCGCGCCGTGCATAAAGCTCATGGCCGCAGCGCTCGCGATCTGAGCGTATTTAAAGAAGACATTGGCACGTCGCCTGTTGGCGGCGGCGAAAAGAATCGAGACGAGCTTGCACAGGACCCAGCCCATGACAAAGCCCAGACCGATGGAGAGCGCCAGGCCGTAGATGACCTTCATCCACTCGTGGACGTTGACGCTGCTCGCACCGCCGAGGGCGATGGCGGCACCGGTCAGGCCGGCGATAAGGCTGTGGCTTTGCGAGGTGGGGATGCCAAAACGCGACGCTGTGGCGCCGTAGACGACGATGGAGAACAGCGCCGCGCACAGACAGGCGAGCGCCATGGTGCTGTTTCCGCCAAAGTCGACAATATGGGAGATGGTGTTGGCGACGCTCGCGTTAAAGTGCGTCATGATGAGCACGCCAAGGAAGTTGAATGCGGCACTCATGAGAATAGCGGCGCGGGCGGGCATGCAACGCGTAGTGACGCAGGTCGCGATGGCGTTGGGTGCGTCGGTCCATCCATTGACGAAGATGGCGCCGAGCGCGAGGATCACGGTGACGGCAAGGACTGGGTTCGACACAAGTTGGCCGAGGAAGGTTGAGAACGTTACGTCCATATATGGGCTTTCTCGAAGTTTGCAGGCACGTTACAGAAACATGATAAATCGTATCACCTCCTGCGGGTTTCTTTACCGAGTTCTGATGGGAGCAGTGAATTTTTTGGCACTAAAATTGAATATTATCCCTGTTGACCGCGGGTGTTCTTTTTGCTAACACGCCATGCGGACACATGCGATCGCTCCGACACCCCAAAACCACAGCCTGTTCGCTTTACAACATGCAAACATGCGTTCGATAATAGGAGGCATGGAATATCGACAGACAGATGGCAAAACTCGGCGCGTGCACAAGCAGTATGTGGACGTCGTGGCTCGCATCCTCGCGGGCGGACAGGTCGTGCCGGTCACCGTCTGCTGGGTCGACGGTCGTTGCTTTACGATTGACGAGATTGTCTCGACCACTGGGTTTGGCCTGACGGTTCACGGCATTCGTACGGCAACCTATAAGGTGCGTTTTGGCGGGCACGCGACCGAGTTGTATCTGGAGGACCAG
>DBFVGT010000024.1:0-2603 GCA_048524725.1 Collinsella sp. | reverse complement strand
GCCCACGCCTATGATGAATATCCTCAACGGTGGCGTCCATGCCGACAATAACGTTGACTTCCAGGAGTTCATGATCATGCCGGTGGGCGCCCCGAGCTTTGCCGAGGGCCTGCGTTGGTGCGCCGAGGTCTACCACACCCTCAAGGGCGTGCTGCACGAGGCCGGCCTGGGCGGCGGCGTGGGCGACGAGGGCGGCTTTGCGCCCAACCTCAAGACCAATGCCGAGCCGTTCGAGTACATCACCAAGGCCGTGGAGAAGGCCGGCTTTAAGCCCGGCGTCGACTTCATGTACGCCATGGACCCGGCCTCGACCGAGTTCTACAACGCCGAGACCGGCATGTACGAGCTCAAGGGCGAGGGCGTGGAGTACACGAGCGCCCAGATGGTTGATTACTGGGAAAAGCTCGTCGACACCTATCCCATCATCTCCATCGAGGACGGCATGGCCGAGGAGGACTGGGACGGCTGGGTTGAGCTCACCCGTCGCATTGGCAACAAGGTGCAGCTGGTGGGCGACGACCTGTTCGTCACCAACACCGAGCGCCTTAAGAAGGGCATTGAGCTGGGCGCCGCCAACGCGATTCTGGTCAAGGTCAACCAGATCGGTACGCTCACCGAGTCGCTCGAGGCCATCGAGACCGCCAAGGAGGCCGGTTACGCCTGCATCGTGAGCCACCGCTCCGGCGAGACCGAGGACTCCACGATCGCCGACCTGGTCGTGGGCGTCAACGCCGGCCAGATCAAGTCGGGCGCCCCGTGCCGCAGCGACCGTATCGCCAAGTACAACCAGCTCATCCGCATCGAGGACGAGCTTGAGGGCAGCGCGCACTACGCCGGCAAGGCCGCGTTCTACAACATTCGATAAACAGACGAGCTTGGCGGGGAGGGACAGACTCGGCTTTGCCCCGCTTCAGTTAGATGCTACAGAGCGCTATCGGGCGCTGGGCCGTATGGCTCAGCGCCTTTTTTATGTCGAGCAAAGGCTGGCGAAGGCGGTGCGCATGCTCGTGCTATAACTAAAGGACTTAGCGCAAACAAACCTCAACCGCACAAGGCGCACATGGATCAGATTTACGACAACAGGTACTATTCCGCCGGTTCGCGCGAGCCGTCGCCTCGCCGTGCGCGCACGGTGCAGCTCGGTGGGTCCGCTTATGCCGGCGCCGACCGCTCCACGCAGCGCCCGGCAAGTACCTCGCGCCCCAATGCTCAATCAAATACCTTGGCAGATGGACCGGTGCGCCCGGCACGTTCGTCGCATGCGTCGCGTCCCTCGACTCAAGCACACGACAAATCGAGTAGGCCCTCGAACCGTCTTTCGGGCTCGGACTTTATGCATTACGCCAACGATAACGCGGTTGTCAAGGCGATCTATGACTTTACGCATGGCCCTCTGCGTCCGCTGTTTATCGGTATCGTGGTGGCGCTGGTGCTCGTGAGCCTGTATTTCCCCGTGCGCGATCTGTACGTGGCAAAGCGTTCGAGCGATATCTTGGCCAAGCAGGTCGAGATTCGCCAGCAATACAATGATGAGCTGCAAAAAAGCGTCGACAAGCTGCTCTCGGAGGAGGGTATCAAGGACGCGGCGTCCGAGGACCTGGGCCTGGTGATGCCCGGCGAGAAGAAGATTGACGTGCTAGGTTTGGACGACGATTCGGACTCGTCGTCGAGCAAAAAGTCCTTAAACGCCAAGAAGGCCAGCGAAGTGGCCAAGGAAATCGAAGAAGTCGGCAAGGACGCGCCGTGGTACATCCAGGCGCTCGACATGCTGTTTGGGTTTAACGGCGTCGAGGGTCAGACGGTCGTGTCCAACGGCAAATAGCGCCCGGAGGGGAGCCCGCAATGACAAATTGCAAACGCTATAAGGTAGCCGCGATCGACCTGGGAACGGTGTCGTCGCGACTGGTGTTGGCCCAGGTCGAGGGCGGAGCGATTGTGGAATCGTCCAAGCATACCGAGATTACCGACCTGGGCGAGGGCGTGGACACGACGGGGCGCTTTTGCAAGGCGGCTGTCGAGCGTGTGCTCGCTGCGTGTCACATGTTTGTGGACGAGGCCCGTGCCTTTGGGGCCGTGTGCGTCTGCACCACGTGTACGAGTGCCGCGCGCGATGCGTCCAATGCCGCGCTGCTGTTGGACGGCCTGCGCGATCTGGGGCTTGAGCCACAGGTGATTCCGGGCGAGGTCGAGGCGCGCCTGACGTTTTTCGGCGTGGCGCACGACTTTGCCGGCGAGCGCATCATTGTTGCCGATTCGGGCGGCGGATCCACGGAGCTCGCGACTGGCGTGTACGCGCCGGAGCGCGGCGTCTTTGCGCTGGAGGGAACGCGCTCGCTGGACATCGGTTGTCGCCGCGTGACGGAGCGCTTTTTCTCCGCGTTGCCGCCCGCGGATGGCGAGCTTGCTGCCGCTGCCGCGTGGGCAGGCGAGCAGTTTGCCGCCTATTTTGAAGGCCTGCCCAGCGACTTTGAGCGCGCCGAACGCTTAGTCGCGGTGGGCGGCACGGTGACTACGCTGGTGGCTCTGGTCCACGAGCTGGAACCGTACGATTCGAGCTTTGTGCACCTACGCGAGCTGTCGCTGGAGCAGGTCTCGGCCGCTAT
>DBFVGT010000023.1:0-2783 GCA_048524725.1 Collinsella sp. | reverse complement strand
GGAAGTGTCTAATACCGTTTTCAAGCACAAGCATACGACTCGCAACACGTTGGCGCGGAATAGGATGCTCGCGCGACTCACGGAGGCGACCGAGCAAGGTGCGCTGCTCGCAACGCATGACAATGCCGAGCTCATGTGGCTACGGCGTCATGTGGGAACCGATGATATTGCGGAGCCCGAGCCGTATTTGTTCTGCTTTCAACATGATTGGGGTGTACTGACGCCGGCGGAGCGAGCGCTGCGTACCATCAAAGGGCTTGCAGAGTTTCATCCCGATTGGGCGTTTTGGGGTTATGACGCGGCACTTTTGTGGGGTCTGGAGGTGCCGAATGATCTGCTTGGGTCGCGTTTTCTTGTTAAGACGGGTTGTTCGGTGACGTTGAGCGGCGGGTGCAGGTTGTTGCGTCCGCAGATGGCGGGCGCACTCGAGCATGTTGATGGCGTGCGGGTGACGTCGTTTTGGCGCACGGTGGAGGATTGCCTACTGCGTGCGCCGTTCTCCTACGGGTTGGCGATTGCCGATTCTGCACTGCGGGCGAAAGGCGTATCACGTGGGGATTTGTGCGAGCGTCTCTGCGCCGATTGCGAGGGCAGGCGAGGTTATCGCAGGGCACAGGTGATTGCGTCGTATGCGGACGGGCTGTCTGAAAACGGCGGCGAGTCTCGGTTCCGAGCATTCTTTATTGCGTACGGCTTTCCGGTTCCGGAGCTGCAGGTGGAGTTTCGCGACTCGCTCGATCCGAGCCAGGTGTTTCGCGTCGACTATTTTTGGCGGCTCGAGGACGGGACGTGTGTCATCGGCGAGCTTGACGGAAAGGGGAAGTACACCTTGCAGAGCGGCGAGGGTCGGGAGTCGGTTGACCCATTCGTGGCAGAGCGTCAGCGGGAATCTCATCTGACAATGCTCGGGCATAAGGTGCTTCGGTTTACGTTTAACGAACTCAAAGGCCCGGGGAAGCTAGTCGAGAAAATGAGGCTGGCGGGTATTCCTCGGCAGGTTGAATTGGCTGAGGAGTGGAGACGCCAGTGGTATGGGCGCTGAGAGGTTTTGTCTCGATCTGTAACGTTTAGAGGCTGTTTGAGCTCGTAATTGTTACAGATCGAGACATTTCCCTGGTTTCGCTGGGGTGGGACTGCAACGTGTTCCGTCTCCCCACATCCCCTCTTCCTTCCGTTAACCGATGCGTCTGCAGCAATCCAGCGGGACTAGGTGATAATGGACAAATGTTCAAGTTAATCGTGAGGGAGGAGCTCGATATGGCATCTGCCGATCGTTCCACGTTGTTTATCAATGCGACCATTCTGGATGGTTCGGAGCATATGGAGCCGCAGCCCGATATGGCCGTGACTGTTGAGCGCGGCATCATCACCTGGATGGGGCCGAGTGCTGTGGCGCAGGCGCCCGCGGGCGCCGAGGTTATCGACCTGGGTGGTGCGTATCTCATACCCGGTCTCATCAATATGCACGTGCACCTGTGCGGCTCGGGCAAGCCTGTCTCGGCCGGCGATGCGGGAGCGCTGATGAAGAAACTCGATAATCCCGTGGGCCGTGCCATCGTCCGCCGCATCCTCAAGGGCAGTGCCCAGCAGCAGCTGGCAAGCGGCGTGACCACGGTGCGCGGCGCGGGCGACCCGTTGTTTGCCGACATTGCCGTGCGCGACGCTATCGACGCCGGCAAGTATCAGGGCCCGCGCCTGGTAGCGCCGGGAACGGGCGTCACGGTGCCGGGCGGCCATGGCGCGGGCTTGTTCGCCCAGGTGGCCAACAGCCCCGTTGAGGCAGCCGAGCAGGTGCGAGACCTGTATGCGCGCGGCGCCGACGTCATTAAGCTGTTCGTAACGGGCGGTGTGTTCGATGCGACCGAGGTGGGCGAGCCGGGCGTGCTGCGTATGCCGGTGGAGGTTGCCGCGGCGGCGTGCAAGGCGGCGCACGAGGTGGGCCTGCCGGTTATGGCTCATGTCGAGAGCACCGAGGGCGTGAAGGCCGCGCTTGAGGCCGGGGTCGACACGATCGAGCACGGTGCCCCGATGACGCCCGAGATCCTGGAGCTGTACCGTGGCGCCGCGGGCACGCAGCTCGAGGGACGTGCGCCCAGCGTTACCTGCACTATCAGCCCGGCGCTGCCGTTTGTGTTGCTCGATCCGGAGAAGACCCATTCGACTGACACGCAAAAGAAGAACGGCGACATCGTGTGCTCGGGCATTATCGAGAGTGCTCGTGCGGCGCTGGAAGCTGGCGTTAAGGTGGGCCTTGGCACAGATTCGAGCTGCCCGTTCGTGACGCAGTACGACATGTGGCGTGAGGTGGCCTATTTTGCCAAGTACGTGGGCGTGAGCAACGCCTTTGCGCTGCATACGGCCACGCAGGTCAATGCCGAGCTCCTGGGGCTGGGCGGCGAGACCGGTACGATCGAGTGCGGCAAGGCCGCCGATATCCTGGTGACGCGCAAGAATCCGCTCGATGACCTGTGCGCTCTGCGTGAGCCGATACATGTGATGTGTCGCGGCGATCTGGTGCGCAAGCTCAAGGTGAAGCGTATTCCCGAGATGGACGCCGAGCTCGACGCGATTATGGCCATGCCTGCCGAAGCGCTGGCCGAGGAGCTGGCCCGCGACGGTGTGGCGTAGATGTGACAAAGGTGCAGCTCCGTTGCCGCATACAAAAAGCCGAGGTCTCAACACGAGGCCTCGGCTTTTTTATCGAACAAATACTTAAGATTTGGGACAAACAAACCTGATTAATTTGTCCCGCGTGCGGGCGCTAGGAGCGGGTTTCCATCTTG
>DBFVGT010000022.1:0-5828 GCA_048524725.1 Collinsella sp. | reverse complement strand
CGTCGAGAGCTATGAGGCCATCAAGGCCGGCATCGTCGACTATCTCAACGAGCGCGACGTGTTCGTCACCCGCGGCATGGCAGGCGCCGACCGCAACCACACGCGTCGACTGCTCGTTGCCTGCGAGCGTGCCAGCCAGGCACTCTTTATTAAGCAGATGCTCGCCCGCCCGCTCGCCCGCGAAATCGCGCGCACCGGCGAGCCCGACTTCTGCGTGCTCGCGGCGCCCGGTTACCAGTGCGACCCTGCCATCAAGGGCCTCAACTCCAGCGCTGCCGTGGTCATCAACTTCCAGGAACGCGTGATTCTGGTCGCCGGCACCGGCTACTCCGGCGAGATTAAAAAGTCGATCTTCAGCGTTATGAATTATTTGCTGCCCGTCGAGGACGACGTGCTGCCCATGCACTGCTCGGCTAGCATGGATCCCGTCACGCATGAGACCGCCGTGTTCTTTGGCCTGTCGGGCACCGGCAAGACCACGCTTTCGGCCAACCCCACGCGCCTGCTGATCGGCGACGACGAGCACGGTTGGTCCGATATGGGTATCTTTAACGTCGAGGGCGGCTGCTACGCCAAGTGCGAGGGCCTGGACGCGTTCCACGAGCCTGAGATCTTCAACGCTGTCCGTTTTGGCGCCATTTGCGAAAATGTGGTGCTCGACGAGAATCGTAAGCCCAACTACGATGACGTCTCGATCACGCATAATACGCGCGTGGCCTATCCCGTCGAGCATATCCCCAACGCGTGGACCAAGGGCATGGGCACCATCCCGAGCGTCGTGTTGTTTTTGACTTGCGACGCTTTTGGCGTGCTGCCGCCCATCTCGCGTCTGACGGCCGACGCCGCCATGTACCACTTTGTGACGGGCTTTACGGCCAAGATTCCCGGCACCGAGGTCGGCGTCACCGAGCCCACGCCCACGTTCTCTTCGCTGTTCGGCGAACCGTTTATGCCACTCGACCCCATGGTTTACGCCAAGATGCTCGGCGAGCGCATTGCCGACGGCCGCACGCGTGTGTACCTGGTCAACACCGGCTGGATCGGCGGCGGCTACGGCGTGGGCCATCGCATCGAGCTTGCCTACACGCGCGCCCTGGTGGCCCGCGCCCTCGACGGTACCATCGAGGACAGCGAATTCGTGCATGACGATATCTTTAACGTCGACATTCCCACCACGTGCCACGGTGTGCCCGACGGCATTCTGGTGCCGCGCCAGTACTGGCAGAGCACCGCTCGCTACGACGAGGCAGCGCACAACCTGGCGGTGATGTTCGAGGAGAACTTCGAGAAGAAGTACTCGCACCTGCCCGAGTCCGTCAAGGCCGCCGGTCCGCACGCTCAAGTACACGCCGACGCCCGTCATCGCGGCCGCGGGCTGCTGGGACTTCGCCACTAACGTTGCTTCAGACCCAAAACCACCATAAAGGGGACACCTTTGTGGTGGTTTTGCTCGCGCGGATGACTCGGGTTACAATACGCCTGACATATCGTCCCCTTCTCCGGATGGGGACAGCGTAAGCGCTCTTGTGGCGGCACCGTAGGACTTTGAAGGTGGCCGCTGTGAGAGCGCTTTTTGTTTAGACGCTCGCGTGGGGCGAATCGTGAAGGGAGCACGTATGAAGGGCTTTGTTGCCGAGAATTCGTTTTGGGAGCTGTTTCCGCAGGCGGCTATCGGCGTTGTGGTCGTAAAGGGCATGAAGCCCGCGGCCCAGATACCCCAGGAGGACGTGGATGCGATTGCCGCGCTGCTTGACCGCGCCAATATCGACGCGGAGCGCCATCTGACCAGCGATACTATCAGCGAGAACGCACCGGTCAAGGCATGGCGTGACGCGTACCGTCTGTTCAAGACCAAAAAGGGCGCGCGTTGCTCAATCGAGAACCTGCTCAAACGCGTGCTCAAAGGCAAGCCGGTGGGCCACATTACGTCCGCGGTGGACATCTACAACACGGTGTCGCTGACCTACGCGCTGCCCGTGGGAGGCGAGGATTTGCATGCGATCGAGGGTGACCTTCGCTTGAAGGTGACCGACGGTGGCGATGCGTTCCTGCCTCTTGGCGAGGAAGCGGATGACCCGACGCTGCCCGGCGAGCTCGCCTATATCGACGATGCAGGCGCCGTGTGCCGCTGCTGGAACTGGCGCGACGGCGTTCGCACGGCGCTGTCCGATGATTCGGCCGATGCGTTCCTGGCGATTGAGTGCGTGGAGCCCGAGCGGATGGGGGATTGCCAGGCCGCGATCGATCGCTTAGCCGAGCTGCTCGAGCGCTATCTGGGAGCGACGGTTGTCGTTAAGACGCTTGTGACTCGCGACAATCCCTGCGTGGAGCTGTAGCGGCGCCTGCGGATCATGTTCGCCGGTCAAAACCACTACAAAGGTGCCTGTCCCCTTTGTGGTGGTTTTTATGTTGATGGGTTAACAAATGGGATATTTGGGTATGGGTGTTGCCTCGTGCGGCTAAGATGTTTACCCGTTAGCATCATGTAAGCGAAAGGCGGTCGTCTCCCATGCAGCAGAACGACGAGACACGTTTCGAGGACTTTGTCGGACTGATCAGCGGGCTCTACAAGGAGATCCAGCGCATTAAGACATCCGAGGGCGCAAGGCTGGGCCTCAAGGGCTCCGACGTTATGTGCCTGTATTATCTTGAGCGCAGCAAGGACGGCCTGACTGGTGCTGACCTGGCTCGCATGGCAGGCGTGACCCGTGCCGCCGTCTCGCGCACGCTCGCGCATCTGGAGGAGGGCGGTTACGTTGAGGTCGATGATTCGGGCGATGCCGCCGTTAAGTATCGTGCTCCGGTGCGCCTGACCGCTCTAGGCGGCGAGAGCATGAGCGAGGCGGACCGCATCATTCGCGAGGTGCTCGATACCACCGGTAAGGCTATGGGTGTGGAGCAGCGCGAGCAGATGTATGCGTCGCTGCGCACGATTCTCAACACCCTGCGCGAGATCTAGAGCCGCGCTGGAGCTAGCTTTCAGCCAAGAACTGCATCGTCCCGTTTGAGCGCGTATGCCGTGCCGGGGCATTGCTGTCAAAATTCCCCGCGCGGGACCTGCGCAAGAAAGGATTCGTTATGTCCGTCCGCATTATTACCGATTCCGCAAGCGATATGTCGCCGGCGGAGCACCCCGCTCTGCGTGTTTTGCCGCTGTCCGTCACCTTTGGCACCGATGTGTACATGGATGGCATCGACATCGATCACCAGCGCTTTTACGAGATGCTCGTGGAGCGCGATGAGCTGCCCAAGACTGGCCAGGTCAACCCGTACGCGTTTTCTCAGGCTATCGCCGAGGTTCGTGAAGCCGGCGATGAGGCGGTGATTATTACCGTGGGCGCTAAGCTTTCGGGCACCAATCAGAGTGCCCGTACCGCACTTGCCGAGGCACCGGGCGGCGACGTGCTTATCGTGGACAGCAATAACGTGACCTTGGGCGAGCGCGTGCTGGTTGAGTATGCCCTGCGCCTGGTGGATGAGGGCCGCAGTGCGGCGCAGATTGTGGCGGCTGTCGAGGCCGTGCGCGACCGCGTAGTGGTTATCGGCCTGCTCGAGACGCTTGAGTACCTGGTGCGCGGCGGTCGTCTGTCTGCTGCGGCCGGCGCCGTGGGTACGCTGCTCAACGTGAAGCCGGTCGTGGCTGCCGAGGACGGTCTCATCGTGCAGCTGGGCAAGGCGCGCGGTTCCAAGAACGGTCGCAACCTACTGAACCAGAAAGTCGAAAAGGCGGGCGGCGTCGACTTCTCCATGCCGCTGGCGCTTGGCTATACGGGTCTTTCGGATGCCGTGCTCAAGAAGTATATCGAGGACAGCGCGGCACTGTGGGCTGGCCACACTGAGGGTGAGCTGCCCGTCCACACCATCGGCGCTACCATCGGCACTCACGTGGGCCCCGGCGCCGTAGCCGTAGCCTTCTTCCAGCCCGTTAACTAGCCCACCTGCCAAAACCACCACAAAGGGGACAGGCACCTTTGTGGTGGTTTATGCTATTCCGGGTGGAAGGGAGCGAGCAATGGCGCCTGAGGGCTTTTTTGAGCGGGTGTACGAGGTGGTCGAGCAGATTCCCGAGGGGATGGTCGCCACCTACGGTCAGGTGGCGCTGCTCGCCGGTCGTCCGCGGAGTGCGCGGTACGTGGGCTACGCGCTTCACGACAATCCGCGCCCTGGTCAGATTCCCTGTCATCGCGTGGTGTTTGCCGATGGCCGCATTTGCGAGGGCTTCGCCTTTGGTGGCCCCGATGCTCAACGCGAACTTCTGCTGGGGGAGGGCGTGACATTTGCCGATTCCATGCACGTCGACTTGGCCGCCTGTCGCTGGCCTGCCGGGCTTTAGCGGCGGGCTTCGTCAAAACCACCACAGAGGTGCCCGTCCCCTTTGTGGTGGTTTTCCGTTGCAGGTTTACCGGAGCTAACTTGTGGAGAAGGTATGGCGGCGCACATTGACGCTAGAAAGTAAACCATGGTGAACTATATTGGTTTCAGCAACGGAGCGGGCAATAGGCGATGAAAAAGCCTGCCCTGTTGAGTTTGATTCGCATTCCTCCCCTCTGTGCGATTCAACGGTGTACTTCGGGAACAGGCCCGCTGGCAACTAACTGCCAGCGGGCCTGTTCCTGTTTGTCGGGGGAGTGCGATGGACGGAGCCGAAGCGGTCCGGCTCCAAAAAAGGCGGACGCCGTAGCGCCCGCCCTAAAGCAATCGAAAGCTCAAGCCAGCAAATCGGTCTAGTACACCATGCCCATGGCGTCCTGAACCTCGGCCAGGGTCTGCTCGGCAATCTCGTTGGCGCGACGGTTGCCCTCGTGCAGCACGTCCTTCACATAGTCCAGATCGTTCTCATAGCGCTGACGACGCTCGCGGATCGGCGCGAAGTACTCGTTGACGGCCTCGGTCACGTACTTCTTGAGCTGGCCGGAGCCGCCCATGCCAATCTCCTCGGCAATCTCGACCTCGGAACGGCCGGTGCAGATGGCGGCGGTTGAAAGCAGGCCGGACACGCCGGGGCGATTCTCGGGATCGAACGTGATCATGCGCTCGGAGTCGGTCTGGCTCTTCTTGATGCGCTTGGCCGTCTCCTCGGCGGTCATCGAGATGTTAATGGCGTTGCCGTAGCTCTTGCTCATCTTGCGCCCGTCCAGGCCGGGCAGCAGCGGGGTCTCGGACAGCAGCGCGTCGACCTCGGGGAACACCTTGCCGTAACGGTTGTTAAAGCGGCGGGCGATGGTGCGGGTGAGCTCGATGTGCGGCAGCTGGTCGCGACCGACGGGCACCACATTGCCCTTGCAGAACAGGATGTCGCAGGCCTGGTGCACCGGGTAGGTGAGCAGAAGGCCGGTGAGCTCGTGGCCCGAGGCCTCCATCTCGGCCTTGACCGTGGGGTTGCGCGCCAGCTCGGCCTCGGAGACCAGCGACAGGAACGGCAGCATGAGCTGGTTTGCGGCGGGTACGGCGGAGTGCGCGTAGATCATGGTCTTGTCGGGGTCGATGCCGCAGGCAAGGTAGTCCATGACCATGTTGTACACGTTGTCCTGGATGTGCTCGGTCGTATCGCGGTCAGTGATGACTTGGTAGTCGGCGATGAGCACGTTGGTCTTGGCGCCCATGTTCTGCAGCTCAACACGGCCCTTGAGGGTGCCGAAGTAGTGACCCAGGTGCAGACGGCCGGTGGGGCGGTCGCCGGTGAGCATGGTGAACTTCTCGGGCGTTTTGGCCAGGCCCTCGCGAATGGCGTTGCTCTTTTGCAGCGCGACTTCGTAGCTGTTCTCGTTTGGCATGATTGCTCCTAACGTATGTTCATGGGTCAAGATGATAACGCGTTTATTGGAGGG